>JAPLOD010000952.1 GCA_026692735.1 Planctomycetota bacterium | reverse complement strand
ATCTGGGATGGCGGTGAGTACGTCTTCCGTCTCACCGTCACTGAAAGCCCCGGCAAGGGCTGCGTCGTCAACCTGGGCGCCTGCCGCCCCAAGAAAGAGAACTTCTGGGCCAAACCTACGCAGCATCTGCCCGGCAACCCGAGGGACCTTTTCAAAATGCGCCTGAACTGCGTGCAGGGCATGGTGACTGGCGAAGTGGCGAACAAGGCCGGCGGCAGCGTCAGCATCGGCCGGGAACAGATCCTCTTCGAGCCGCGCTTCATCGGACTGTTTGTGCGCACCAACGACGGCGGCGAGAACGCCACCGCCGCGTTCCACAGCGTGCGCATCGTTGGAATGCCCAACCTGGAGGTGATCCGGCAGACCGCGGCCAACCAGCGCGTTTCCGCCGTGCCCGCCGCGCGCGCCGATCTCATCAAGCGCGCCGGCGAGGCCCGCGCGGCCGCCAATCCGGAGAAGGGCGGCGCTCTGAGGGCCGCGCCCAGGGGCACGGCGGACGGCAAGGTCGGGAAGGCGTTCGAGTGCAACGGCCGCGACACCTTCCTTGACACTCCGCACGACCAGGCGCTCGAGCCCCTGCAGTTGACTCTGGGAGCCTGGGTGTACCTGGATGAGTTCCCGCGCGACGGCGACGGCCGCCGCTGGGTTGTGGACAAGAACGTCCACGAGGAGCAGAACGGCCATTACGCGCTGATCATCCAACATGACCACGCGGGCGCGTACCTCAATATCGGCGGCGGGGGAAACAACCGCTTCTTGCTCACCAGCGCCAGCGGCTCTCTGAAGGCCAAGACCTGGCACCACCTCGCGCTGACCTACGACGGCATCGAGATGAAGCTCTACCTCGACGGCGTGGTCGTTTCGTCCCGTAGCATCAAGAGGCCGCGCCAGCCCGGCGACCGTCCGTTCACCATCGGCCGCCGCCAGGATGGCCAGTTGGCGTTCCAGGGGCGCGTGGATGAGGTCCGCCTCTACAACCGCGCCCTCTCGCAGAACGAGCTGAGCATCTACGTGCTGTATCCGATGCTCGCGTCCACGGACGGCCTGATCGCGTACTGGAGCTTCGACGGAAACTAGCCTCTGCCTTCCGTGGCCGCAGAGATCATGGCGAAGTAGCCCTCCGGCGGGACATATTCCGGCACACTGTTGCCCGTGCCCAGCGCGTAGCTGCCTCGCGCGGCGGCCTGTTCGAGCATGGCCGTGGAGCGCCGCTTCACTTCCGCCGGCGTGGAACGGCAGATGAAGTCCACGTCAATGCCGCCGAGGATCGCGATGCGCCTGCCGTACTGCTCGTACGCTTCCTCGACGGGCTGGATGACGTCCTCGTAGGAATGTTTGCCGTCGTATCTCATCCCATCAATGACGTCGTCCATGACCCCCGCCAGGTTGCCGCACGAATGCAGGATGGCCGGTTTGCCCGCCGCGTGGATCGCCTCCACGATCTTCACATGCCAGGGAAATACGTACTCCCGCAACTGCGCGGGGGAGAGCATGGGCTGGGTCTTGAATCCCCAGTCGTCGTTCGAGATGCAGGCGCCGACGGTGTCGAGCGGCGCGACGATCTGGTAGTGCTTCACCAGGCGCGAGCCGATGGCGTCGCAGATGTCCCGGGCCAGCGGCGGGTCGTCCGCGAGCAGGAAACACAAGCGATCGTAGCCCGCCAGCGAGATCGCGTTCTCCAGCACGCCGCCCGGACCGCAGACGATGATCTTCATCCCGTCCGGCAGGTCGGGCGCGATGTTCTCCAGCGCGGAGTAATCGTAGTCCTCCGGCTCGGACCACGCGTACGTCTCGAAGCTCTTCCGGTCGTGAATGACCGCGCCCTCGTTCAGCGAGATCGTCTGCGCCCGGTGCTTTTCGCCGGCCGGGAAGCCGAAGCCGGAGCCGTGGAACGTGGCGTAGTCGTAGCCGGCCGCCTTGAAGGCCCGGACAAGCCGGCGCAGATCGGTGATGCGGTCCTCGGCCTTCTTGTAGGGCCGCCCGGACAGCTTGGCGTACAGCGGCCCGTTCAGGAAGAACTCGAACAGCGTCGGGCGTGCCGGGACCTCGTGCCGCAGCACCTTCAGCAGATTGTCGAAACAGGGCTCGGCAGGACTCTTCCTCGGATGCTTTGTGGCGCGGGCTTTCGCGGCCATGGGCGCAGCTCCTGAAGACGGATCGCCGGAGTTTCCTGCATGTCAGGCAAAAGTGCAAGGCCACGTGGCGCGGGGGCGTTGATTTCCTCGCCGGTTGGGAGTACACTTCCTGCGGAGGCAGATGGATTGAAGACCAAGACCGAAGACAGGACCACGCCGAGACGCCCTTCCCGCGGGTTGCAGGCCCACAAGGTGACGCCCCGCGATCGGAGGAAACAGGCCTCCTACAAAGGCCGGCGCGTTATCACAGAGAAGGAAATGGCTCAGAGGCCCTGCCCCTTCCCTCCGGAACCCGAATGGGAAGAGGAATGGAAACGGTGGGAAGCTGAGCAAGCCACGCAATGACACCGCAACGGGGGGAGATCTACCTCGTCCGGGCGCAGTGGCGGGAATGCGTTGACATCCGGCCGTGCGTGGTGGTTGACGTGGAGCCACATGGAGCCGTGGTTCTCGTTGCCCTGATCTCCGCTGCGATAGAGCTTTACGTTCCGCAGCAGCATCTCCTGATCGCCGCGGACCAGCCTGACTTCAGGGCGACCGGCTTGCGCCGGGACTCCTATTGCTCGGGCGCGGAGATGGTCCGCTTGCCAATCCAACGCCTCGGTAAACGGCTGGGCCGTCTCGAAGGCGGGCTGGCACAAGCCTTTGACGCGTGGATTGGGTAGGCCCGGCCAGATCGAAGTGCCCCGGGAACCGCAGCATGCCTCCGCGAGACCTGAAGTGGCTCACGCCGGCCATCCAGAAGGTGCAGGCTGAACACCGTGCGCGCGTCGCGGCGTGCCGGCCGCCGAACTACTTCTGCTCCGGCGTGAAGGCCAGCCGCATTCCGAATTCGCAGCTTGCCGCGCGCGGCGGCGAACTGCGGCGCACCGCCGACCGGCAACCCATCGGCTCGAGAAGGAACGAGCCGCCGCGCAGCACACGGTG
>JAPLOD010000951.1 GCA_026692735.1 Planctomycetota bacterium | reverse complement strand
TCGAGGACATTGAGGAACACATCGCGACCAAGGACATGCCCGTCGTCAAGGAGCCGCCGCCCGACCTCGCCAAGGAACTCGAAGTGCAGCACCGCGAAGGCAGCGGCGTCAAGACCAGCATCACCACGCCCGTTAACCTGCCTGCCGCCGCGCCGGACGCTGAGAAGCCGGCGTAGCGCCGCCGGCGTCATTTCTGCAGCGGATGCCGCCAGCGCAGACCGGGGAAGCGCGCGTAGTCGCGGTCCTCCGTGATCCATTCGCAGCCGTGCTCGATCGCGAGTGCCGCCAGAAACGCATCCGCCACCAGATTGCCTTTGGCCTGAGTGCGAGCGCAAAGGTCCGCAAAAATCGCCCAGTGCCGGTCGCCCGGCACAAGCCGCACGCAGTTCGACTGCTCGCGCAGCACGGCTACGAAAGACAGGGCCTCCTCCACGGAGTCCGGGCGAGCAAACACCTTCGGGTGGGTCACCACGCGCACGAATCCGCTGAGGACCTGATCGGACATCCCGTAGGCCCCGCTGCCGTTGACGAGTTCACCAAGCCATGTCCTGAACGCCGCGTGTTGCGGGTGCTCCGCACGGAAGGCGTACACCAGCACGTTAACGTCGGGCAGAAGCATCGTCTCTTTCCATGACGTCAAGCAGGCCGGCGGAACTGTCCAGGTCAACACCCGCCAAGACGCCGGGACGCTGAGTGGACTTCGGCAGCACGACGCACTTGCGGCGGGCGCGCGCGCGGGTTCGCGAGAGCGTTTCCCGCAGCGCGTCTTCGAGCACGGAGGTCAGCGTCCGATGCGTGCGGGCCGCAAGCTCCTTGGCGCGGCGCAAGAGCGAGTCATCAAGGTCAACCGTCGTTCTCATGCATATAAACATACTGCCTGTGCAGCAATGTGTCAAGCATGGGGCTGCCCGCGGATCATCGCGCCCAACATGCCCGCCACCGCTTCAAGTGCCTCCGGCAGCTTCGCCGCGTCCGTGCCGCCGCCTTGAGCCATGTCTGGTTTGCCGCCGCCCTTGCCGCCGACTTTGGGCGCGAGCGCCTTCAGCAGATTGCCGGCGTGTCCGCCGCGCTTGACGATCTCGGGCGAGAAGTTGACGAGCAGCGCGACTTTGCCTTCCTTGACGCCGCCCAGCACGACCGCGCCTTCCTTGAAGGTCTTGCGGATGCCGTCCAGCGTGGTGCGCAAGGCCGCGGCATCGGCGCCCGCGATCTGCGCGGCCAACAGCTTCACGCCGGCCACGTCCTGCACGTTGCCGAGCAGCTCGCCGGCGGCGGCGGTGGCGGCTTTTTTGCGCAGGGACTCCAACTTGCGTTCCACGGCCGCTTTCTCCTCCTGCAGCGCGACGACGCGTTCGTGGACGGCTTCCTTCTTGGTCCTCAGGAGCAGCGCCAGGCGGCTGAGCTGTTCGTCGGTCTTGCGGGCGTCGGCGACGGCCGCGGCGCCGGTGAGCGCCTCCATGCGCCGCACGCCCGCGGCGATGGAGCTCTCGGAGATGATGCGGACGTAGCCGATCTGGCCGGTGCTGCGGCAGTGGGTGCCGCCGCACAGCTCGATGGACGGCCCCATGCTCACGACGCGGACGCGCTCGCCGTATTTCTCGCCAAAGAGCGCCATCGCGCCCTTGGCCCTGGCTTCGGCGATGGGAAGCTCCTGTATGTCAACCGGCAGGTCGGCAGCGACCATTTCATTGGCCTGGCGTTCGATCTCGACGAGCTGCTCCGGCTTGATCTGTTCGAAGTGCGTGAAGTCGAAGCGCAGGCGCTCGGGCGCCACGAACGAGCCGCGCTGTTCGACGTGTGTGCCCAGGACAGCGCGCAGCGCCTTGTGCAGCAGGTGCGTGGCGGAGTGGTTGCGGACCGTCGGCCCGCGGCGGTCCTCGTCAACGACGGCGGAGACCGTGTCGCCCACCGCAAGCGGGCCGCTCAGTGTCACGCGGTGCAGGAACAAGCCTTCCTGCTTGTGCGTGTCGAGCACGGCGTGTTTCTGTGCGCCCGAGATGAGCCAGCCTTTGTCGCCGACCTGGCCGCCGCTCTCGGCGTAGAACGGCGTCTGGTCGAGGAGGACGATGGCCTCGCCGTCGGGCCGGGCCGTGTCCACCAGCGCGTCGCCCTGCACGATGGCCAGGGCCCTGGCGTTATCCACGCGCAGCGTGCCGTAGCCGACAAAGGTGGTCGGCTGGCCGGCGAAACGCTTCTTGAGTTCCGCGACGGGGCCGGAGTCGAAGACCTCCTTGCGGATGGCTGAGCCGGCCTGGCTGCGCTTGACGGCCTCCTCCATCTCCTGCTTGAACTCGGTCATGTTCACCTGCAGGCCCTGCGACTGCGCGAGTTCTGTCGTCAACTCGATGGGCAGGCCGAACGTATCCCAGAGGCGGAAGGCAGCTCGATGGTCGAGAACGATACCATGGGGAATCTTCCCGATTTGGGAGCGCTTCTCATCATATTCAGCGTTCACTGAACTCACGACATCGGTAACATACCGGATTCCCGGACGAGGACCAACGCACTTATAGGTAACCGTCGGGTTGAACTCGCGGCTCTTGTCATCGGGCCAGGAGACGATCAGCTCTCCCCGCCTAATCGCGTCGCTGATCCCCGCGAAAAGGGTTCGAAGCTTTGAGTTCGGTCTGGTGAGATCGTGAAAAACGTGAAGCCGAAAGGACTCTTCAAGTGTTTGCTGTCCATCCCGGAGCGTCCGCGAGAACGCCGCTTCCTCTTCCTCGATCAGGCGCACGAGGGTCTCGGTGCGCGGCGTGAGTTCCGGATAGCCGACGCTCATCTGTGTGACGACCGTCTTCGCCACCTCGCCCAGGAAGGCGTCCTTGATTCCCAGCTCCTGGCCGTCGAGGATGGCGCGTCTCATCAGGCGGCGCACGACGTAGTTGCGGCCTTCGTTCTTGGGCGCGACACCGTCGGCGATGCAGAAGACGGCCGCGCGCGTATGGTCGGTGATCCGCCGCATGCGGCGGCCGTCTTCAGCGTCCTTGCCGTACTGCTTGCCGGCGATCTTCGCCACGGTTTCGACGACGGGGAAGAGGAGGTCTATCTCGTAGTTGTTGCTCTTCTGCTGCAGGACGCGCGCGATGCGCTCCAGGCCCGCGCCGGTGTCTATGTTCTTCTGCGAGAGCGGTTCGAGCTTGCCCACGTCCACGCGGTTGAACTGCGTGAAGACCAGGTTCCAGATTTCAACGTAGCGGTAGGGGTCCTTGCTGTCCGCGACCGGCTCGGGCGGCCCCTGCTCGGGCTTCATGTCGTAGTAGATCTCGCTGCACGGGCCGCAGGGGCCGTTGGGACCCTGCGCCGGCGCGTCGGCCGGCCAGAAGTTGTCGTGATCGCCATACTCGTAGATGCGCCACGCCCCGTCCTTGTTCCGCAGCGCGGGCGCGGCTTCCTTCCACGCCAGGGCGGCCTCCTCGTCGCGCGCAATGCCCAACGCGGCGTTGCCGCCGTAGATCGTCACGCTGAGCCGCTCCGGCTCCAACCCCAGCCCGCGCGCGGGATCGGTGCAGAACTCCCAGCCCCACTGCACCGCCTCCTTCTTGAAGTAGTCGCCGAAGGAGAAGTTGCCGAGCATTTCGAAGAACGTGTGATGGTTGGGCGTGCGGCCGACGTTGTCAATGTCGGCGGTGCGCAGGCATTTCTGGACGGCGACGGCGCGCTGCTGCGGATGATCGAGCTTGGCGCGGCCAAGGAAATGGTCCTTGAACTGGTTCATGCCCGCGCCGGTGAACAGCACGCTCGGATCGTTCTGCGGCACGAGCGAGTCGGAGGGGACGTGCTTGTGGCCCGCGCCGGCAAAGAAGGCGATCCAGCGCCTGCGTATCTCGTCGGTACTCAAGTATTGCGGCATGGCATCCCACCAAAGCTTCCCGTTTCCAGTTTCTGGTTTGTGGTTCAACCACAGAACAGAGACGGAAACATTACGATAAGCGACGGGGCTTTCTAGTTCTGATTTCCGGCCGGGAACTCGGCACGCACAGTCTCGGCGCCTTCCAGCGTCACCCGCGTCACCACCAGCGTTTCCTTTCCGCGGCGCAGCGCCACAGTCCACGTCCCCGGCCACAGGTTCGGTATCGTGAAGCTCTCGCCCGCAATCCCCTTCACGTCGTCCGCCTCAATGGACACGCCCGCGCCGTCCGTCGCCACAACGGCGTCAGGCTGACGCCCGCCGGGGCCGAGCGGGAGCGTGCCTGTGATGGCGCCGCCCGGCGCGAGCTTGTGCACGCCGACATCGCGCACTTTGCTCTGCACTTCCACGTCCGCTATGCGGCACCAGCCGGCCAGGTCGTCGTGAGCGACCAGCGTGTAGGTGCCCGGCGGCAGGTAGCGCACGCAGAAGTTCCCCTTGCCATCGCAGCGCGCGTGGTAGATCGCGCCGCCTTTGGCCGGGGCAAACACCTGAACCAGGCGCCGAATCTTGCGCTCCGCCTGCACCTGCCCGGTGATTGAGCCGGCCCCAAGCTGCACGCGGACCGCGCCACGCGCTTTTCCAAGCTCCACATCCTGCCGGCACAGCACGCCCTCGTCGCATCCTCTGCTGGCCAGCCAATCGCGAACGGTCAGGCGATAGGCGCCGGGGTGAACGTCAGGCAGCGTGATCCCGCCATTCGCGTCAAGCTGCTCCCAGTCGGCGCCGGGCCAGGAGAGCGGGAGTTTCGAGGTGGGAGCCAGCTCGAGGTGGAACATCGGTTCGCGGGTGGTCACGTTCTCGACCAGACGCTCCGCGCCCATCCCCGTGCCGCT
>JAPLOD010000950.1 GCA_026692735.1 Planctomycetota bacterium | reverse complement strand
CGTGGGCCGAGTTGCCAACTCGACCTGCAGGCCGCCGCTTTTCCCCCGCTTTCAGACTGTTCACACGCCGCCGTGCCTCATACAATATCGTGTCCGACACGAGGGAGTCTGATGGTCAAACGCTCGCTGCTCGCGGTCCTGCTGTGCCTGCTCCCGCGCGCCGCGCTTCACGCCGGCGAAGGTCCGCGCCGCGCCGCCGATCGCCAGGCGCGCATCTCCGCTCTCAAATCCCTGCCCGACGCGCTGAAGAAGGCGCAGGCGCCGTACCTCAAGACGCTGGCCGAAACCTGCCAGTGGCTCATCGGCCTGCAAGCCAAGACAGACGCCACGACGCTGGTCGCCGAGCTTGAGGGTCTCGACGACAAGCACCCCGCGCTCGCCGGCCTGAAGAAGGGCCTCGAAGCCATCACTGTGCCCGTCATCTTTGAGGAGGCCAAGCAGAAGGAGCTGGCGACGCGTGTGAAAGCGGCACGCAAGAGCCGCGCTACCGGCCTGGCCGACGTGGCCGCCACCTACTACCGCGCCGGGCTCACGCGCCAGGCCTGCGACCTGCTGCTGCAGGCGTTGGATGCCGACCCGGACAACGCCGTCGCGCGCCAGGCGTTCGGCCACGTCAAGGCGGGCGACGTCTGGAAAGACCCATTCTCCGCGCAACTGCTCCAGAAAGGCAACGCCTACGTGCCCGAATGCGGCTGGGTCCCCGCCGCGGCCGTGGACCGCGTCAAGAACGGCGAATGGTTCGAGAACGGCAAGTGGATGCCCATCGCCGACGCCGACAAGCAGCACGCCGCGGGCGCCACCCCCTGGGTTATCGAAACCCAGCATTGCACGCTCAGGTCCACCGTCTGCCGCAAGGACTCGGTGCAGATGACGGAGCGCATGGAAGGCATGTGGCAGGCCGCCGGGCGCGAATACACGGATTTCTTCCTGCGCGAACGGCGCCCGCCGCAGATGTCGTTATCGCCTGCAATGGCCAAGAAGCTGCTCGTCCACGTCTTCGCTGAGAAGAAGGACTACGACGCGCTGCTGAAGCGCGAATTCAAGAACCCCGCTGTCCTGGGGCTCATGCTCCTGTACCCGGGCATGTACATGCCGCTGGGCCACGCCTCCTATTTCCACCGCGAAGTGCCCGAGCCGCTCCTGTCACTGTTCCCGTACTATACGCAGAACCAGTGGGCCGAACAGATCGTGGGCGAGTACACCCAGGTGCCCATCGTCAATGGCCCCAAGCCCTGGGTCACCAAGGCGCTGAGCGAGGCGCTCCAGTATGCCGTGCCCGACGATAAGGGCCACTGGACCGTCCCCACGGGCCGCAAGCACCCCGCCGTCGCCAAGGCCGCCGAACGGGCCCAGCAGAATACGTTGCCCGACCTCGCCAAACTCATGACCCTCGACTCAACCTTCTTCAACATGCCCGGCAACCCGGACAACTCGCAGATCTCCGCCGCCCTCTGCCGCTTCCTGCTGGAGACCAAGGACGGCGTGTACGCTCTGGACTTCCTGGAGTTCGCGTACGACGCGTACAAGAGCTCCAAGACCGCCAACCTCCACGATTACGTCGGCATGGACAGCGCAGCCCTCGAAAAGGAATTCCTGGAATACGTGAAGCAATGAAACGTGAAGGATGAAACGTGATCAGCCGCGCCGCTCGGTCTTCAGCATTGCTTGTCCCGCTCGCCTTCTTCTGGCTCGCGCTGCACGGCGTCCCCGTTGCCGCGGAAGTCGTCGCGCCCGATGACCCTCCGCCCCCGAAGACCGATCCCGCCGCACAGAAGACCGAGAAGAAAACGCCGCTCTCCGTCGAGGAACCCGACTTCAAGGCCACGGTTGTCTTCCCGGGCCCGGACGACCCCGAGCCGCGTCCGGGGAAGTCCCTCAAGCCGCAGAGGCCCCAAAAAACCGAATGGGCTGTCCCGCAGGAAGAAGGCGCCGGCGGCGAGGCCCTCATCCCCGAGAAAGGCGCCGAACCGCAGGACGGCCCGGCCGGCAAGG
>JAPLOD010000949.1 GCA_026692735.1 Planctomycetota bacterium | reverse complement strand
CTTCCTTCGCCACACGCAGCGCGGCGATGAGGCCCACGCCCGCGCTGAGCAGCGTGCCCAACATGCGGAAGAACCTGATCAGGGCGAAGCGCGCCACCACCTGGCCCAGGAGCGGCGTGCGAAGAACGAGCGTCGCCGCGGCGCGGCGGCCCGAGTCCGAAGAGAGCAGGCGGCGGACGATCACGACCAGCAGGACCAGGACGCCCAGCACCAGCACGCCGTGCTTCATCACCAGCTCGCTGGCCGCGACGATGGCGCGGGTGAGCGCCGGCAGCGAGCCGCCGAAATCGTGGAAGATCGCGGAGAAGCGGGGGATGAAGAAGGTCAGCAGGAAGATCACCACCGCCGTGGCCAGTGTGGCCAGCACCATGGGGTAGACCAGGGCCGCCTTGACCTTGCCTTTCAAGTCCTGCTCGCGCGCCTGGAACTCGGAGATCTGCATCAGGACCACGTCCAGGAAGCCGCCGCCCTCGCCGGCCCGGACCATCGCGACGTAGACCGAATGGAACGTCTTGGGGAACTGCGCCAGCGCGTCAGCCAGGGAACTCCCCGACACGACAGTGTCATGGATGGCCGTCCACTGGGCGCGGGCCGCGGGGTGGCTGGTCTCGCGGATGACGATGTTCAGCGCCCGGCTCAGCGGCACGCCGGCGCTGAGCAGGTTCGCCATCTCACGCGTGAAGGCCTCGATATACGCCTGGGGAACGCGCCCTGAAGAGTGCGCTTTTCTGACGGGAGCCGGTGCGTCCGCGGCGTGCTCCTGAACCATGGTGGGCACACAGCCCTGCTGGACCACCTGCTCGATGGCCGCGGCGCGGCTGTCGGCCGAGAGCATCCCGGCGCTTTCGGCTCCAGTCCGATCCAAGGCTGTGTACGCGAACACCGGCATGCCCGTTCCTCAGTCCTTTAGCGCCCGTTCGTGGGCTCGTCTTTCGTGGCCCGCAGCACTTCCTCGACAGTCGTACGGCCCGCCAGCACCAGGCGCCAGCCGTCGCTGCGGAGGCTGCGCATTCCCTGTTTCACGGCGATCTTCCGGATTTCGCCGGCGGACGTGCGGCTCAGGATCGCCGACTGGATGTCCTCCGTGACCGTCATCAGCTCACAGATACAGGTCCGGCCGTGGTAGCCGGTGCCCTGGCACTCTCTGCAGCCTTTGCCGCGCCACGTGACCTTGGGAATCTCCCGGCCAAGCTCCAGGCGGATCGTCTCCTGTGCCGGAGTCTGGTATTCCTCGCGGCATTTCGCGCAGATCAGGCGCACCAGCCGCTGCGCCAGCACGCCCTCCAGCGAGGAGGCGACCAGATAGGGTTCCACGCCCATGTCCACGAGGCGCGTCAAGGAGCCCGGCGCGTCATTGGTGTGGAGCGTGGAGAAGACCAGGTGTCCGGTCAGCGAAGCCTGCACGGCGATCTCGGCCGTCTCGTGGTCGCGGATCTCGCCCACCAGGACCACATCGGGATCGTGCCGCAGGATGGAACGGAGGCCGAGCGCGAAGGTCAGCCCCGATTTGGTATTGACCTGAATCTGGTTGATGCCGCGCAGGTGGTATTCGACCGGGTCCTCGATGGTGACGATCTTGCGCTCCGCGTCGTTGATCTTCGACAGCGCGGCGTACAGCGTCGTCGTTTTCCCACTGCCCGTCGGACCGGTGACCAGGAAGATGCCGTGGGGAAGTTCCAGGATGCGCGCGATCTGGCTCCGGTCTTCCGCCGACATGCCCAGTTGCTCCAGCCCCAGCAGCGCGTTGCCGCGGTGGAGCAGGCGCAGCACCACGCCCTCGCCATGCAGCATCGGTATGACGGAAACGCGGACGTCGAGCTCGTTGCCGCCAATCCGCAGTTTGATGCGGCCGTCTTGAGGAAGGCGCTTCTCCGCGATGTTGAGCTGTGCCAGGATCTTCAGGCGCGAGATGATCGCCGGCTGGAACTGCTTGATCTGCGGCGGCACATTGACTTCCTGCAACACGCCGTCAATCCGGTAGCGCAGCCGCAGCTCGCGCTCGAACGGCTCGAAATGAACGTCCGTAGCCCGCAGTTGGATCGCCTCGGCCAGCACCTGATTGACGAACGTGATGATTGACGCCTCGCCGGACGCGGCGGACAGGTCAACGTCGTCCTGTTCGTCGGCGAGCACCGAGACGCCGGGCTCTTCGGCTTCGTTGGCCATCGTCTCGATTGTGTCGGCGCCGACGCCCAGGTACTTGCGCGTGCAGCGGTCTATCTCCGCCGCGGGCGCCAGCGCCAGACGACAATCAAGCCCGGTGGCCATCCGCAACTCTTCCAGGCCCGTCGTGTCGAAAAGGCGGGACGAGGCGACGAGAACGGCATCGTTGTCGTAACGAACGGGAAGCAGCCGGTGCTTGAGCAGGACGCGCACCGGGAACTGCTGCAGGAACTCCTTCTCCGGGCTGGCATCGGTCAGATCCAGATACGGCACGCCGAAGCGCTCCGCCAGATACATGAGGGCCTGCTCCTCGCTGAGCACGCCGGAGGACACCAGCGCCTCGTCCAGCGGCTTGCCGGCCGACAGCAGCGGCAGCACGCGCTCCGCGCCGCTGGCGTCCAGCAAGCCGGTGGCCTTCATCTCGGACAGAATGGATTCCACGCCAGTCCCCCACTTACCGCCCGCAGGCGGCTCACCGTGTCTTATTCGAGCAACCCCGAGAGGACCATCTGCGCCTCCTGCCGCGGCGTCAGCAACTCGCGCAGTTCGTCCTGGGCCTTCTTCAGGTCCACCTTGGCCTTGTCACGGAGGTCGCGGAGTTCCTTCAGCTTGTCTTTGACCGCCTTAGGGTCGGCGTCCTTGTTGTCAGCCAGGGCGCGAAGCTCCTGCACCTTCTTCTCAAGCTCGGTCGGTGGTGGCTGATTGGGGTCCGGGTTATTGCCGCCGCCGCCACCGCCTCTTCCTCCGCGGCCAAACCTGCCCGCGCGCCCCTCTGAGGCCAACTTCTGCACGGCCTCAACCTTGGGCTGGAGCGCCTTCCACTCGTCTTCCGTCACCCCGAGACTCTCCTTCAGCCGATCAAGCATCCGCTGTCGGAACTGCGCCGGATCGAACTGGCCACGCCCCTGCCCGCCACCCCCGCCCCCGCCGGCCGGTGGATTGTCTTGTGCCAGGGCCGCACCTCCACTGAACAAGCAGAGCAAGACTGCCGCTCCGAACACGTAAGCGAGTTTCCGCATAGCTCCGTTCTCCTTTCCTGTCGGACAATTTGCCGAATTGTCCTACAACGAACCCCCATCCCCTCCTGGGCCACGCCACACACGTGGCAGGGCCTACTTCGTCGCTGGCGTTCCCTCCGGCTGTTTCTGCTCACCGCCCGCCGGCAAACCGCTCTTCTCCGGCGCAGATCCCTTCGGTTGTCCCTTCTGCGTCTCCGTCCTCGTCCTGCCGTGCGCCTCCGCCCGCTTCTTCCGGAGTTCGTCGTACGCCACGCGCTGGCTCTCAGTCAGCACGGCCTTCGTGCGCTCGTATGCTTCATCCCGCGCCTTCCTGGCTTCCTGCGAGATCTCATCCGCCTTCTTCTGGTAGGCGCTCATGATCTCTTCGAAACGCTGCTTCTGGTCGCCGGTGACCAGCGCCCGCAGGGCCTCGTCACGCTCGGTCCGCACCGCCTCGCGCTTCTCGCGCTGCGACTGCCAGTCGGTGGCCTTCATGGCATCGGTCCAGATGGCCTTGATCTTCTCGCCCTGCTCCGGCGACAGGTTCAGCTCTGAGAGCCAGCCATCGCGCGGTGCGGCGCGCCGCGCTCCGCCCACCGCGTAGCCGACGCAGATCCCCGCGCCGAAGGCGGCCAGAAAACAGAGAAGGAAAATCAGACGGGACTTCATCACGGCTGCCCTCGCAGAAGCACCTGCACAAGCGGGTCGTCGGCTTCCGGCCCCGGCGGAGGCTCGGCCTGCTGGCTCAGGGCCGCCTGCTCCCAGCCGGATACGGCCGTGGCTTCCGACCGCGCGCTCATCCTGAACAGCCACAGGCCGCAGAGCGCCATCACCAGCACGGCGGCGGCCATGAGCATCTCGGCGAAGCGCACAAGCCTTTGCCGGCTCACCTGCGCCTTCCACAAGAGCCGCTGCCGGCTGATATCCGGCATGCC
>JAPLOD010000948.1 GCA_026692735.1 Planctomycetota bacterium | reverse complement strand
GCTTGCAGCAACTTGCCGACGGCCGGCAGCGCTTCGTTACCCGCCTGCCACAGGGCCGACCACGCCTTCTCCCGCACAGCCGTATCCTGACTCTCGGCGTCGGCCAGGGTCCGCGGCGAGAGTGGCTCGCGGAACTGGGATGGCGTGCCGACTGTGGGCGCTGTCTCCGCCGTCTTCGGTCCCGTCTTCCTGTCCGCAGGCCGCGCCGGCACCGGTGCCCTGGGGGAGACCTCCTTTGGCGGCCTGAACAACCGGAGCTTCTCGGCCGCCATCGCCCGAGCCTTGGCGTTGCCGCTTTCGGCCAATCCTGTGAGCACCTCATGCCTCACCTCAGCTTCGTGGCCCATGCAGTCCAGCGCGTTCTCGATGAAGCGCGGCATCTCCGTGTCCGAGCGCCCATAGAGCTCGGCCAGCAGCGGGACGGCGGCTCGCCCGAAGTGGGGCAGCGCCGCGACGCAATCCCCCTCGAAGCTGGAGTATTTCATGGGGATTCCGCGGATGACACCGGTCACTGGGTCCACCGGGTTCGGCGGCGTTTTGAAGTCCGCCGCCAGGATGATCTCGCGCAAGATCGGCAGCGCCCGTTCGGCCGCGGGAGGACCGATCTCCGTCAGTTCGCGCAGTGCCTCATCGCCATCGCGTGGCACCCTTCCGCCCTTGGGCCTGGGGCCCGGCCCGGGGCGGATCGCCTCGATGTACTGATCCAGCGCCGCGGCCGTATCGCCCGTGATCTTCGCCTCGGTTCGCGTGAAGTAGCTCCTTGGGATCCTGGGGATCGTCGTTTTCGCAGCGGCCTCCCGGATTGCCGGCAGCGCGCTCTTGGCCGCCGGTCCGATCTTCCCAAGGTTGACCAGTGCCATCAGGCGCGTGCCACTGTGCTCGTGCTCCAGCGCTTTGGCAAGATGCGGCACGCCGAGCTCACCCATCTTGCCGAGCGCATTCGCGGCGGCTGTCCGCGCGTCCTTGTCCTCGTCTTCGAAAACTTTCGCCACGGTTGCCGCCACCTCGGGCGTCAGTGCATTCAACTTGACCAGCAACTCAGCGGCCTCCGTGCGCACGCGCCAGTTCGGGTCCTGCACGGCAGCCAGAAGATACTCGCGGTGCTCCGGCGTGGGCTTGTTGCTGATAAGGTTCCTCAGTGTAGCCGCCCGCGTCGCCGAATCCTCGCCTTGCCCTGACTTGACGTAGCCGGGCGCTGCACTGCCTTTGCCAATCCGCTTCAACTCAGTGTCCGCGGGCAGGCTCACCTCCGGGTCCGGATATTTCTGCAGCAGCCGCAGCAACTCGGTCGCGCGGGACGAGTCCTCGACGCCCGCCTTGACCAGCACCATCAGCGGCTTGAGCTCCTTCCCGTCCATCAGTCTCTGTACGCGCGGGCAGATGCCGGGACCAAGGCGTATCAGCGCGCGCGCGTACGGCAGCCCGCGCTGCAGCGTTGGAGCTTTCCGCAGCTTCTCGAAGAGCCCGTCCTGCGCCGGCATGGCGCGTGGCCCCAGATGCTCGTAATCGCGCAACGCCGCCCGCTGCACGTCTTCATGCGGATACTCAAGCGCCTGTTCGAGCAGCTCAACGTATTCCTTGCTCGGCGGTGGGCCGGCAGGCGCCTCGCCGCCGCGCGCACTCCACACCAGCAGTATCCCAACAGCGACAGACCAGCAGACTGGACTCCCCGAACGGTTCATCGCTCAGAACTCCTCCTTGGGCACGTACGGCGTCGTGTCGTCCGTCGCATACTTGATGAGGTTAACAGCGTTCTCGGCTCTGGTGCGCACGTTGAAGTCCGGGTCTTTGAGCAGCGCCTGGAGCGCCGGCATGGCCGAGCGCGCGGCGCCGCGCAGGTGCCCGAGGGCCATGACCGCATCGCATCGCGCCTTGGGATCTTCCAGGGACTTGACCAGGAGCGGCACCGTTTCCTGCGGCGGATATCCCGCGGGCCCCAGAGCACGCAACGCCGGGCCGCGCATCCCGTGGGCGTTGCCCTGCGCTTCTTCGAGGATAAGCG
>JAPLOD010000947.1 GCA_026692735.1 Planctomycetota bacterium | reverse complement strand
TCGTTCTGCTGGGGCGACTTGTCCCGCATCTTGAACTGGAAGCTGTACGTGCCGTCAGGGAGCTTCGGGGTCTGGAAGAATGGCTTGGCGATCCACCCGCTGTCGGGGCCGTTCCCGCTCACGCAGTGGAAGAAATACTCGACCGGGTCCGGCTCAATCTTCGGGCAGCCCTCCTCACCCGTGACTGACATGGCCCTCATGGCGACGCAGTTGTCCACGGTGGCATAGGGAAGGCTTTGCCACTCGCCAGTCCTGTAACGGGCAGGTGGCGTGTCGTCTCGCGCCGTAGCGGGCTTGGCGGCGGAAGTCGCGCCGACATTCCCCCAGCCATCCCGGGCCTGGACGGTGTAGGTGTGTTTCTCTCCCTCGGCAAGGCTCTTGTCCGTCCAGCTCCGGCTCGACTGCCAGCCGGTCGTCTTGCCATCGTCCCGGGTGAACTTGTACTCCACCAGTCCGCAGGCGTCCTTCGCCTTCTTCGCTGTCATCCTGATAGCGCTGGTGCTGATGCCGGCGGGCCCGGTCTCGAAATCCACGCCCTCGGGCGCGGCGGTGTCCTTCGGCAGCGCCACTTCCGCGGGCGCGGACGCAGGCGTTTGGTTGCCGTCCTTGTCCCGCATCTTGAAGGTGTACGCGTACGTCTTCCCGGGCTCGAGCATGCAATCGGTCCAGCGGTTGCTGCTGATCCAGCCGCTGTCGTGGCCGCCGCCGCCCGCGCACGTGAAGCGGTATTCCACCCACTTGCTGTCGTCGGTGCCTTTGGGCGCGGACATCACGACCGCCGTATCGCCCGCGACCGTGGGGTCCATAAGGAAGCCGGCCTTCGCGGCTGTCGGCGGCGTGGTGTCTTTGGGACCGGCGACGGCGGCGGCGCTCTTGTTCCTGATGAGTCCCGCCAGCGCCGCGATCGTGGCCGCTTCCTGGGGCAGGACGTAGACGCGGAAGTCGGTGATGAGCCCCTTGAAGTAGTCGCCCTTGTCGCTTCTGCCCAGGAACACGCAGTCGTTGCCGGCCAGTGTATTCGGTCCCAGCACCATGTCGGGGTCCAGCGTCATCTTCTCGCTGGTCGCGGCCGCAAGGCCATCCACATACAGTGTGCCGGTGCTTCCCTTGAGCGTCACGGCGACGTGGCTCCATGTGTTTGCGGGAAGCGCGGCCGGAGCGGCCAACGTCTGTTCGCCCTGCTTGCCCTTCACGCTGATGGCGAACGTCGCCTTGCCCGTCGCGGAATCCTTCGGCGTCAGGTACGCGTACTTGCTGCCGCCGTCGCCAAAGTGAAACACGCGCTGGTCGCCTTCCGAACCGGCCCAGTTCACCCACGCGGCGATGGTCGTGTCACCGAAGTCGGCAACGTCCCGCTTGAGTTCCACATACTGGTCTTTGCCGTTGAGCTGCAAGGCCGCGCCGCAATCCTTGTCGTCTAAGGCGACCGTCTTCGGCTCGCCCATCAGGTAGCCGTGCATCACGCCGTGCGTGTCGAGCGCGTAGATGGGACTTGACCGCTTGAACGTGTAGTTGCCATAAAGCTGGCCATTGTCGGGGCGCCCGTCGGCGTACTTCTGGTCCGTGCCCCAGACCCAGCACAGCAGCACGCCCTTGGCGATGTTCGCGCCGTTGGAGCAGTCGCCTTCCTTGATCGCGTAGCCGCGGACGTTCGCGCCAAAGTCCTGCGTGTTGCCCTTGATCGTCGCGTTCTCGTGGAGTTCGCCCCGGTCCACAAGCCAAGCGCGCTCCAGCGCCCTGCCGTTCTCGTAGACTTTCCAGCCGCCGGCGACGGTCGCCCAGTCGCGGACCTTGCCATTGCCGTAGACCTGCGCCCTGTCCTTCACGAGGGCGTGGCCGCTGATCCAGGCGTCCTCCTTCACCACCGCGTCGTCCCGCACCACCGCGTAATCCTCGACGCGCGCGTTCTCCAGCACCTGGGCCTTGCCCAGCACCATCGCGTTGGGGCCAACGTACGCAGTCGGAGCAACCTTCGCTGTGTCCGCCACAAAGCCGCCGCCGTTGGGATGCGGCTTCCCCGCCACCTTCTCCGGCTTGACGGGCTTCGTCTCATACGCCGTGGCCTTCGTGTTCACGAACGAGATCTCGTACGCCTGCGGCTGTAACGGCAGATCGGCGATGAGCGGGCGCGAGAAACCTTCGAACCCCATGAAGTCAGGGGTCGCCGCGACCGCGAGGAACAACTGGTTTTCGTCCGCGGCAAGCGTGATCGAGTTGAGCCCGCCGTTCCACATGGTGCTGTAGCGCGACTCGCCGTTGTCGTCCACGACCACAAACGTGGCGCGCCAGTCGGAACGCCGGGTCGGATCCCAGAGCGGTTTGAAGGCGATGGTGACCGTGTAGCCCCCGCCGGCTTTGCCTTCCAGAGCGATGGGCACGATGTTGTAGCCGCCCTGCATCGGAGCGTGCGCGAAGGGCACTCGGAACCACGTCGTGTCCGCCGTGCGCCGCGTCAGTTCCGTGAACGGACGCCGGTAGAACTCGGAGTAGAAGTCCATCGTGCGCGGCGTGTGTTTCAGGAAATACGGCTGCCGCTCAAAGTCCCACATCACGCTCTTGGCCGCCATCCGGCCAATGGCGTCCTTGATGGCGTTGTAGGGATCGGGCGAGCCCGAGGTATCCAGGCGAACCATGGCGTCGAACATGTACTCGCCGCCGCGGGCCTTGTTGCCGTTCGCCTGCGTCCAGACTTTGTTGATGAACGCGTACCCGTACTTGGGATCTTCCTTGAAGTACTCCCACATCTGCCAGGCATCGTAATAGTTCCGGCCGTGCGGGATGGACAGGTACGGCTGCGTGCCGACGCCGCCCGGGCCGGGATAGCTGTTCTCGAACTGAAGCTCGATCCAGTTCGCCGTCGCTTCGTGCCACATGCCGTCGTAGGGCGTCTCGTTGAAGCCGCCTGCGTTGATGAAGACGGTGTGGCCATACTCGTGCGGCGTCGCGCCCGAGGGCGGGTCGAACCGCAGATAGGTCGGCGGCAGGGCGAAGAGCGGGAATCCCCATTCGTCGCACGCGCCCCACGCGCCGCCGGCCCAGATGCCCGTGTTGTTCATCATCAGGTTGGTCCGATTCAGCTTTCCGTCCTGGAATTTCGGATTGCAGGTCGCGGTGGCGGCATGCAGCCCCAACCCCTTGGGCGGGGGATCGTGAAGCTGGTGCCACAACTGTTCGAGCATCTGCAGGTTGCCCTGCGCGAGTTGCTCGGTGACGGCTTTGAAGTCGGCGTTCTCGTTCTTCTGCTTCGCCGCGCCCTTGCCCCACATGATCCTGAAATGCTCGGACCTGCGCACGTTGTACGCCGGGTCGCTGCTCTTGAACTTGCGCTCGTTGTCCTGCCAGGTCTGCGCAGCCTCCCCCGCCGCCGCGGACACAACCCACAGACTCGCCAGCAGCCCTGCCAGCGCCCGGGCCGCTACAGTTCCGTTGCTCATGACATGCTCCTCGTGTCTGAAGTGCCGCACCACTCGCGATTCTAATCCCAAAGGACGAGCAACAGCAATGCGCCAATTCGGCTGAATAGGCGCACTATCCTGCCGGACGGACTATGCAGCATATTCGTAGCGCCGGCGTCTCGCCGGCCTCCTGCGTCCGGTTTCCACCGCCTGCACGCAAGAGCCACTTGCGTTTTGTCCATTTTGCCGGCGGATGAGGCTGCTATGATCCGGCATCCATGGCGCGGTACTCGGTCCCGGTCTTCCTTGGCGCGTTCCTGCTCTTCCAGATCCAGCCGATCATGGGCAAGTTCGTCCTGCCGTGGTTCGGCGGCACGCCGGGCA
>JAPLOD010000946.1 GCA_026692735.1 Planctomycetota bacterium | reverse complement strand
CGGCGCCCCGCAGCGCGGTCTTGATGTCCGGCTGCAGGTTGGAGGTCGTCGCGTCGAGGATGCGCAGTTCCTCGTCCTTGCTTGGATACCCGATGATCAGGCTGAACATGAAACGGTCCTGCTGCGCCAGCGGCAGCGGATACGTCCCCTCCTGCTCAATGGGGTTCTGGGTGGCGAGCACGAAGAACGGCTCGGCGAGCTTCCGCGTGTTGCCGCCGCTGGTGACCTGGTATTCCTGCATGGCTTCCAGCAGGGCGGCCTGGGTTTTCGGCGGCGTACGGTTGATCTCGTCGGCCAGGACGATGTTGCTGAAGATCGGCCCGGGCACGAACTCCAGGACGCGCTGGCCGCCTTTGCTGAGGAGCAGCTCGTGGCCGACGATATCCGAGGGCATCAGGTCCGGCGTGAACTGGATGCGTTTGAACGTCAGATCCATGGCGCGGCCGAGGGTGGAGATCAGGAGGGTCTTGGCCAGGCCCGGCACGCCTGTGATGAGGCAGTGTCCGCCGGCGAAGAACGTGGTCAGTACCTCTTCGACGATCTGGATCTGCCCGATGATAACCTTGCGGACCTCGGTCAGGACGGCCTGGCGGGCCTCGCGGATGCGCGCGATGTGCTCCTTGCCGACAGCGGCGGAGGGAGAAGCGGTGGCGGTAGCAGTCATGTCAGCCTTCCTGAGCTTGTTCGTCCCGTGTCCTCTATCGGCTATTAGCTACTGGCTATTGGCTAGGGGCGCGCGCTGCCAATAGCCAGTAGCCAATAGCCACTAGCTACGTCTTCACATGCTCCAGCAACATGCCGACGATCTTCGCCGGCTTGACGTTATCGTTCTCCGCGCGGAAGTTCACGCCGATGCGATGGCGCATGACCGGCAGCGCGACCGCTTTCACATCGGCGACGGACGCGGCGTCGCGGCCTTCCAGGGCTGCGCGCGCCTTGGCGCCCAAGGCCAGGTATTGGGACGCCCGCACGCCTGCGCCCCAGGCCACGTACTTATTGACGGCCTCGGTGGCATCCGGGGTTCCCGGCCGGGACGCCGCCGTGAGATTCACAATGTACTGCTTCACAGGCTGCGGCATGGCGACGCTGCGCACCGTCTGTTGGAAGCGGAGCAGGCCCGCGCCTTCGATGATCTGCGGGAGGCGGGCAAGCTGCGCCGTGGCGTCGCCGGTGACCACCTGCACCTCTTCCGCTTCCGACAGCGTTTCCATCTCGACATCCAGCATGAAGCGGTCCTGCTGCGCTTCCGGCAGTGGGTAGGTGCCGTCGCTCTCCAGCGAGGTCTTTGTGGCCATGACGAAGAACGGCTTGGGCAGGGGCCGGGTCATGCCGCCGGTGGTCACCTGTTTCTCCTGCATGGCCTCCAGGAGCGCCGCCTGAGTCTTGGGCGGGGTGCGGTTGATCTCGTCGGCCATCAGCAGGTTCGTGAAGATGGGGCCGGGGACGAAGCGCGCCACGCGCTTGCTCGAGCCGGATTCCTCCTCAAGGATCTCCGCGCCCGTGATGTCCGAGGGCATCAGGTCCGGCGTGAACTGGATGCGTTTGAAGGCGAGCGTGGCCGTCCTGGCGAGGCATTGCACCAGCAGGCCCTTGGCCGTCGCGGCGCCGCCGGTCAGGAGCACGTGGCCGCCGACGACCAGCGCCACCATGACGTGCTCGACGGCCGCCGCCTGGCCGACGATGGCGGACTTCAGCGCCGTGCGGAGCCTGCTGCTGAGATCGGCGACTGCCTGCAGTTCTTTGTTGTCTGGCATTGTCTTCTCCCGCGCGTCCTGGAAGATGGCTCACAACCCGCTGAGGAACCTACGTGGCCGATGCGACTCGTGCGACCGCGCGTGGCTTGACTCACACGTTGAATACACCTAGCGGCCGAGGGCGTTGTACCTTTTCGGGCCGGCCGGTGAAAGCACCAGACGAAGATTGTGGCGCAACCGGCCCGTTTGCGGGCAGGCGCGCTGCCAGCGGCACAAAGGTCCCTGCGCTTTGCTCTTGCGTTTTGCCCCTTCTGTGCGTAATTTCCCGTCATGACCACTACAGATGAGCAGCCTGCCGCCGAGGGCCCGTTGGTGCCGCCGCCCGCGGCCGGCCCGGTTGGCCCCGATGATGCGCCGCCGATCTATGCCGGTTCCGTCTCAGCCTGGATGGGGCTGAGAACCTACGTGGTGTCGGCGTTGCTGGACTGAACGGCTATTACCGGCGCCGTGTACGGCGCCTTGAACCAGCAGGCAAGTTGGGGCACGCCGTTGTTGGTCGCGGGCGTGGCCCTGTTGCTGGCCAGTTGTGTGATGTGCCTGTTCACAATCGCCAGCATCCGCTGCCAGCGGTACAAGATCACGCGCCGGCTGATCGAGCGCGAGCAGGGCATGGTCGTCAAACGCGTGGACTCACTGGACTTGGGGCGCGTCAAGGATATCGAGCTGAAGCAGACGCTCTGGGACCGGATGCTGAACATCGGCACGATCGAGGTGTTCTCGAGCGACAAGACCGATCCGGTGATGCTCATCGAGGCCATACCGAACCCGCGGCCTGTGTACGAGAAGCTCCGCGACGCCGTCATTGAGATCAGTCAGAAGCGCGGCATAGTGCCGTTGGGTTAGCTGTTGGCTCTTCGCTATTGGCTCTTGGCTCTTGGCTTTTGGCTATTGGCTTTTGGCTCTTGGCTATTGGCGTAGCGCATTTTGCCAAATTGCGGTTCGCTGGCGCGCGCGTAAGACAATTTGGCAAAATGTCCTACGTCGCTCGTCACCGCAATGTCTTCCAGTCGCGGCGCAGGCTCCAGGCCAAGGCGATGGCGGAGGCGAGGCCGAGCCAGAACTCAGGGAGCCACACGACGCCCCACCACCATTCGGGGCGCCGGCGGAACCAGACACGCGCTGTCTTGTCAAAGCTCGCCGTGACGACACGGCGGCCATCGGGTGAGAAGACCGCCGAACAGACGACATGCTCGTGCCTGTCCGGCAGGTTCGCCAGTTCGCGCCCCGTCTCCGCATCCCAGACACGCGCCGTATTGTCGTCGCTTGCCGTGACGATGCGGCGGCCATCAGGCGAGAAGACCGCCGAGGAGACCACGCTTTCGTGACCCTTTAGAACGGCCAGTTCGCCGCCAGTCTCGGCGTCCCAAAGGCGCACCGTGCTCTCATCACTGGCAATGACCGCGGCGATGCGGTGGCCATCCGGGGAGAAGACCGCCGCGGAGCCGTAAGGATCGTGCCCCGTGGAGACGGCCAACTCGCGGCCTGTTTGCGCGTGCCAGATGCGTAGTGTGGGGTCCATGCCCGCCGTGGCCAGACGATGGCCGTCTGGCGAGAAGACCGCCGAGGAGACGCCGTACTTGTGCCCCTTGAGAAGGGCCAGTTCGCGGCCAGTCTCGGCGTCCCAGACGCGTGCCGTTATGTCCCTGCTCGCCGTGGCGATGCGGCGGCTATCCGGCGAGAAGGCCACCGAGAGGACCCAATTCTCGTGCCCCTTGAGGACAGCCAGTTCGTGGCCCGTTTCCGCGTCCCAGATGCGCGCTGTGTTGTCGTCGCTCGCCGTGACAATGCGGCGGCCATCGGGCGAAAAGACTGCCGAACAAACGTCATCCTCGTGTCCCTTGAGGACGGCCAACTCGCGGCCCGTCTCCGCATCCCAGAGGCGCGCTGTCTTGTCAAAGCTCGCCGTGACGATGCGCCGGCCATCGGGCGAGAAGACCGCCGACGAGAGGCGTTTCTCGTGCCCCTTGAGGACGGCCAGCTCGCGGCCGGTCTCCACGTCCCAGATGCGCGCTGTGTTGTCGTAGCTCGCTGTGACGATGCGGCGGCCATCGGGGGAGAAGGAAGCGCAAAGGACGGGATCGCTGTGGCCCGCCAGAATCCGTTCCAGCACCCACGGTTCCCAGCGCCACCACAGGCCGTAGGCGCTGCCCACGACGAGAACGAACAGCACCAGCGACAGCAGAGAGAAGCGCGGC
>JAPLOD010000945.1 GCA_026692735.1 Planctomycetota bacterium | reverse complement strand
AGTACCACATGCGGAACAGCCGGGCCTGCTCGTCCCAGAGCACGTGCGGGCACATGACGGCGACTTTTTCCCACGGATGATCGAAGGAAAGCACCGGCTTGTCGCTCATCCGCTTCCACGTCTTGCCGTCGGGGCTGGTGGCGTAGCCGATCCAGGAATTGCGGCCCTTGGCCTGGCCGGTGTACCACATGTGGTAACCGTCGTCGCGCTTGAGGACGCTGGGGCGGTTGATGTCCTCCTCCCAGAAGGTCTTCGCGGGAGGCAGGACGATCTCCGGCGCGCTCCAGGACAACCCGTCTTTGCTCTCGACCAGCGCGACGCTCTTCTTGGGCCGCCATGAGACCCACATGCGGTAGGCGTCACCTTCCCGCAGCACGGCGATATCAAAGCAGGTGCCGTACTGGCCGCCCAAGACAGGGCTCTTCTCGTACTTGACCCAGCCGCCGGCGCTCTCGATCTGGTTGGTCACGGACACGGACGGTGCCTCCTTCTTGATCGTGCGGGGTTTCGCGGGGGGCAGGGCCACCGCCTTGAAGTGCGCGGCCACGCTGGATTCGTCGAGGACGGTGTTGTAGATCGCCACCTCGGCCAGAGCGCCCTCCAGATACCTGCCGTTTAGAAACGGATCGCCGCCAATCTGGAGCGGACGGTCATTGGTGATGCTGCCGCCGCTGTCCTTCACGGCGGCGACCTGCGCGCCGTCAACGAAGAGCCGGTTCTGTCCGTCCGCAGAGCGGGTCCAGACCACGTGGTGCCAGTTGTCGTCGTTGAGCTCGCCCGGCGACGCCACGACCTCGTCCTGGCTTCCCTTGGGACCGGGGCGTGCCATGACGCAGCCTTGTCTGCCGCTCGCGGAGCCGCCGAGAAGGACCCAGTCGCTGGAGGCCGCGCCGCTGGTTCCCTTCGACACAAGCGTGGCGCTGGCGGGCCAGTTGGGTTCAGTCCACGTCTGAGCCGAACGGAACCAGCACTCGACGGAAATGGTGTTGAGGGCGAAGTCCTTGTGGTTGGGAATCTCGACGTAGGATTTCGTGCCGTCAAGCACCGCGGCCTTGGCGCCCGTGCCGGCTACCCCGGCCTCCAATGCCACGCTGCCGTGATAGGTTGCCGGATGCGCGCCCGTCTCATCCTTGGCCGTTGCGCCATCGGCGCTCGTCGCGTCCGCGAAGCGTAGCCAGACAACCGGTCTGTCGTTCGATACCTCTTGAGCGTAGTCGGCCGCTGTCGCGCGCGCCCCTGGCAGGGCGACTATGCAAGCAGCCGCGACGATGATAGCCGTGCGCATGGTTTCTCCCCGATGTCGGACACCGGATGCCGGATACCGGATGCCGAACGCCGGAAACTCCGCGTCCGGTGGCACTGCGAGCTAGCTCGCAGTGGCACACCACACACCGATGAACGTTCAGCGGCCGGCGAATTCAAGCGCGTGAGCGTTGAAGAACGGGTCCCGCTCACACCACTGCGGCCAACGTTCCCTGAACCGCGCCAACTCCTCCGGAAACACCCCCGCCTTGCTGACCGATTCATGATGGTAACACTGCGCGTACGGCGTGCAGACAACGCGCCGCCCGCTGGAGACCGCCCGCAGGCAGTAGTCCACATCGTTGTAGTTCAGGTGGAAGCGTTCATCGAAGCCGCCCAGGGCGCGGAACACGTCGGCCCGCGTCATCAGGCACGCGCCTGTCACGGCGCTGTAGTTGCGCGGCACCACGTTGCTGAGGAAGTAGCCGGGGTCGTCGCCCGCCGCCCCGTAGTAGGGATGATCGGGATTTCCCTCCCGGATGGCCACGCCCGCATGCTGCAGGCGGCCGTCGGGAAACAGCAGTTTCGCGCCCACCGCGGCGATCTCCGGCTGCTGGGAGAACTCCAGCAGGCATTCCAGCCAATCGGGCGTGATGATCTCGATGTCATCGTTGAGGAACAGGAACTGGCCGCCGGTGGCGTTCGCGACGCCCAGGTTGTTGACCCGCGACCAGTTGAACGGTTCGCTGTAGGTGACGCGGCGGACGCCAAGTTCCTTGAAACGCGCCTCCATTCCAGCGGGCATCTCGTTGCGGTCAAGGACGAGGATCTCGTACTCCTTCCAGGTGCTCTTCCGAACGATGCTCTCTACACAGCGCACGACATAGGGCGTGCCCTGGGTGTCTCCCTTCGGCGGCTGGCACCGGCTGGGGATGATGATGCTGACTTTCGGCCTTCCCGCGATCGCCAGACCGGATAATTCACCGCGGAGGCGCAGAGACGCAGAATCAGAAACTATGTTGGCACCCCGCAGGTCCAACACTCCCGCTGTTCTCCGCGTCTCAGCGTCTCGGCGGTGAATAGCGCATCGGTCTGAAACGACCCAGACCGATGGCGCCCAGGGCGGGGCACGAGCGTCCAGCCCACCATCGGCGCGCGTGTGATAGAGCACGTCCGGCACATGGCCGATGCGCGCGTGCCGTGCCATGAGCCTTAACACCAGGTCGTCATCAAGCAGGGCTTCGTGTTCGCCGCGCAAGCCGCCGGCCTCGCGCGCCAGAGAAGTGCGGCAGACGCTGAGACGGCCCGTGTACGGCCATGAAACGAGGTACTCCGGCGACCAGTCCGGCTTGAGGAACGGCTCTCTGTGGCAACCGCGACCGTCCACGCGGTCCTGGTCGGTATAAAGCAGGTCAACGTCCGGGGCTTGAGCGATGGCTTGTGCGACGGCGAACAGCGCATGCTCGGCCAGTTCGTCGTCAGAGCCCAGCAGCGCCACGTACTGCCCCGTTGCCGCTTCGAGCGCGACGTTCAGCGCGGCAGCGATGCTCTTGTGCGCCTGGCGGAAGGTCAGCCTGATGCGCTGCTCCCGCCCCGCGTATTCCTCA
>JAPLOD010000944.1 GCA_026692735.1 Planctomycetota bacterium | reverse complement strand
ACGTGTTCAACCGCATCGCCGTGGACGCGCAGCGCGAGGAAGTCTACGTGAGCGACGGCGGGAACCTGTTCTGGCGCTTCGACGGCCGGACGGGTGAGGGCGTGCCGCTCAAGAAGGGAGGCAAGCCCTTCCTCGGCACGGACCTCGCGGTAGGCTACGACGGTCTGCTGTACGTCCGCAGCGGCGAAGGCTTCAGCGGGCCGCTGGAGCGCTACACGCGCGAGCTTGAGCCCGCGCCGTTCCCGACGGGCACGCACGTCCTCAGCAAGTACATCTACGGCCGCTACGGGATCGGCAACTGCGAGAAGGGCCTGGGCGTCGCGCCTGACGGGAAGGTCTACATCGCGTTCATGTACGAGTGGGTCAAGTATTGCGTGGCAGGCTTCGGGCCGGATGGCAAGGCGCTCAAGGGCAAGTACCTCGAAGGACTGGTGGGCCGGCGCGGGAAGCTCGAAGACAAGAGCAACCTGTCGCGCGACTATCCCCCGGAGCTGACGACCGCGATCATCGGGCCGATCCCACACACCAACGGCGGCGTGCGCGTTGACCTGAAAGGGAACATCTACGTCGGCATGATCGCGGGCAGCACGCCCGTGCGCAAGGGCTTCGAGAAGAACGATGGATACAAGCACTGCACAGGCAGCGTGGTGAAGTTCGCGCCGGAGGGCGGCTGCGTTCAGGGCCCCGCCGACATGATGATCGGGAAAAGCGTGGAGGGCGCCCTGGCCGTCTATCCCGGCCTGTCGCCGTTCAGCCATCCCAGTCTGGGCACGACCTGCTGCGTCTGCCGCATCCCGCGCTTCGACGTTGACCGCTTCGGCCGGCTGGCGATCCCCAACGCGACCGGCGGCTTTGTGCTGTTCTTGGATAACGCGGGCAACGAGATTGCCACCTTCGGCAAGTACGGCAGCTTCGATTCGCAGTATGTGAACCCGAATACCAAGGGAGGCAAGGACGGCAAGCCGTCAGTGGCAGTTCCCGAGATACCACTGGCCTGGCCCGATGGCGCAGGAATCAGCGACAAACATATCTACGTGCTGGACGTGTACGGCCGGCGCGTCGTGCGCACGGACCTGACGTGGGAGGCGGAGGAGACGTGCGGGGTAAAGCAGTAGGTTTCTAGTTCAGAGACTGTGTGAGAGGAGTCTGGTTCTCTCTACCATGAGCAGGCCCTTCGACGTTGCCGGCAGGATCCGCAGCTTCAGGCATGCCTTCAACGGCGTGTTCGTCATGCTCAAGACCCAGCACAATGCCTGGGTGCATCTGCTGGCCACGATCTTCGTCTGCGGCGCCGGCGTCTACTTCCGGATCACACGGAGCGAGTGGTGCTGGCTCATCCTGGCCATCATGGCCGTGTGGACGGCCGAGGCGCTCAACACGGCTCTTGAGTTTCTGGCCGACGCGACCAACCCCGCCTCCCATCCATTGGTGGGCAAGGCGAAGGACGTCGCGGCCGGCGCCGTGCTGATCTCGGCAATTGGCGCCATCGTCATCGGGATTCTGGTCTTCGGGCCGTATCTCCTGCACTTCATACGGTGATTGCGATGCGAACGCGGCATCGCAGCCCACGGCTGGCCGCAGCACGCAACACCGTCGCAGGTCACGTCAAAGCACTGATAGAAGCGTGACCGCCGTCCCATCTTTCCTGTTGGACCTATTGTAGCGAGTACGCAACCGACTCATAGGGCGCGCGCCATGACTTCGAGGATCTCGATGCGAGTGTGGTTCCTGTTTGCCGGCGCGCTGGTGATGTTCGCGGTGGCCGCCGTCTGGCGATATCGAGAGGAGCGGCGCGCCGCTCCGCCAGCCGTGCCGTCTGTGGCGCCGGTGGTTGCCGAGGCGCCGACGACTCCCTGCGCGGTACCTGTCGTGTTGGCTCGCCGCGGCCGTTTTCACTCCGATGTCTTCTCCACCGCGCCGACTGACTGGCGCGTCGCGGGGGCGGCAATCGCGGAGGTGGCGAATCGCTGGCAGTGCGACCCGCGCTGGTCGTTTTTCGTATTGAAGAACGACCGCCGTGAGGGCAAGGCCGCGGCGTTGTGGAGCAAGTACCTGTACCCCGGTGACGTGGCGGTGGAGTTCTTCGTTGCGAACAAGATGGAAGGCCAACGCGGGCAGCCGTACACGTATGCGCGGGACATCAACGTCACGATCTGCGCGGACGGTTCGGACCTTCGCAAGGGCTACACGTTCATGTGGGGCGGGTACGGCAACACTGTCTCGGTGATCCTGCGCAACGGCGTGGAGGTGGCGCGGTGCCAGGGGCGCATTCCGACCGACATGAAGTACCACAATTCCTGGTTCACGTACTGCGTCGAGAAGCAGGGCGGGAAACTGACGTTCCGCGTGACGGACCACTACGCGAAGCACGGTCCTCTGGTGGATCTGACATACAATGATCCGCAGCCGCTGCAGGGCGACCGCGTGGCGGTCTGGACCTACGACCACGCCATCATGCTGGCGCGAACGCTCATATCCGGCGACGGCGGCGAGACGACGGAGTCGCCCGATTTCCAGCCGGGGCCGCTCAAGACGCCATACGATGACAAGTGAGCCGGCGTTTAGACGAAGTCCAGTTTGAAGCTGAACACTTCGCCTTCCAGGTGCGACTCCACCTTGCAGCCGGACCTCTGGAAGACCGTCTGCATGGGCTTGTTGGTGCGCAGCACTTCCGCGGTGAAGCCGACGATGCCGCTGCGCTTCGCCGTGCTGATAAGGAAGCGCAGCAGCGCCGTGCCGATGCCCCGGTTCTGCCACGCGTCGCGCACCACGAAGGCCACTTCTGCGCGGTTGGCCTGCGGGTTCAGGTAGTAGCGGCCGATGGCAATGATCTCCTCGCCGTGCGCCGCGGGCAGCGTGGCCACGATCGCCACGTCCTGGCGATGGTCTATGTACACGAACTCGTGGATCTGCTTGTGCGGGATCTGCTTCAGGTTGCGCATGAAACGGTAGTAGATCGTCTCCTGGCTCAGCGCGTAGAACAGGTCCTTCACCCGCGACTCGTCGGTCGGCCGGATCGAGCGGAACATGACCTGCGTCCCGTCGTCCAGCACGTACGAGGTGCGCAGTTCCTGCGGCCCGACACGGATCTTACCCGTGACGTCCGCCATCTCCTGGCGCAGATACTTGGCCTGAATGGCTTCGCGCAGCAGTTGCTCGCGGAAATCGGGGTGCGCGATGCTGATCAGCGCCAGCGCGCGCTCCTGCACAGTCTTGCCGTGCAGGTACGCCACGCCGTACTCCGTGACCACGTAATGCACGTCGCCGCGCGTCGTGACCACGCCCGCGCCGGGGCTGAGCTGCGCGACGATGCGCGAGATCCGGCCGTCCTTCGCCGTGGACGGCAGCGCGATGATGGGCCGCCCGTCCGGGGCGCGAGCCGCGCCGCGGTTGAAGTCCACCTGCCCCCCGATGCCCGAGAAGAACTTGGTGCCCAGCGAATCGGCGCACACCTGGCCGGTCAGGTCCACCTCCAGCGCCACGTTGATGGCCACCATCTTATGCTGCTGGCTGATCAGGTACGGATCGTTGACGTATTCCGTCGGCCGGAACGAGAAGAGCGGGTTGTTGTCAATGAAGTCGTAGAGTTTCTTCGTGCCGAGGCAGAAACTGGCGACGATCTTCCCGCGGTCCAGCGTCTTGCGCGCGCCGGTGATCGCACCGCTCGCGATCATGTCCAGCAGCGCGTCCGTGAACATCTCCGTGTGGATGCCGAGGTCCTTCTTGCTCTTCAGAAACTCCAGCACCGCGTGCGGGATCTTCCCGATGCCCAGCTCGACGGTCGCGCCGTCCTCGACCAGCGACGCGACGTTCTCGCCAATCCGCCGCGTCACCTCGTTGATCTCAGTGGGCTTCACCTCCAGCAGCGGCGCGTCCACGGGCACCAGTATGTCCATGTCGTTGACGTGCAGAAAGCTGTCGCCCAGCGTGCGCGGCATCTGCGGGTTCACCTGCGCGATGACCAGTGAGGCGTTCTGCGCCGCGCTCTTCACAATGTCCACCGAGATGCCCAGGCTGCACATCCCGCGCTCGTCCGGCGGCGTCACCTGTATCAGCGCCGCGTCCAGCGGCAGTTGGCCGGAGCTGAACAGCCGGGGAATGTCGGAGAGCATGATAGGAGTGTAGTCGCCCAGGCCCTTCTGGATGATATCCCGCACGTTCTCCGCGATGAAGAAGCTGTTGACGCTGAAATGCGCAGCCAGCTCCTTGTACGCATAGGGCGCGTCGCCGAAGGTCAGCAGGTGCAGGATTTCAATGTCGGCCAGTTCGCCCGCGCGCGCGGCCAGAGCGCGCACCAGTTCCAGCGGCTGGGCACAGCCCGTGCCGATGAACACCCGCTGGCCGGGCTTGATCTGCGCTGCCGCTTCCGCGGCCGTGGCGATGAAGCCCTGGTACTTCTGCTGCCACTGCGGGTCGTAGGTGATCGCGCGCGCTCCACTCATGAATGCGAACCTTTGGCAAGGGTGATGCGGGCATCGGCGGCGACAGACGACTGCCCGGCTTCACCGACGATGAACGGGTTGATGTCCATCTCGGCAATCTGGGGAAAATCGGTGACGAGCTGGCTGATCCGCTGCAGACCGCCGGCAATGGCATTCAGGTCCACGCCCGTCTGCCCGCGCGCGCCCTTCAACAGCGCATACGACTTGGTGCCCATCAGCATCTGCATGGCCTCTTCGGCCGTGATCGGCGCGAGGTAGAACGCCACGTCCTTCATGACTTCGACGAAGATCCCGCCCAGGCCGAACATCAGCATCGGGCCGAACTGCGGGTCGCGGGTCATCCCCAGGATGATCTCACGGCCGCGCGCGCACATCCTCTCGACGTACGCCCCGTCCAGGCGCGCTTCCGGCGCGCGCCGTCCGATGCGCAGCATCATCAGCTCATACGCGTCCCGGACCTGCTCGGCGTTCGATAGGTTCAGCTTGACGCCGCCGACGTCGGATTTGTGCAGGATGTCCGGCGACGAGATCTTCATCGCCACCGGGAAGCCGACCAGTTGCGCGATTTCCACCGCCTGGTCCGCGCTCGAGGCCAACTGCCCCGCCGGAACATCGAAGTCGTAGGCCCGCAGGATCTCCTTGGCCTTCACCTCTCCCACCTGGTAGATGCCGGCCCGCAGATGCCGCGCGATGATCCGCTCGGCCCGCCGCCGGTTCACCGGGAAGCGCGCCACGATCCGCGGCGGGCGGCGCCTCCACGCCGCGTAGTCGCACATGGCTTTGAGCGCCGCGACAGCGCGCTCGGGCGACGGGTAATCCGGCAGATTGGCGCGGGCCAGTTCCCGGCGCCCCGGCTCCACGTCCACGCCGCCCATGAAGGTCACCAGGATAGGTTTCTCGCCGCGGGCGCACTTGGCCAGCGCCTGAGCCGTCTCGACGGGATACGTCATGGCCTGGGGCGTCAGGATCACAATGATGGTGTCCACGGCGGGGTCGTCCTGCGCCGCGTCCAGAGCCAGGGCGTAGCGCGCCGCGTCCGCGTCGCCCAGGACGTCTATCGGGTTGCCCACGCTCGCGGCGGCGGGCAGCTTGGTTTTGAGGACCTCGGCGATCCGCGGCGTCAGCGCCGCCACCTTCATCCCCGTATCCTCAACCGCGTCCGCGGCCATGATGCCAGGCCCGCCGGCGTTCGTGACGATGGCCACGTTGTTGCCTTTGGGCAGCGGCTGCATCGCCAGCGCGCTGGCGTAGTCGAACAGCGCCTCGAACGTCTCCGCACGCACCACCCCCGCGCGCTTGAACGCCGCGCCATAGGCGATGTCCGCGCCGGCCAGACTGCCCGTGTGCGAGGACGCGGCTTTGGCGCCGGCCTGCGTCGTGCCGACTTTCAGCACCAGGACGGGCTTCACCGTGGCCACCTGCTCCGCCACCTTGACGAACTCATCACCCGACGTGATGTTCTCCAGATAGCAGGCGATGACGTTGGTGTGCTTGTCGTCGGCAAGAGCTCTCAGGAAATCGGTCTCGTTCAGATCGGCCTTGTTGCCGATGCTGAGCAGGCTGGCGAGGCCGAGCTGCCGGCCCGCGGCCCAGTCCAGGATCGCCGCCGCCAGCGCGCCCGATTGCGAGATCACCGCGATCCCGCCCCGCCCCGGCATGCGCTTGGCGAACGAGGCGTTCAGGTGGTGATGAGTGTTGATGACGCCGAGGCAATTGGGTCCCATCAGCCGCACGCCGCGCCCGGCGCACAGCGCGGCCAGTTCCGTCTCGGCTTCGGCGCCCTCGGGCCCCGTCTCCTTGAAACCGGCGGTGATCACGACCACGGTCTGAGCGCCCGCGTTAATGGAATCCGCCACCGCCGCCTTGACCGCCTTGGATGGGACGGCAATCACGCTGAGGTCAATCTTCGCACCGTACGAAGGCAAGTCCTTGCAGCATTTCAGCCTGACCGGTTGCGCTCCAGGCGTCTCGGCGGCCCGCTGCCCCGAGGGCTGTACCACGATCTCCGCAGCCGCTGGGTTCACGGGCACGATCTGGCCCCGGAAGCCGCCGTTCACGAGGTTGGCTACGATTTCATAGCCGACCTTGCCGGGAGTTCGCGAGGCGCCGATGACAGCCACGGTTTGAGGAGTGAAAAGGGATTCTAGCATCGTAAGGTTATCCAAGCACAGACGAACAGCGTCCAGCCACCAGCCCGCAGGCTCCAGCCTGCCGTTGCCGCATCGCCTCTCAGGAAAGCGGGTTTGCACTCTTGCCGGATTACGTCTAGTAGTGCCGTCGCCTGACCCTTGCCGACTGCCCGATGCGCCGCCAAACAAGCAGCTTTCGTATATGGCACGGCGCGCCACGGTTGTCAACGCAACATCACACGCCCCGCGACACGTGCGCTTAGAGACTGTCTCAGTGAGCTAGCGTGGTAGTGCTAGAACCCGACGTAGCCCCACAGGTGCGGCTCAAGGCGCGCCTCGACGGCTTCGTCGGAGGTGCCCGTCGCGAGCTGGTTGGCCCAGTAGGCGCGCTGCTTGACCTGGTTGCCGTCGCTGGTCGTGAGAATGCCCCAGTCCATCTTCAGACGCAGGCCCTTCCTGGGCTGCAGACCCAGCGTGGCCAGGGGCACGGCAGCTTCGACCGTGTAGCCCTCCTTGTCCTCGGACATGGCCATCTTGACGTCCGACAGTAGGACGACGCGCGCAAAGGAGGTCTCGCCGCCGGCTTGCGTGAAGGCCTTCCAGGCTTCGGCCGGCGCCGCTTTGGGCGCGACCGGCTGGTAAAGGACGGCCTTAGGTTGGCCGTTCGCGTAGGTCAGGAGGAGGCGAAGGTCGCCTTGGGCGGGCTTCGTGCGGCTGGGGTCGGCGTCCGGGTCGGTGCCCAGGAGGAAATCGGCGCACGCGCCGGTCTTGAAGTAGCGGTGGAAGTCCGTGCCGGAGTTCTTCGGCGAGCCCATGCCCTTGGCTGTCCAGCACAGGTACAGGTTGGCATCGTCGTAGCCGATGCTGAAGGCGACCTGCGGGGCGCTCTCCAAGGTGGCCGGCGCGGGCCACTCGGTGAGGACCCTCTTGCCGTCTATCGCGGGCGAGTGTTCCATGTACGCGGCCTGGACGAGCATCGCGCGCCGCTCGATCTTGCGCTGCACCTGCAGCGCCTCCCACGCCCTGGCCTTGGCGAGGTCGGCGTCGGTCACGGTCACGTCCACGTTCAGGCGCCGGAACCGCTCCAACCCCTGCACCTCGATGACACTCATGTGCGTGAAGCCGGCAACGGCGTAGTACTTGCCGTCCTGGTCCGAGCGCGTGAAGAAGCCGTGGAAGTGCTCCTGGTTGACCGACAGCGGGTCCAGGCGCGTCCCAGGCGGTGCGGGAACCGGTCCGAAGAACTTCGCGCGCGGATCGTGCTTGTGGAGCATCACCTGGCCGGCGAGCAGGCCGTCGGCCGTCCAGATTCTCCACTGACCGGTGTTGGCGTGGACGACGACGAACTCGCCCAGGTCGCCCGCCGTCGCTGTCTCGTGACCGATGATGCCGAACTCGTTGCCGACGAGGCCCGGTTGCCACGGGGTGATCGAAAGCCCGGAGACTCCGCCGCTGGCGGGATAGCTCCACAGCTTCTCGCCCTCGGGCGTCGTCACGAAGTCTTCGGACGGTCTGCCGGGCGCGGACGGCGTGTCGAGCGTCAGCAGGTTCCCATTGGACAGGCGGAAGTGCGGCGCGCCGGCGCTCTTCTTGCGTTCGTACAGCGGCGTGCCGTCCGCGAGGAACTCGCGCACCTGGTAGCGGACGCCCTCGCCGACGCACCCGAGTTGCTCGTCGAAACGTCCGACGCTGCCATCCTTGCGGACGTCGGCCTTCTTCTCGAACGCCACCTCGTCTGCGTCCAGGAGGCCGTTCGCGTTGCGGTCGGACCAGGTGAACGTGTACTCCTTCGGAACAGCGCCCTTGAGAGCGGAGAGCACCGCCGAGTTGCGCAGCGGCTGGAAGCTTGTCGCATCGCCGACCGCGGCAACCAGCCGGGCCGTGCCCTTCTCGTCATCGTAGATGTAGACCGCGCCGAACGACTGGCGCGGGCCCATGGAGAGCGGGGCGGTCACCAGGTACGTCGGTTTCTGGCCGGCAACTCGCACGGCGACGAAGTCCTGGCCCTCGAGTTTCTCCGCAAGAAGGCCGCGGATGCGCGACTTGTTCTTCTGCCAGTCGAGCTCGAATTCCACGCGGCCATAGTACGCCCGCGACTTGTCGTAGCGGTTGATGTTGCCGCCGCCCGTCCCGCCGTAGAACGTGTTCCCCGTGATCTCCTTCACCAGCGTGCCATCGGTCCTGAACTGGAGGATGCGCCGCGGGTAGTTGTCGGTCTCGAGCACCCACAGGTTCTGGTTGCGGTCCACGCACATGCGATGCACAGGGCCGAGGCGTTCGGGATCCCACGGACCAGGTTGCCAGCCGCCGGGCTTGCCGATGGTGCGCAGCTTCTTGCCGTCCGGGCTGTAGACGGAGATCGGCTCTGTGTAGTTGCGGCTCCACGGATGGACGTAGATCAGGCCGTCGGGCCCCGCCGCTATGGTATTCGGCTCCGCGCCGGTGACCACGACCTTCGCCTCGCCCGTCCGCGGGTCAACCTTTAGAATGTTTTCGTGGTCTTTCGCAATCGCGTACAGCTCTCCCTGCGGGCCGAACGACAAGCCATGCCAGCCCAGTTTCAGAGGCCATTCCTTCGTAAGCTTGCCCGTCTGGCCGTCATAGACCTCCAGGCGTTCGTACACAAGCGGCTCCACGGCCGGTTCGCCGCCCACGTACTGCAGCGGCGCGACTCCGAGAATCGCGCAGCAGCGCGTATCAAGCGCGGCGGCGTACGACTGCGTGTAGTGCATGCCGTGCTCCGAGCGGCCGTCGTGCTTGCGGCACTCGGCGTTATCGGGGCCGTTGTCCAGCCATTGCTCGACCACGCGCAGGCGCACGACGCGCGTTTCGATCTCGGCGTTGAAGTCCACGAAGCCGTCCATGTACCGCGCGAACTTGTTGCTCTCATCCGAATACTGCGCCGAGCGGCGCCTCTGGGTATAGGTCGCGACATTGCGCCAGCCGTCCGCCTTGCTCTTCTTGTCCAGAGCGGGACCTTCCAGAGGCGCCTCGCCCTGCAGCGGCCCCTGCCACACGTCAATCTCGGTGACGGCGCCGTCAGCTTCCTTGATCGCGAGGCCGCGCACCTTCTCCGGCTGCGGCCACTCAAAGACGTAGACGCCCGGCTTCTCGCGGCCTACGGCCTCCGTGCGTTTGGCATCCCACGCGCCCGCGGCGTCCACGGCTCCGGAGTTCACTCTGACCTTGGCCTTGGCGTTGAGGCCGGTGAAGCGGCGACGCAGGAGCTTGAGTCCCTCCAGGCGCCCGAACCACTCGCCCTTCGCAGACGCCGTGCGCGTGAAGCTGACACGCAGCGCGCGGGTCAGAGCATTCTTCGGCGCGGGGAGGCAGTTGAAGCCGGGCTGCGGTTGCGACTCGAATACTTCCCAGTCGGCTTCTTCGCTCGGCCGCGGAGGATACGGCGCGTTGGGCTTGAGGACACTGAAGCTGACCTTCACTCCTTCTTCCGGCGCGGGGAACACGAGGCTGCCCAACGGCACGGGCTGGCGGAACGCGATCACGGCGTGCTGCGTGTTGCGCGCGCCTGGCGCGGGCTCGAGTTCCATGTCGCCGGCCTTCGAGGGCTTGCCGCCCGCGGGCGCCACTGATTCCAGATCAAGGCGTCCGTTGCCCTGCGGCTTGTCGGACTTCGGCTGAACGTCCTTGCCCGGCGGAGTGCCCGTGAGGCGCAGCAGGCGCAAGAGGTCGGAGTTGGGCGGCTTCGGAACGCAGCGGTCGAGGTCCACGGACGGCGCGCTGGTGGCATTGTCGAGCCACTGCTCGCCCGTGAACGCCAGGCACACGGTGCCCTTGCAGGCGGCCATCGCGGAGAGATAGCCGCGGCGTTCCGCGTTCTTGCCGTAGGAGAACAGCTCCTTGGCAGCATGCGTCTCTGCATTCATCCGGAAGACGGCGCCATTGCGTTCGATGTAGAGCGAGTCGTCGTCGGCGGCCATCAGGTTGACGCCTTGCCACGCGCCGAAATCGTGCTTACCCCAGAGCTTCTTGCCGTCCAGGTCGCATTCAATGAGGCACACCCCCGCTTCGGCCATCGGCGCGCCGAAGTAGACGCGGTC
>JAPLOD010000943.1 GCA_026692735.1 Planctomycetota bacterium | reverse complement strand
CCATGCACTCCCCCACCCCGCCTCGCGACCAGAGAGGCCGGTAACAGGAGCGAAGGGGGCGCCGCTGTGTGAGCGCCCGCGCGCAGGCGTATCGAGACTATGGGTTCAACGAGCGTCACACCGCCAACCCCGTCCCTCGCTGCCCCAGCGGCACGTGTGGACCAGGGCACGCCGCTGCCGCAAGGCCCGTCCAGCCCGCCGCCGGCGCAGACTTGCCGGGCGTGGCGCAAGGGCGATGGCGCCGGCCCCAAGGTGCGGCTGCGCATCGGCCTGATCCTCAGCCTTGTCCTGCTGGCGTACGGCGGGCTGTGCGCGCGCCTGGTCCAGGTCCAGGTCACGCAGGGGCCGGCGTGGCGCGCCAGAGCGGCCAACCAGAAGGTGGCGCGGGAACTCGTGGCCGCTCAGCGCGGGTTCATCACCGATCGCCAGCGGCTGCCGCTGGCCTACTGCGAGCCGCGCGACGTGGTGATCGCCGACCTCCTGATACTCAAGGATCCGAACGCCGCGGCGGATGCGCTGGCGCCGCTCCTGCACGTCCCGGCGACTCAGCTTCGCGACAAGATGAGCCACGATGACCGCCGCGTGGTCTACCTCGCGCGCGACGTGGAGGACGCCACGGCGGACGCCATCCGCGCGCTGAAGATCAGGGGCATAGGCTTCGAGGACTCGTTCCGCCGCACCTACCCGCAGCGCTCGCTCGCCTGCCACGTCCTCGGCTGGTCCGGCGTGGACGGCGGCATGGAAGGTCTGGAACTCAGCCTGAACTCGCTGCTCAGCGGCACGCCGGGCTTCCTGCGCTACTACCGCGACGCCGCCCGCCGCCTCATCGCGCTCAACGACGGCGCGACGGGCCCGGCGGACACGAAGCCCGCGCGCGATGGCCTGGCGGTCGTCACGACCATTGACGCCCGCATCCAGGAGGTGGCCGAAGACGAGATCGCGCATATCCTTGAGTTGTACCAGCCCAAGTCCGCGACGTGCATCGTCATGGACGTCAGCAACGGCGCGATCCTGGCCATGGCGTGCGCGCCGCAGTTCGATCCGAATCTCCCCGCCAAAGCGCCGGCCGACAGCCGCCGCAACCGGGCCGTGACGGATATGTACGAGCCGGGCTCAACCTTCAAGACCTTCATCGCCGCCATGGCGCTCGAGAAGAAGGTCTGGCGCCGCAACGAGACGATCAACTGCGAGAACGGCGCCTGGCACCTCGGCTACCGGACGCTCCACGACGCTCACGCCTACGGCCTACTGCTCTTTGACGAAGTGATCATCAAATCGTCCAACATCGGCGCCGCAAAAATCGCCACACGCCTCGGCGTCAGCGGCGTGTATGAGCTGGTCCGCGCCTTCGGCTTCGGCGAGAAGACCGGCGTCAACCTCCCCGGCGAAGACAACGGCAAGGTCCGCTCCCGCAAGCTCTGGACCGACGACAGCATCAAATCCGTCGGCATGGGCCATGAGATCGGCGTCACGCCGCTGCAGCTTGCGACCGCCTACGCCGCCGTGGTCAACGGCGGCATCCTGTACCGGCCCAAGATCGTGCAGCGCATCATCAATGAAAAAGGGGAGGAGCTGTACACGCTCCACCCGCAGCCGGTGCGGCGGGTCATCAGCGAACAGACCAGCCAGCAGATGCGCGAAATCCTGACGCGCGTCGTCGGCCCCGGCGGCACGGGTTTCAGGGCCTTCTGTCCGGAATGGCCGATCGGCGGCAAGACGGGCACGACCAAGAAGATTGACCCCGCGACCAAGACGTACAGCAGCACCATGTACATCGGCTCGTTCTGCGGCTTCGCTCCCGCCGACAACCCGCGCCTCGTCTGTCTCGTGACCGTGGACGAACCGCACAAGAGCGCCGGCTACTACGGCGCCACCGTCGCCTGTCCCGCCGTCCGTGAAGTGCTCCGCAAAGGCATGACGGTGCTCAATATTCCCCCGCGATCTGCCGATGAACAAAAGAAGGTAGTTGCCGAAGTCAAGAAGCTCGCTGCGCGCTGACGCGGCCCTTTCGCCGTGGCATGGGCTGCCGGCCCGTGTACGTGGGCACGACACACATGCCGCGAACGGCGCGCGAAGGAAAGGACTGGCACATGCGATTGGAAGCGCTCGCCTCCGCCGCGGCCGCGCGGGTCATCCAGCCCGCCTCGCAGCCCGTGGAGGTTACAGGGATAGCGTGCGATTCGCGGGCCGTGAAAGCCGGCGATCTGTTCGCCGCTCTGCCCGGCTCGAAACTGGATGGCACGGCCTACGCCCGCCACGCGGCCGAACGCGGCGCGGTGGCGCTCTTGTGCGAGCAGCCGGAGCCGCTCACCACGCTCCCGCAGATCGTCTGCGCCGATGCGCGCCTGGCTCTGGCCCGAGCCGCGCGCGCCTTCTACGGCTATGCGGATCGGCGCATGAAGCTGGGCGCCGTCACGGGGACCAACGGCAAGACGACCACTGCCTATCTGGTGCGCCATCTCCTGCAGAGCGCCGGGCAGCGTTGCGGGATGCTGGGCACCATCGAATACGACCTGGGGTCGAGCGTCATTGAGGCGCCGCTGACCACCCCCGAATCCGTGGACGTACACCGCTACCTGCGCGCCATGGCCGACGCCGGCTGCCGCGCCGCCTTCATGGAGACCTCCAGCCATTCGCTGCACCAGCACCGCGTTGCCGGCCTCGCCTTTGCCGCGGCCGTCTTCACCAACCTGACGCAGGATCACCTCGACTACCATCGCACGATGGAGAACTATCGCGAGGCCAAGGGAATCCTCTTCCGCGACCTTGCGCCCGATGCCATCGCCGTGCTCAACCTCGACGACCCCGCCAGCGGCTGCTACACCGGCCTCACGCGCGCGCAGGTGCTCGGCTTCACGCTGAACCCGCGTCTGTCGAACGGCAGCATTCTCAGCGGCCAGATTTACAGCATGGACATCCGCGGCACGTACTTCCGCATCGCCTCGCCGTGGGGCGAACGCGAGGTGACTTGGGGTCTGGTCGGCGCGCATAACGTGCAGAACTGCCTGGGCGCCGTCGGCGCGGCCGTCTCGCTCGGCCTTTCCTTCGACGCGGCCGTCGGGGGCCTGGCGAGCTTCCGCGGCGTGCCGGGACGGCTGCAGTCCGTCGGCGACGGCTCCACGAGGCTCCCCTTCCGCGTCCTCGTGGATTACGCGCACACGGACGATGCGCTGCGCAGCGTGATGAGAGCTCTGCACGAACTGCGGCCGGCGCGCCTCATCACCGTCTTCGGCTGCGGCGGCGATCGGGACCGCGGCAAGCGCCCGAAGATGGGCAAAGCCGTGGAGGAGCTGGCCAACCTCGGCGTCGTCACCAGCGACAACCCGCGCACCGAGGACCCGCAGGCGATCATCGCCGACATCTGGCAGGGCATCCAGGAGAAGCAGAAGTTCATCGTCGAGCCGGACCGCGCCAGGGCCATCGAGATGGCGATCCGCGAAGCGCGCCCGGGTGACGTCGTCCTCATCGCCGGCAAAGGCCACGAGAACTACCAGATTTTCGGACGCGAGAAGCGCCACTTCTCGGACGTGGAACAGGCCGCGGCGGCGCTAGAGCGGCGCTTCGGGCAGCAATACGGCGCAGCCGGCAGTTAGGCACGATCGAAGACCGTGACCATCGTTGACGATGGTTATCAGAAACGGCGCAAGGGCCTGATCATGATCTGCGAACGACTCGATTTCCTGGCCGCCGCAGCCGGCGGGCAACTGGTGCACGGCCGCCCCGATATGCTGGTCAAGGGGCTCTTCACCGACACGCGCTTACCCGTGCGTGGGGCCCTCTTCGTGGCTCTGCGCGGCGAACGCTTCGACGGCAACACGTACGCCCGCACGGCGGTCAAGACGCACGGCGCCGCGGCCGTCCTGGTGGACGATCCCGAGGCGCTGCACGGCCTGCCGGACGACACGGGCGCGATCCTGGTCAGCGACAGCCGCGCCGGCTACCTGGGGATCGCGGCGGCCCATCGCCGCAAGCTTGCGCGGGTCCGCTGGTTCGGCGTGACAGGCTCGGTCGGCAAGAGCACCACGAAGGAAATGCTGTCGCACATTCTGGCATCGTGCACCAAGTGGGACAGTCACAAGGCGAAGGGCAGCTTCAACAACGCCGTCGGCCTGTCGCACACGATCCTGGGCGTCTCCGCGGCGCATGACGCGGCCGTCCTGGAACTGGGCAGCAACCACCCGGGCGAGATCCGGCAGCTCGCCGCGGTCGCGCGGCCCACCATCGCACTCATCACCTGCGCCGCCGCGTCGCACCTTGAAGCCTTCGGCACGGTTGACAATGTGGCGCTGGAGAAGGGGGAAATCCTTCTCTTCCAGGGCCCCGACGACACCGCAGTACTCAACGCCGACAGCCCCTATCTCAATCTCTGGCGCGCCATGGCCAGGGGCAACGTGATCACGTTTGGCGCCGGCAACGATGCCAACGTGCGCGCCAAGGGCGTGCGCGTCAATGGCGACGCTACGGTGGATTTCCTTGTGCGCTACGGAGACGCCATCGCCGACTGCAACCTCTGTGTGCCGGGCACGCATCTGGTCGCCAACGCCCTGGCCGCGATCGCCGCCGCCGCCGCCGCGGGCATTCCACTGGGTAAAGCGGCGCACGCTCTCAGCACCTTTCAGGGCGTGGCGCGCCGGCTGAACGTGGCTTCCATCCACGGCGTCACGCTCATTGACGACACCTACAACGCGAACCCGCCGAGTTTTGCGGCGGCGCTCGAAACGCTGAAGGCGCTGGCCGTGGAGCGCAAGTTCGTCGTGGCCGGCGACATGCTCGAACTGGGCCCGCAAGCCGAAGAGCTGCACCGCGAACTGGGCCGAGACCTGGCTGACTGCAGCTTGTGCGGTCTGATCACCGTCGGGGAACTCGCCTCCATCGCCGGCAGCTCCGCTGTCGGCCACGGCCTGCCCAACGCGCTCTGGACGCACTGTGCGACGCCGGAAGCGGCCGCCCACGCGCTGCGCCAATGGCTCTCGCCGGGGGACGCGGTACTTGTCAAAGGCTCCCACGGCATCCATCTCGAACGCTGCTGCGAATTGCTGATGAAAACCTCCACCAGGTCGCTATCTTTGGCTGAATATGGCCCCGCCGTCATGGCTGCAGACTACCGCTGACAAGCTCGCCGTATGGCTTCATGGCGGCGTCCGCGTTCGCGTCTGGCACGCAGACGGGAAAGCGCAGGGAAGCGCCCGCGGCGGGAACAGCTCAGCGCAGGCAGCGCGCCTTCTCCGAACCGTCCTGGACCTGGAGCCTGAAGGATCGGGAACAGTTGACCTGGTCAGCGACGGCTCCGGCCATTGGCGCATCACCGTCCGCGGCTCGATCGCCGACCCCACGTTCGAACAGCGCCTGCGCAACGTCGTGGCCAGCGGCTGACCGGCTTCTCACGCCAGCGCCTCGAAGACTTTGAACGCCTCGGCCAGCCTTTCGTCCGGCGCCGCATAGCTGATGCGGAAATGCGTATCGCGGCTCGAGAACACGTGGCCGGGAACCAGCAGCAGCCGCCGCGAGATGGCTTCCTCGATGAACGCCTGGCTGTTGCCGTATCTCGCCGGCACTCGCGGAAAGAGGTAGAACGCGCCGCCCGGCTCCTCGCAGTCGTAGCCCGCCCGCCGCAGCCCCGCGACAAGGAAGTCCCGCTTCTTCCTGTACTCGGTCACATGCGGCGACATATCCACGTTGAACGCGCCCAGCGCCGCGCGCTGCGTCACACTCGGCGCGCACACGAACGTGAACTGCTGCAGCTTCGTCATCTCCGCGATTATGTCGGCGTCCCCGCACGCGTATCCCAGTCGCCAGCCGGTCATTGCGTATGACTTCGAAAACCCCCCTAAAAGCAGCGTATTGGGCATATACTTCACAATGCTCAC
>JAPLOD010000942.1 GCA_026692735.1 Planctomycetota bacterium | reverse complement strand
TCAGGCGCAGACGCGCTTCGGACGGAGTTACCGCCGGCACCGCGCCGAGCGTGACGCAGTACAGCACGACAGGTGCCGCGCCGAGAAGGACGATCCCCAGCGCAAGTGCCAGCGTGAAAATGATGGATGATCGAGTCATGGGGTCATCGAGCCATTGGGACAGGAAACCGCCATCAGGCCGCGCGCTTGCTTTGCCTCCTGCAGGTTACATCCTTCGGCCGCAACTCTCAAGCCTCAAGTCTCAAGCCTCAAGCCTCAAGTGTGCGGCCCGACGTTGCGCACGCACGCCGGGATCAGCCTGCCGTCGGGCTGAGGGTACGCATTGCAGCAGCGCCGCGCGCGAGCCAGGTCAAATGTCTCCGCGTCCTGAAAAGCATGGATGAAGATGGACTTCACGCGCCGTTCCGAGCGCACGAACGCCGTGCGCGGCTCGAAGCAGCCGCGGCCGAAGTCCCGCACGATGGTGCGCAGCGTCGCCAGGACCGCGGCGCTGTCGGGCGCGCTGGCTGCTGGCCCGCTCCACAGGTCGTACACCAGCTCCTTCAGGCGCTCGTGCTCCGCGGCGTCCAGCCCGAAGATGGTGCGGTTGGCAACCGCGTCCATCAGTATGCTGGCCTGCGTCAGCCTGCTGACCGACATTGCGCCGCCGCCTTCCAGCATGAGGTAGAAGGCCAGGCTGAAACACAGCGGATGGCTGCACGGCAGCGGGAGGAAATCGCTCGCGCACACCGCGCGATGGCCCGCCGCGCCAAGTGCCGCGATCACATCCGGGATCGTCAAGCGCCGCACCCGTCCCGCCAAGCGTGCGCCGCGCCCGGCAAAGGCCAGCGGCTGGATCATCAGGCTCACGACATGCTCGTGCGCGAACAGATACTCCAGCACGCCGCCGAACTGGTCATCGTTAACGCCCGCTGCTGCCGTCATGGTCAGCGACGTCGAAACGCCGGCGTCAGCCAGCGCATCCAGAATGCGGCGCTTCTCTTCAAGCAGGGGCCGGCCGCGCAGCGTTTCGTACGCACGCTCGGAGAAGCCGTCGAATTGCAGCGAGACCACGACGTTCCGCGCGCGCAGTTCCCGCAAGAGCCCCGGATTGCCAGGCAGTCGCAGTCCATTCGTGGAGATGCTCACCCGCACCACGTCCCGCCGCGACAGCGCCTCGTCCACGAAAGCGAGCAGTTCAGGATGGAGCAGCGGCTCGCCGCCCGACAGGTTGAGGACGTCAACCTGGCGTTCGGCCCGGATCAGCGCGTCGAGCAGGCGCTTGTAGTCTGCCAGTGTCATGTCCCACGCTCGGCCCGCGTCCACGAGGCAGATCGGGCAGGCCAGGTCGCAGCGGCTGGTGATCTCCACGATGGGCAGACACAGGTGCTGTTCGTGCCGCGCGCACATGCCGCAGCCCGTTGGGCATGCGGCCTGCGTGTTGCCGGAGAACTCCCGCGGCCGCCACGCCGGCTTCACGCAGCGCTGCGCCTCGAGATACTGTTGCACGCTGCCGCGCACCAGCGCGCGCGATGGCCCGTGGGCAGCGCAGAACTTGTCGAAGAACACGTCCCGGCCGTCGGTGATTATCTTCGCCGGGACTAAACTCCGGCAGGCGGGACAGGTTGACGTGGTCTGGCCCAGCGTCTCCATCAGTGGCCTCGCACCGACTGGTAGAATTCGCGCAACTGCCGGAGGCGCGGCGGCATGAACATGCTTTCCGCGAAGCCGCGGCATGAGGTCCAGCACTGGTTGCAGGCCTTCTCCTGCTGCGTGCGCCACAACCGGCGCCGGAGCTCAGCCATTTCCTCGCGCAGGATATTGCCGACCGGTTCGTCAAGCGTCTCGGTGCAGCGCGCCACGTTGCCGCGGTCGTCAATGTTCAGCAGCAGGCGGCCGGCCTGGCAGTTGCCTATGCCGCCTTCCGCGACAGCCCTGTCGAGCTGCTCGATGTACGTCGTCAGCGTAACGAATTCCGGGTACTTCCGCTTCAGCTCCAGCAGATGCGCGGTGACGTGCGCCTCCGGCGTGCGCCGCGCCTTGGCGCCGCGGTTCCACGAGTACAGGTTCACCATGTACGTGACGCCCAGTTCGCGCGACAGCTTGATGAGCGGCTCGATGTCGTCGAGGTTGTCGTCCATCAGCACGCTGATCATGTGGACGCGGTTGCGGGGGCCGGGCCGGTGCTTGAGCAGCAGTTGCAGCGCCGCGATGCCGCGCTCCCACGCGCCGGGCATGCCGCGCTGCGCGTCATGCTTCGCGGGGTCGCGGTAGTCCACCGACACCGAGATCTCCTGCAGGCCCGCGCGCTGGATGTCGCGGGCGAGCGTCTTGTTCACGAACCAGCCGTTCGTGATCAGGATTGGGAAATGGCCCGCGCTGCTCAGGCCCGTGATGACCTCGCACAGGTCCTCGCGCATGAGCGGCTCGCCGCCCGCCAGCGAGATGATGAGCGTGCCGAGCGTGTTCAGCTTCGCCCCGATGCGGCGGATCTCATCCAGCGTCAGCTCCTCTTTCGGATCGTGCTCCGTCTTCCAGAAGTCGCAGATCTGGCACTTGAAGTTGCAGCGGTACGTGACCTGCAGGTTGCAGTGGACGAACCGCCGCGCGAGAAAGCCCCAGGCCAGGCGCAGGCAGCGGTAGTGGTAATGGAGGGCCGAGCCCATGCTACAGGTGCCTCCAATGCCGCGACTCATGCAGGGCCGCCCACGGGTGCCGCTGCAGCAGCGACAACGCCATGTGGCAGAAGATATGACAGCACGCGCCGCACCGCGGCACTTCGCCGCGCCGCGCCCGGGCCTGCGCCAGCGCCGCGGCGTAATCGCCTGCTTCCAGCACGCTCACCTCCGCCTGCTTGCTCTCCAGGCAGGGATAGTACATTCTGCCATCCGGCCGGATCACCGGCATCAGCAGTGGATGGCAAGGAAACGGCTCGAACGTCCCGATCCCTTTCAGATACGCATCAATGCCGAGGACGCCGTGCCGCTCGCGCTTGGCGCGCCGCACTTCGTCGAGCAGCGCATGGTAGCGCGCGTCCTCACGCAACGCCCGATTGGCCTGCGTGCCCGCGATCTCCGGCGAAAGATGGAACCCCAGCCCGTGCTCGAGGGCGATGTGCAGCACGCCGCGTACGTCCTCGAGGTTGCCCGGCGTCGCTACAGCGCTGAGCACCAGCCTGAAACCGTCCCTCTTCCGCCGCTCCAGCAGAAAATGGAAGGCTTCGATAATCTCGTCAGCCTGCGCGCGCGGACGGCCGATCAGCGCCGCGAGGACATCGGGGTCCAGCGTGTCCACGCTGAGCGCGATAGTGTCCGCAAGCCGGAGCAGCCCCTCCCGGCGCTGCAGCCCCGCGCCCTTGGTGTTCAGCACCGTGCGCAGGCCGAGACGGCGCGCCTCGGCGAGGATCTCCTCGAGATCCTCGCGCACAATCGGTTCGCCGCCGGTGATATCGAGCGTGTCGGCCGCGCGCCGCAGGATGGCCAGCAGCCGCTTGGCGTCGGCCGTGGAGAGCTCGGCTATCGGGTCTTCCTTGAAGCGCTTGCCGTCGCCGTCGCAGCAGTAGCGGCAGTTCAGAGTGCAGCGGTGCGTGATGTAGTAGGAGAACAGCAGCGGGCGCAGCGGCTGGCGTCCCAGCGCCACGGCCACAAGGTTGCGCGCGTAGTTGCTCACGAACCCCACTGCTGCCTGCTCCCTAACTCGGCTCTTCCGTGTTCCGCGATGGGCGCGACGCTGTGCCCTCCGCCTCTTCCTGCGCCTTCTCCTTCAGCACGCGCGCGGGCACGCCACCGACGGTCGCACCGTCCGGCACGTCCTCGCTGACCAGACTGTTGAGGCCCACGGTGGCCTTCGTGCCTATGCGCACGGCGGACCGCACCGTGGCCCAGCCGCCGATCACCGCGCCCCGGCCCACGCGCACCCGCCCCATGCGGAAGGACGTCGCGGTGTACTCATGCGTCATGATCCTGCAGCCCATGCCCAGGAAACAACCATCCTCAAGCTCGATGAGCTCCGGGTAAAAGGGGTCAAGGACGACGCCGGGCGCGATGAACACGTCCCGCCCGATCTTCACGCCCAGACGCCGGTAGCAGAACACCTTCAGCGGCGAGAACGGGATCCTCTCGGCGAACCAGCCGAACAGACCGCGCCATTCCATCCGCCGCCGCGCGAAGAACGACGGAAAGAGCACGTCGCAGACGCAGTACGCCTCGTGTCGCTCCAGGGTGAACGGCTGCGAGCGGTTCCCCGCCCACCACATGGCGAACGCCCTGCGCTCTGTTTCGAGGCGCACCTGATCGTCAGGCTTTAACATAGAAGCGCTCGTCCTCCCGGCGGTAGAACAGATTATACGTGCAGGCTGGGATAAGCCGCCCCGGTTCCGCTGGCACAAGGTCCGGGCACAGCATCGCGCGCGCGGCGTCGAAATTGTCTTCGTCCATGTGGGCGTGAACGTAGATCGTGCGCACCGCCGCTTCGGCCAGCCGCTGCCGTTCGAACGTGCTGACATCGCGCCCGGCCGGATAGAGCGTCTCGACGATGCGGCGCATGTCCTGCAATTGCGCGTCGGCCCCGCGCGCGTACAGGCCGTTGATCATCTCCCGGAAGAACCGCCCGTCCGGTTCGAGACGCAGCAGGTACGAATCCCGCATCCGCGCCGTGATCTCCTCGCGCGGCGCCAGCCGCGCCAGCGGCAGGAACCTGCCGCCGGTCTGCAGCATGAAACAGGTCAGGTAGCAGAGCGGGTGCGCCGCCGGCCGCGGCAGGAAGTCCGCGAATTCCAGCTCGCCGTTGGACTGTGCGCACACCAGCCGCGCCGCCTCATCCACGGGGATGTGCTTCTGCCTGGGAAAGCCCCCGCCGCCCTGGCCCGTGTAGGTCATGGTCTGGATGGTCAGGCTCAGGATCGCCTCGTTCCGCCGCATCAGGTCGAGCAGCTTGCCGGCGGCGTCCTCGTTGACGCCGCGGAGCATCACGTTGAGCAGCGTCACGCGCGCGCCGGCGCGCGTCAGGTTCTCCAGCGCGCGCAGCTTCGTGGCCACAAGATCGCGCCCGTGCATTCTCACGCTGGCCGCGGGGTCAAGCGTGTGGAACGACAGGATCACGTAGACGCCCAGTTCGGCCAGGCGTGCGCACAGCGCCGGGTCTTCGGCGAGACGCAGGCCGTTGGAGTTCAGCGTGACGCGGCCGATCTCCGGCCTCCGGCAGCATTCGAGCAGCTCGATGATCCGCGGATGCAAGGTCGGCTCGCCGCCGGTGACGTTGATCAGGTCCACCGGCCCGGACGATGCGATGATGAAATCCACCGTCCGCCGGAATTCCTCCACCGGCATGTGATAGACGCGGTCCGGGCGGTTGTACGTGAAACAGATCGGGCAGCGCAGATTGCAGGCGTTCGTGATCGAGACGACCGGCAGTTGGCACGGCGATGCATGCCACGCGCACGGGCCGCAATCGTGAGGGCAGCCGCGGCGCTGCGGCCGGGCGCCTTTGAGCGGCGCATGGTCGGGGAACGCGCGGAGCGTGGAAGCCAGGTACCAGTCCTTGTCGCCGGCGATCAGAGCGGGCGCGTTGTCGCAGGCCGGGCAGAGGCTCTGCTGCCACACCTCGCGCCCGCGGAACGACACGCGCGCCGGCACGATCGCGCGGCACCTGCGGCACATGCCGCGCACAATCGTGAAGTACGTGTAGTCGCGTTCCTCAAGCCTGGGCATGCGTTTCCCCGCAAAGCTCCCGCCAGAGGCCTGTCACCCATTCCGTATCGAAGTGCTCGCCGAGCGGCAGAAGTTCGACCGTGAAACGGCCCGCTGCCACTTCGCCTGCCGAGGTGGCCACAGCGCATTCCAGGCGCAGCAGGTTCCGCTCGCGCGCCACCACGCGCGCCGAAATCCGCAGGACCTCACTGCGGTCCGCTTCCGCCGTGAACCGGAACGTCTCCACTTCCGCCAACGCTGCCGTCTGACTGAAGCCCGAGCTCGCAGCCGCCAGCCAGCGCGCCAGTTCCACGCAGGATTCCAGCACGAGAGATTCCGGAAAGCTGCCTTTTCGCCCGAAGACCTTCAGCAGGCTGTACTCCTCGAACGAAATCGTCTTGCGCCCGGCGATGCTGCGCCACGGTTCGAAGGAGTCAACCCTGTCAATCAGGCGCCACTTCATGGCGTTACACTCCGCCGTCCACGAAGATGTTCTGCGCGTTGATGTAGCCCGCCTCGTCGCTGGCCAGGAATGCCACCGTCGCGGCCACCTCTTCCGGCTTGCCCACGCGCCCCGCCGTGCTGAAGCGGACGTACTCCGCCACTTCCTTCTCCGGCACCATCGTGCTCACGCCCGCGTCGAGCAACCCGGGCACGACACAGTTGACGCGAATGTGGTAGCGCGACAGCTCCTTCGCCAGCGCCAGCGTGAAACCGCTGACGCCCGCCTTGGCCGCGGCGTAGTGCACCGGGACTTCCAGCACGCGGTGCCCGGCCAGCGAACCGATGTTGATGATGCAGCCGGCCTGGCGGGTGATCATGCCGCGCGCCACGGCGTGCGTGACCAGAAACATCGTCTTGAGATTGGCGGCCAGCACCCGGTCCCAGTCCTGCTCCTCCAGCAGTGCGAAGGGCATCACCTGCGTCAGGCCGGCGTTGTTGACCAGCACGTCCACGTGGTCGAGGCGCTTGAGCGCCGCGGCCACGCACGCCTGCACCTGCTGCTGCACCGTCAGGTCGGCCTGGAATGCAGCGGCGCCGGTCTCGCCAGCCAGACTGTCAGCGGCGGCCTGATTGCGGTTGAACGTGAAGGCCACGGCGTAGCCGTCGCGGCACAGGCGGCGGACTATCGCGCTGCCGAGCGCGCCGCTGCCGCCCGTGACAAGCGCGGTGCGCTGCGGCTGCGCGCAAGGAATACTCTCGCTACTGTCCACTCTTCGCTTCCTTTTCCTGCAGCAGCCGGGAGACGAGGTTGACCATCGAGGCCACGCGCAGCCGCCGCGGCAGGGCGTCGGCAGGCATGTCCGCGGGGAACTCCTCGGCCGGCACCTCCGGCATGGCCGCCTTGAGCTCCGCGAGCGCTTCGGGCGTGAACTTGCCATCAACCGTGAACGGCCTGCCGTTGAGCTTCTCCCTGGCGCGGTGCTCGATATCGCGCGGCGAGATCGAGACGCCAAACCGCCTTTCCAGGTGGAATGTCAGGTCGAGCAGGTCCAGGGAATCGGCGTCGAGATCGGCGACGAGCCGCTGGTCTTCGCGGACGGCGTCCGGCCGGGTATCGAGCACCACGGCCAGGCATTCGCAGACACCGCTGAAGACGTCGTCATGCGTCATTCAAGGAACCTCGTGATCTCTGTGACGGGTTTGCGCGCCGGCGCGCGCGGCGTCTCCGCGGGCACGCCCACGGCCACCAGGCAGACCAGTTCGTGTTTGCGGCCCAGATCCAGCAGGGCGGCGATTTCGTCGCGCGCTGCGACGGCGCCGGTCATGCAGCAGCTTCCCAGGCCGAGCGCGTGCGCGGCCAGCATCAGGTTCTGCGCGGCCATGGCCGCCGACGCATAGCTGCCGCTCGCCGCGTGCGCTACCTCCCCCATCAAGCGCGTTTCGAAGCCGGAGACCTTGCGCGCCGACACCGCGATCACCACCGGCGCGGCCGCGAAGCCCGCGAAGGTCGCCGCGTACCGCGCCAGTTCCTCGCCCAGCGCGGAATCCTTGCTGGCGCTGACGATGGCGTCCCAGCGGCGCCGCACCACGTCCGCCATTCGTTCTTTGAGCGCCGGCGCTGTCACGACGGTGAAGAACCAGTCCTGGCGGTTGCCGGCGGACGGCGCCCATGCCGCGAGTTCGATCAAGCGCTCGATGGTCTCGCGTGCCACGGGGTCGCTCGTGAAACGCCGCACGCTGCGCCGCGAGCGCAGCGCCGACAGCAGTTCTTCAGCGGATGTCACAGCGCCAGGCCTCCGTCAACGCGTAGTGTCTGGCCGGTTATATAGCCGCACTCGTCGGAAACCAGGAACGCCACCACGTGTGCGACCTCCTCGGGCGAACCGAAGCGCCGCACGGCGATCTCCTCGCGCAACGCCGCGCCATGCTCGCCGCGTATGCGAGCGGACATGCCCGTCTCGATCACCCCCGGCGCGACGCAGTTCACCAGCACGCCTTTGCGGCCCAGTTCGAGCGCCAGCACACGCGTCAGCGCCTCCACGCCGGCCTTGCTGGCGGCGTAGTTGATCTGTCCGCGCCCGCCGCGGACGGCGGCAGACGACGAAAGGTTCACGATCCGGCCCCAGCGCCCCAGCAGCATGTACTTGGCCGCGGCGCGGCACAAGCGGAATGCGCCGTCAAGGTTGCCGGCGAGCACCTCGCGCCACGCGTCGTCCTCCATGCCCAGCGCGGGCGCTTCGCGGTTCACCGCCGCGCAGTTGACCAGCACATCCAGACGGCCGGTCCGCTCGAAAATCCTCCGGCACACGGCGTCGCACAGGCCGGTGTCGGTCACATCCAGGCGCACGGCCTCGCCGGAGAGTCCCGTCGCCAGCGCCTGCGCCGCCGTCTCATGCGCATGCCACCCGATGAAGACGCGCATGCCACGTTGAGCCAGCGCGCGAGCCACGGCGCTGCCGATGCCGCCGCTGCCGCCCGCGATCAACGCCACGCGCCCGGCAACCTCAGCCATAACTCCTCCGCAAGGTCAGTACGTCAGCCAGCACTCCGCCGGAACACCAGTGAGGCGTTCTGGCCGCCGAAGCCAAACGAATTGCTCAACACGTACTCGCCGCTGAACGGTGAGCCGGGGCTCGTCACATGGCACAGTTCGCAGCCGGAGCCGACTTTGTCCAGGCTCAGGTTCGGCGGCAGGACGCCTTCCCGCAACGGCAGCAGACAGCCCGCCGCCTGCACTGCGCCCGCCGCGGCAATGAGATGCCCCATGACGGACTTGATAGCGCTGACCGGAATGCGCGTCCAGGACGCACTGAAGAGCCGCCGGATGGCCGCGGCTTCGACTTCGTCGTTCAGCCGCGTACCCGTGCCGTGCGCACTGATGTGCTCGATCGCGTCTGGCGTGAGGTCCGCGTCGGCCAGGGCCGCGCGCATGGCGCGCAGTGCGCCGTCGCCGTCGGGGTCGGGAGCACTCAGGTTGTACGCATCGAGACTCGAGCCGTAGCCGCAGACTTCGGCCAGCACTGTCTTGCCGGCCGCGTGCGCCATCTCCAGCGGCTCAAGCACGAGCACGGCGGCGCCTTCGCCCAGGACTGTGCCGGCGCGCTCGGCGTCAAAGGGCCGGCAGGCGTGCGCGCCGCGTTGGTTGTCCGCCGTCAGCGCGCCCAGCATCTGGAAGCCGCCCACGCCCAGCGGGTTAATCATGGAATCGAAGCCGCCGCAGACAGCCACCTCGATCTGGCCTGCGCGCACCGCGCGGAAACCATGGCCGATGGCTTGCGCGCCCGCCGCGCACGCGGAGCAGTTCGTAAGCGCGCGCCACGGTTGTCCCCAGGAACGACAGATCAAGCGCGCGGCTGTGTCCAGCGGAATCTGCAGGGGCCGCGCCCCGTCGGCGAAGCTCTGTTCAACGAGCGCGTGGAAATCGGGCCGCCCATGATGCACGGCTTTCGCCAGGTCGAAGATTTCGAGACTGGCGCCGAGGTGCAGCAGGGCCTTGTCGTCCAGTCGAGTGACACCGGCCTGTTCCAGAGCTTCGCGGCAGGCGGCGTACGCAAAGCCGACCTTGGGATCTTCGGCGGCGACGCGCGCGACCTCCTCGGGCAGGTCGAGCGGCTGCCTGACTTCGCCCGCCAACTGCACCGCGAAGGTGCTGCAATCGAAGCGCGAAATCCGCGCGACGCCGCTGCGCCCTTCGCGCAAGGCCTTGAAGAACGCGGCGCGTCCTACGCCGATAGGCGAGACGACGCCAATCCCCGTCATAGCCACGCGCCGGGTGCTCATGGGAATGCTCGCATCTCGGCCGTGAAGACCTGCCTGTCCACGCCGCAGACGGTGACGGACGCGGCGCCGTCCTGGCTGTTCAGCGCCAGCAGGACGGCGGGCGCGGCGGCATACGTGCGGCCCATGCGCTCAGCAAGCGGATCGCAGAGCGGTTCTTCCGGAAGCGCCGCCCGCAGGTCCAATGACGCGACACGCGCGTACGCGCGCTGCCGGTCACGCTGCGCACGTTCCGCGCGTTCAAAGACCAGATACGCCGCGGCGGGAGCGGGGAACTCGCCGGGACCGAGCAGCCCCGCGCTGCGGAGGTACACCAGCGTCGCTGGATGCGCCGGATTGTCAGCGGCGCCGGCCAAAGCGGCGTCTACGTCACCGTCGGCGACGGCCTGCCAGGCTTCCACCAGCGCCGCGGCGCCCGGGCCCTCCCATGGGTTGAAGATCAGGTTCGGGCCTTTGATGTTCTCGAGCAGCGACACGAGGCACGGCGGCATGTTGGCCAGGATCTTGAACGACAACAGAGGATTCGCGGCGGCCAGGCCCTTCTCGCCCAGGCGGCGGCAGGAGAACCGGCCGTCCTCGCCGATGGACGCTTCCAGCATCGGCAGCACGTCCTTGACGCTGGCGGCGGCCAGCCCCGTGCCCGCGAACAGGCCGACGCGTTCCGGCGCAAAGCGGGCAGTCAACCGCGCGTCAGTCACGGCCTCCCGCGCGGCCAGGCAGCCCAGCAGCGCGGCGTCGGACATGTACTTCAGCATGCGGCGGCCCCCGAGGCGCGCGGCGGCATCGAATTGGGGAAACGGCGCGGCTTCGGCATCGGCCAGGCGCGTGGCGGCCAGTTCCGCCACGCGGCGGCGCGGAGCTCGTTGCCCCGCCCGCCACGCGGCACTGGTGGCCGGCGCGGTCGTGCCCAGCGGCGTGACCATGCCCAGGCCGGTGACGACGACCTCAGCCTTCATGCGGCGGCAGGCCTTTCAGAAGCAGTGCCAGGACTTCCGCCCGCCGGGCTTCCAGCCGCGGATGGTCATAGACGTGGAAGGAAAACAGCAGGCCGCACTCGGCCACGAGGTTCCCGGCCACAAAGGCCTGAGCGGCGGTCTTGCCGCCCATGTCGTTGACCGCCAGGACGTCGGCGCGGTATTCCAGGCTGTCGCCGGGCCGCACCGGCGCGCGGAACTTGGCTTTCTCGACCATGCTCATCAGCGCCTTGACGCGCGCGCCGCTCTGCACGCGAACGCCTTCTTCGAGCAGCAGGCCGGAAAGCTGGGCCATGCCTTCGAGCATGAGGACGCCGGGCATGATGGGCTTGAGCGGAAAGTGGTCGTCGAAGAAGTCCTCGCTCAGCGCCACGTTCTTGACCGCGCGGCCATGCTTGCCCGGTTCCCAGCGTGTGATGCGGTCGAGGAGGATGAAGCGCATGGTTACTTCTGCTCGCGCTCCACGCCTTGCCGCCCCATAACCGCCAGCGTGCCGCCGATGACACAGCCCAGCACGGCGGACAGGAGCCACGCGCCGATGATGCACGACTTGGCTTCCTCAAGGTGGTTGCTGCTGATAAGCGATGTCAAGGGCGGCAGCAGCGCGATGCCGGCGCCGATCGCTCCGCCGATCAACGCGCCGTCAAACACCGTGGCCGGGCCCGCGGGCGAACGATGCTTGATCAGCCACAGGTTCAGGCCGAAACGGTTGAGCACCGCGCCGGCCACGCCGCTGGTCACCAGCGCCAGCACGAACCTCAGCACGTACACTTCACGGAACGGCAGCACGACGAAGGTCGCGCCGAACCAGAGCACGACCGGCACGATCCCGTAGAGCGCTCCAATCAGCCCCGCCCGCCGGATGTAACCGTCGCACAGACCTTGCCACGGTCTCTGTTCCGCCATAGCTGGCCTCCTCACCGCGCGAAAGGTGCGCGGGAAAAAACGGATACGTGTGCAGACGCTGTTGCACAGCGGATTATAGCACTGGCGCACGCTTGCGCCAATGCCGCGTCACCGCTCGCTCCTCCCCGCTCTCATTTCGCCTCCAGAGTGGGCGCGCCGGCTGGCCCCAGCCGTTTCAGCTCCTCGCGGACGGCCTTCTGGATTTCCGGGTCCGGGCTCTTGAGCGCCGCGCGCAGGGGGATCACACTGAGCGGCGCGCATTGCCTCTGCCGCTCCAGCGCCCGCTTCCGGACGTCCGGATCGGCTTGTTGGTTATAGTTTCGTTTTGGGTTATTGTGT
>JAPLOD010000941.1 GCA_026692735.1 Planctomycetota bacterium | reverse complement strand
TCACATGGAGCTTGAGCAGGTCGGCGGCAAGCCATACCTCCTGCTCGGTCAGTACGCCTCCTCCTCCGACGGCGCCGAGTTCGCCTTCAGCATCTACCGCCCCTCCAGCCCCAACTGGGATGCCTGGGAGCCCGTCACGCCGCCGCGCCTGGGCCGCGCCTTCGGCATGGTCGCCTTGCGGCAGCGTCCCGCCGGCGCGCAGCTTGAGGCCGAGCAGACACCGGCGCCCGAGCGGCTTGGCGTGTTCCACGAGAGACGCATCACGGTCTTCGATCTCTCCGGAAAGGACGCCGTCCCCAGCTACGAGATCCTGCCCTTCAGTTGGGTCGCCAGAACGGCCGCAACGCTCAAGGGCAAGACCTATGCCTTCGGCGTGGAACTGCCGCCGCCCGGCGCTGCGCAGCGCGACGCGATGCTGAAGGTCGCCGGGTACGACGGAGCGAAATGGGAAGAGCTGAACACCGCCGGCGTGAAGGTCCCCGAAGGCCGCAAGGCGTTCTCTCTGCAGGCCGTCGAGTTCCAGGACTGCATCAAGGTCCTCTGGCGCGAAGCGCAGCCGGACCAGACGCTCCACCGCGACATCGAGGGCCCCCGTGAAGCTACCGACGGGCCGCTCACCATCGCCACCTTCGACGGCCAGGCGTTCGTCGGCGATCCAGTGCCCGTCACCGGCTTGCCGCGCGGCAACACCTGCGTGTGGGCCGGAGGAGACCAGCTCAAGGTGCTGGTGCAGCGGCGCGCCAAGCTGGAAGACGCCATCTCCAGCAACGGCCCCATGGAAATCTGGCGCGTGACCCCCACCGCCTCGGCGAAATCGCTGGAGGCGCACTGCGTCGAAAGTGTCAAAGAGTCGCGCGCGCGCGACGGCCTGATGTCGTTCATTGCGGCTGACTACCTCGCGAGCGCGGGCCGCGAGTTCATCGTTCGCTCCAACTGGCAGATGTTCGAGATCTGGCGCAAGACCCCCGACGAAGGCTGGGTCCGCCTCGCCGTGAATCCCCGGGGTCTGCAGGTCTACGACCTGGAAGCGCTCCTCCTGGCGGGCCTGGCCACGGGCCTCGCGCTGGTGGCCTTTGGCGCCGGCCTGGCCTATCACCGGCGCAAGCAGGCCCTGACTATCATGCGCAAGGTCCAGGCCAGCGAAATCTACGCTTCGCTGTCGCTGCGCATGGGCGCGTACCTGGTTGACCTGACGCTCGTCCTCGCCGTCACGTTCTACCTCACCCGCCTCCTCGGCTGGCCCTACGTCAGCCCCGTGAACATGCTGCCGGTGGACTTCACGCGCGTCCCCTATTGGCCGTTCTTCGTCATCTACCTGGCCTACACAGTCGGCACCGAATGGCTCCTCGGCACCACGGCGGGGAAGTTCGTCATGGGCCTGTGCGTCGTGGCCGATACCGGCGAGCGCGTGTCGCTATGGGCCGCCCTCGTCCGCAACCTCCTGGGCTTCTATGAGCGCCTCCCGCAGACCTTCGTCTTCGTGGCCGTGCCGATGATCCTTTTCGGTCCCCGCCGCCAGCGCCTCGGCGACATGCTCGCCCGTACCTTCGTCGTCCAGAAGGGCGCGCTCGTGGTGTTCAAGGCGCAACGCGCCGAAGCGCGCGCCCGCGGCCTGAACGGAGACGCGGCGTCCGCGGGCCCCAACGCCGGCATCCTGCCCCCCATTGATCCCGGCCTCTGGGACTCCAAGGCCGGCAAGAAGAAGAAGGCGTCCGATGCCTCGGACGGCAACGATGACAAGGATAAGAGGCCGTGATACCGGGTGTCCTTAGTCCCCCTCTCCCCCGTGGGGAGAGGGCAGGGCGAGGGGGCCGGGAGCAGAACCCGACGTCACCATGAAGCATCTCCCCTGCCGCCTGGTTCTCGCCTCTGTCTCCCCGCAGCGCCGGGAAATCCTGGCCCGCGCCGGCTATGCCTTCGAGTCCGCCGACCCCGGTGAGGCCGAAGAAGCCATTGCCGGCGCGCTGTCGCCCGAGCAGCTTGCTGTGGCCAAGGCGCGCGCCAAGGCCGCCGGCGTCGCCGCCGCGCTGCCGCCCCCCTACCCCGCCCTGGTGGCCGCCGCCGACACGCTGGTCGCTCGGGTGTCTGTGGCCCGTCGTTCCGCGATCCTCCGGACTGCCGCACGCGCCGCCGGTTCTCGAACCCGTGTGCGCTGCGGCCGTCACGTGGGTCAACATGCGCCGCATGAGCGCGGAGGAGATAGAAGCGTACGTCGCCAGCGGCCAATCGGACGGCAAGGCCGGCGCCTATGCCATCCAGGCAGACGGCGACAAGTTCGTGGAGAAGCTGGAGGGCAGCTTCCTGAACGTGGTCGGGTTCCCGCTGGAACTGTTCGAGGAACTCCTGCCGCGGGCACTGCGCGATTGGCGCCTGTAACGCGGTTGCTGCCTTCCGGGGCGCATGCGCTGGCTTGTCCCGTTGAAAAGGAGTAAACACATACATGGCGGTGAGTTCAGGATCGGCAGTCTCGGAGAAACCTGCAGTGAGCACGACACGAGGCGGAATCGAGGACGTTGCCCCGGCGCCTGGCACGGCCGCCGCGCGCCGCGCCGCCGCTGCGTTGTATCTCGTGGTCCTGACCTCGGGAGCGGTCTTGATGGGCGTCGAGATCGCCGGCGCCAAGATCCTCGCCCCGGGGTTCGGCACCTCCATCTTCGTCTGGGGCAGCATCATCGGCCTGTTCATGGCCGCGCTGGCTGCCGGCTATTACCTCGGCGGCATGCTTGCCGACCGCCGCCCCTCGTTTGGCATGCTGGCCACGATTGTCAGCGCGGCGGGCATCCTGACGGCGCTCGTTCCCCGTTTCGGGCCGGGTATCTGTGAATACATCGCCATTCGGGACCTTGGCCCGGTCTTCGGCCCGTTCTTCGCCGCCGGCGCCATCTTCTTCCTGCCCAGCTTCCTGATGGGCATGGTCTCGCCGTACGCGGTGAAGCTCAACGCCCGTTCGCTCTCCGGACTGGGCGGCGTGGCCGGGCGCCTCTATGCGCTTTCCACGTGCGGCTCGATCGCCGGCACGCTCTTCACGACCTTCGTGCTGATCCCCGCGACCGGCGTCACCAACGTGCTGCAGTGGCTGGGCATCGTGCTGCTGGTGGCGGCAGTGGCGGGCTTGCTGCTCTTCCGTTCCGCGGCGGGCAAGATCAGCCCGGCGGACCGCGGCAACATCGGCGTGCTCGCGCTGCTGGCGTTCTGTTTCGCGGAAGCCTGGGCTGTGCTGCCTGTCGAGCCGCGTCTCGCGCTCGGCCACCGCCTGCTGCACTATGAGGACTCCAGCTACCACGAGATCCTGGTGACCGAGGACGTGGTCAAAGTGGAGCACGGCACGGGGGGCGTGCTGCTGCCGGTTCGCCTGTGGCGTCCCGGCGACCGCCAGGCGCAGTTCAGGCTGTACGAACCCCACCGCTGGCTCAAGTTCAACGAGAATATCGAGAGCGGCATTTTCCCGTATCGCAGCGAGTACAAGAACGCGGTCAACTACACCGACCTGCTCCACCTGCCGCTGATCTGGGTCAACAATCCGCTGCCCAAGAAAGTCCTCGTGGTCGGCGGCGGCGGCGGCGTCATCCCCACGCAGTACACGACGTGGTACGGGGCCGAAGTGACCGTGGCCGAGATTGACCGCGCCGTGGAACGCGTCGCCCGCCGCTACTTCCGGGTGCCGGAGCAGGTGCCGCCGTTCATCATCGGCGAC
>JAPLOD010000940.1 GCA_026692735.1 Planctomycetota bacterium | reverse complement strand
GTGGCCGACACACAGCGGGGAAGCGCCGCCTCGCAGTTCCACAGGCTGTGGCGGCCCATCGCCGGCGGCGGCGCCGGTGAGCGGGCCGGGCTTGTGCTTGTCCAGCTTTACGACCTGCAGCCTTCCCAGCTCCAACGCGGCGCCGGCGGGGGCAAATGCGAGCACGGTTCCGTCGGGCCGCACGCTGATCTGCTCCGTATCGGCGGGGACCCTCTTCCATTCGCCCGCCAACGCGAAATCGCCCATGTGCAAGGCGCCGTCGTTCGTGACGAACAACGGGCCGCCGCGGACATACGCGCGGAGGAGGGTGCCGGTGCTGGCACGGCGGTCAACGCCCTCAACCGCAAAGAACAGACGCGGGTCTTTTCCGGCGTCGGCCAGCGCGAGATCCATGGGATGGCCCGTGTAGACCAGTGCGCCGGGCAGGAACGAACCGTCGCCGCCCGCTTGCCACACCATGTGTCCGCCGACGCGGCATTGCAGGTCCAGGGCTTCGGCCTCGTTGAGACGCCGCGCCGTATCGGTGAGCCGCGCCAGGACCTGTTTCTCGAACGCCGGGCGATCCGCCACAGCCACTGTGCGCGTCCACGTCGCCGCCTGGCCTGTCTCGCCGGGCTCCGGCTGGAAACCGAGGGGCTTGAGTTCCTCGGAGCAGACCTGCTCGGCCGGCGAGGGGAGGAGGGCGCGGATTCTGGTCTGGGCGCCGTCCTGCGCCGCGGTGACAACGGGGCTGGCGCGCATTGCCTCCGGCATGGCGGCGTCCAAACGTGCCAGCGTCGGCATGTCCTGGACAGCGAAGCTTGCCCGCCGCAAGGGCGGCGCCCAAGGCTGGGGCGTGTGGTCCACGAGCTTGACTTCGGAGGTGCGCGGGGTGGTGAGGCGGGGCGTCTCGCCGTTTTCGGCCTGTTCCTTGCGGCAACCGGACAAGGCCAGCAGCAACAGAGGCACAGCGACGACAAAGGGCTGGCGGCGCATACGCTCGTCTCTTCCACGCATCACAGCGGCCATTTCCTTGCGCGCAAGGCGCGCCTCACCGTGGTACCCGCCTATTTCCTGAACGTCCACACCTGCATGATGGCGCGCGCCTGGGTGCGCAGGTCAAGCGCCACGGGGTCGTCGCGGCCGTCGAACTCGGCCTGGAAGACCACGTTCCCCGGTCCGTCAATCAGGTAGTAATAGCGAAGGCGGGTCTGGCCGCCATCGGTGTATTGGATGCCGAGCTCGACGCTCTGGTATTCGCCGTCAATGAAGCCGCTGACGTTCGGGAGGTCGCCGAGGTCCCGGACGTCCTTCAAGCCGCCGGCGCCCCGCAACTCCTTCAGCTTCTCGGCCATCACGGTCGCGGGCGGGCATTGCGTTATGCGCAGGGTTGCCACAGGGTCAGTGGCGCCCTGCAGCACGACGCGTCCCTCATTGCCGTTGAGGGTCCACGGCGCGGGCAGCGTGACAGAGGCAATCCCCGAGGTGAGCTTGGGCACCTGACGCTTGTCGTCGGTCCCCTTCTTGACAGTGTCCGATTTCTCCGGTTCGCCGTTGCCGGGAAGCGCGGGCGACTCGTCAACGGGCGGCTTGGACAACACCCTGACCAAGAGAACCAGGACCGCAACAAAGACAAGCCCCGCAGCCACAAGCTTGATCTTCCGGGCCTTGAGGGCCTTCTCTTCGCGGTCGAGGGCTTCGCCTTCGAGCGCCACGGCGTCCTGGCGCTGCTTGTCGTTCCCGGCGGCGGCCATGGCTTCGCGCGCGCGGGAGATGGCGCCCTTGAAGTTGCCGGAGGAGAGGCGGTAGCGCGCCTCCTCCAGGGCCATAGTGTAGGTTTCCCTCTTGAGGTCCTGCTCGCCCAGCTCAATCTTGACCTTCAAGGCCGCGTGGGGCGTGGCGTTCAGGTAGGCGTCTCTCCACGCCGCGACGGCGAGCGGGAGCTGTCCCTGCCGGTAGAGATCGTCGCCATGCTTCTCGGTATCGCTTTGCGGGATCGTGGACTTCACGTGCGTCTCCAGACGCCCGAAGACGGTCCGCGTGCCCGGCCCCTTGATGGCCGCGAGGAAGCCTGTGGTCTTGCCGGCAGGCTTCGCGGGCGGCGCGGACGGCGCGGCTGGAGCAGCCGGAGCGGGCGCGGCCTTCGGTCGAGGCCTGGGCGGGGCCGCAGCGCGGCCGCCCTTCAGCGGGGCCAGACTCTGGCCGCTCTTCAAACGGGCGATATCGGCCAGGACGTCGTCCAGCGACCCATAACGCTCCGTGGGATTCCTGGCCATGAGCCGCGCCACGAACTGTTCCGCCTCGGGCGTCACATCGTCGCGCAACGCGGAAAGCGGCGGCGCCTTGCGTTCCAGCACGCCCGTGGCGATGGTGGTGCTGTCTTCGCCAGGGAACGCGTCCTGGCCGGCAATGAGGAAGTACAGACAGGCGCCCGCGCCGTAGAAGTCGCTTTCGGGCGAGACGGGGGAGCCCTCGATGATCTCCGGGGCGAGATAGCCGACCGCGGGGCCCGTCACGAGATCGGTAAGCCAGCCGTCGGTCAGGCTCACGCCGCCGGCGCCCTCAAGCTTCATGTCCTGGTCCTGCGTCATGAGCACGCAGCCGGGCCAGAGGGCACCGTGGCACAGTCTGACGGCGTGCAGGGCTTTGAGGGCCGCGCAGAGCTGCTCCACCAGAACCAGGCAGTCCCGCCAGGCGAACTTTCCGCCACCCAGGACCATCTGCCGCACCGGCTTGCCCGGCGGCATTTCCTCGAGGCTGTAGGCGCCGATGCCCGGCTCGATGCCGGTGCTGAAGACCGTCACGAGGTTGGGGTGTGACACCGCTCGGGCAGCTTCCCAGCCCCTGACGACCGCGGCGCTCAAGGCCTGGTCCTGGCGCAGATACGCGTGCAGGAGGCGGACCGCCAGCGGCGCTCCGGAGGTAGTAACCTGGTACACTTCGTCGTACCCGCCCTGGCTCAGCAGTTTGACGAGGGGATAACCCGCAATTGTCTTGCCCGTCAGGTCACTCATAGCTTCCAGCTCTTTCCGGCCACGCCAGGGGCAACGTAACAGTGCGCTATATCAGATTTGCCTCACTGCCGCAACAACCGCCGCAGGAGCGCCGTCAGCCCCGGGATATCGTGCGCCTCGGCTTCGCCGTGCACGGGCAGCCCGGCGTCCTTCATGGCCGCCGTGGTCACAGGGCCGATGGAGACGCAACGGAGCCGTTCCGCAGCGAGCACCTTCCGCAACCGCTGCGGTCCCAGGATCTGCGCGAAGTTCCGGGCGGTCGAGGCGGAGGTGAAGGTCACGGCATCAACCTCGCCCTGCTCCAGCGCGGCGAGCGCCTCTTCCTGGCCTTCAGTTTCCAGCACGGTCCGATACGCGACGACGTCGGTCACGTCGCCGCCCAGTTTCCGCAACGCGTCGGGCAGCTCGCCGCGGGCAATGTCCGCACGCGCCAGCAGAAAGCGCCGGCCCGCGATCGCGCCCTGCGACTGCAGGGCGGCGACGACGGATTCGGAGAGGAACTCCGGCGGCACCAGGTCGGCGCGGATGCCCTTCTCGCCCAGGCGCTGCGCCGTGGCCGGGCCGATGGCGGCCGCCTTGGCGCGCACGGCGCGCGCGTCCAGCGCCTGGCGCGAGAGCTCATCGGCGAGCGCGTCCACGCCGTTGACGCTGGTGAGCACCAGCCAGTCGAACTGCCCGCGGGCGAGACGCTCGACAGCGGCGTGCAGCTCCGGCCCCTGCGCCGGGGCAATGCGGATGGTGGGGAATTCGTAGACGAGGGCGCCGAGTGCGGCGAGGCCGGCGGCCAGGTCGCTGGCCTGCGCGCGGGCGCGCGTGACCATGACGCGCTTGCCGAAGAGCGGCGCACGCTCGAAGAAGTTGAGTTTCTCGCGGCAGCGGACTACCTCGCCGACGAGCGTGAGCGCGGGGGCCTGGATGTTCATCTCTCGCGCCACGCGTTCGATGGTTTCCAGCGTGCCGACGGCCGTGCGCTGGCGTGGCGTGGCGCCCCATTCGATGACCGCGACGGGAGTCTGAGGGGAACAGTGCTTGGAGAGTTCGCCGGCGA
>JAPLOD010000939.1 GCA_026692735.1 Planctomycetota bacterium | reverse complement strand
GACGGTCTGGCCGGGCCGCACGACGGGCCTGTCAGCGACCCATTCCACGATGCGCTCCGTCTTCTCGGCCTGCAGGTCCTGCCATGTCTCGACGGCGTCAACCTCGCATCCGTTGGCCACGGCGCGAATGCGGCAGCGATGCCCGGACCAGTTCGGCGGCAGGCCTATGCGCACCAGGCCGTTCGCGTCCGATTCGGCGGGCAGTGTGAGCGCTTGCGGCGGGAACCTGGCGAGCTGCTTCTTGCCCTCCGCGACGCCGGCAAGATACGAATCGTCGCCGAGTTGATGAGCGCGGTTGTTGAGCGCGTCGCCGAAGCCCGCGAGGAACCCGGCGGGCTCCCAGGTGAGTCCCGTGCGCGGCGGGGCGCCGTGGGGCGTGGTTCCCGTCCCCGCCTCGCCCTGGCCCTCTCCCTCGCGGCGCAATCTGGCAGATTGCGCTACGGCGCGTGACGGCAATGGGGCATCGCCCCAGGCCGTCTCCGCGACGTACTCCAGTGTGATGTCGCCGGCAAGCTTCGTCGCGGGCCGCGGCGCGCCGGTGAGGCGTTCAAGCGTCCAGATCAGGACTTCCGCAGGTGCGTGGCGGACGACCAGCTTCGTATCGGCGATGGCCAGGCGCGTAACGGCGACGACCGGCGAATAGCGCGCTCGCGCCAGCAGGACGTAGAACCCCGGCGTCAGGCCGTGGTCCTTCACGTCGAGCAGGCGTTTGGTCGCGTCCGGGTCCAGGTTAGTCCACAGTGGCGGCAGCGGCAGGCTGAACGTCTTGACGACGGGCAGCTTCTCGGCTTGCTGCGGGGTGAGGCCCCCGTCCATCTTCTCGTACGCTCCACGGTCCGGCAGGCGGCGCGCTTCAAGGTCCACACTGCCGTGGTAGCGCGTGAGCACGACCAGCCGCAGCGGCGAATCGGGCGTCAGCGGCCGGAAGCCCTTCGAGGTGTCTTTCTGCCACGACGGGCCGAGCGCCTCGATCATGAACTCCTGGTGGTCCACCTGCAGCTCGTACTCCTCGCGGACCTCGCGCTGGCCGGCGAGCTTGGGGTCGAGGGTGAGCAGGATGTTCTTGCGCAGAACGCCGGCGAGGAAGCCGAGCTTCTTGTAGCGGTTGGGTTTCTCGCCGGCCAGCTTCGCCAGTTCCTTCTTCAGCTTCTGCGCCTCCGCCAGTTGCTCCTTGTCCTTGTCAGTCTGCGGTTCCTTGTCTGCCTCAGCGTTTGACACGAACACGTGCATGTCCGTCCGGTCGAGGTCAAGGCCCTCCCAATGGTCGCCGAGTTCCGCTTTGGCAAGGATGTCGGGCGGGACCACGATGTCGGACGCCTCCTTCGAGGCCGGATCGCTTGGCGGCGTGTCAAACTTGCTCTCCAGACGAGCGCCGCGGGAGTGCGCAGGCGTAACGCCCTCCGGTTCGCCCAGGACCACGCGCAGATCCACGGCGCCGATGGCCTTGTCCAGCTCGCGCAGGATAGTCTCGCGCGTCTGCGCCCAGGCCGGGTCTTTGAGATATGGCCGCACGGCCTCCTCGACGCCGGGGTCCCACATCGGCAGGCTGGTCTTCAGACGTTCGTGTGCGCAGTAGATGCGCAGCAGTTCCTCCGCGGCCGCTTTGGCGATTTCGTCTTTGGGCGGCGTGCGCTCCAACGCCAGCAGGTACGGCACGGCGTGCTTCAGGTCGCGTTCGTCCAGCAGCAGACGCGCCAGGCGCAGCGTCTGTGTCCTGCGCTGGGCCGCCGGCAGAGACTCCACAACGCCGGCCGCTCTCTCGAGGCTGTCCAGACCCCAGGCATAGCGCACCAGCGCGGCCGTGGCCGTGTCCAGGGCCGCGACCGTGGCGCGCTCGGAGTCCGTCAACAAGCCTTTGTCCTGGCCGGCGAGCCGTTCCCAGGCGGCGAGCGCGCTGCAGATGTGCGTGACGGCCTGCCGGCGGTCGGTGCGCGTATAGGGCGCACGCAGCGCGCTGTCAGGCTGGAGCGGACCGTAGCGGTCGTTGGCTACGGGGGTCCATGGAGTGACGACGCGGCCATCCGGTTTCCAGAGCAACGGCGCGAGTGCGTCCAGGAGCGCGGCGCAGATGGCGCGCTGCACGCCGATGCTCTTGCCTTCCAGCGGGATGGCCGTCAGCAACGGCAGCGCCTCTTCCCACCTGTCAGCTCTGGTGCAGGCGCGGCCCAGTGCGAGCCGCACGCGGTTCACCTGCGCTTCGGCCGTGGCGCGTTCGGCCAACGTCCCCGCCGCCTTGGCGCCGGCCTGAAGCTGCTGCAGGACGCGCTGGGCGACCGCGATGTCGGCTCGTGCGGCGGCGGCCTCGGCCTCCGCAACCCGCTCCGCGGCGGGCAGGTTCCAGCCGTCGTCTTCCGCGCGCAGAGCCCCGCACGACAGGCACACCAGCAGAACGCACAACAACCCGGCGGATTGCTGCACAGCGACGGCCCCGATAGTTCTCATAGCCCCTCCGCGTATTGTGACCTCGGTCCGTCGGGATAACGGATGGGCGCCTGGTTTCTTTCATCGCGCGGGCAATCGTCCCGCGCTCCTATGCGGGGGCGTCGTGTGGCGGGTGGCACTGCGAGCTAGCTCGCAGTGGCACGGGTAAGTGCGTGAGAAAGCCTACGGCAGTCTACTTCCGGTGCAGGGCAGCTTTCAGCTCGTGAGCGGCCGCGTCGAACTTCCCCATCTCGGCTTGCGCCTTCTTGGTGGCCGATTCGCAGGTCAAGGCCAGCTTGCTCATAAGATCGGGCAGATACGAGATCGCGGCGATGCGCAGTTCGCGGGGCGCGGCGTTGAGCGGGCGCACCCATACCGTTTCATCGGTGGGCACGCGCTCACCCTGGTCGCCACGGCCATACACGGGACTGCCGTTCTCATCGGTCTGCTGGGCGATGCATTTCAGCACCAGCGTGAACTCCCCCTCGTCGCTTCGCGCATAGCCGAGCACGTACCAGCCATCCACGACATGGCCCCGGCAGTTGACGACGCGTTCATAGCAGATGTCGTCGCCCCAGACCTCGATGCCGGGCGGGTTCTTCTTCAGGAAACGGTGAAGCTGGCCGACCAGCGCCGTGGCCTCCTCGGCAATGCCCTTCAGCTCCTTGGCCGACTTCTTGATGCGTGCGAGATCATCTGCCATCGCCATGCTCATCCCCTTTGCGCGGTGTCCGGGCGGCCATCGTAGTCAGCTCGCCCCCTCACATGATACCACAGTAAGCCTCTGGGACCGATGAGCCGCCTGCGCGGTGGCCACACACTACATTTCCGCTGCGTTTTGCGCAACGAAGTTTGCCCTGCAAGTGCGCGAGAGGGTGCGGGACAGATTAGGCGACCCTTTTGCGGTAGGCGGGGCGGCTGCGCCAGTAGGCATCCCAGCGGCCGTCCTGCGAGAGCCAGTGGCCGCGCAGGGCCAGCATCGCTTCGATGCCGTGCGGACTCCAGAACTGCTCG
>JAPLOD010000938.1 GCA_026692735.1 Planctomycetota bacterium | reverse complement strand
GGGTCCGCAGGCGGGCCCGATTCCGCGCGGCACGTCTGTCAGCACCGGGGACGAGACGTGGCATATCCGGCTGGGGCATAAGGGCTATTGCCGGCTGGAAGTGGCGCCCCGCAGCGCGCTGCGGGTGGAAGGCCAGGAGAGGGCAGAGGAGGTGTATCTGGAACAGGGGGGCGTGGAATGCGATGTGGATCGCGGCGTGGGCGCGTTTGCAGTGCGTACCGAAGCGGGGGTCGTGACAGTGACAGGGACGAGGTTCTCAGTTAAGATGCTGGAGGAGAAGGCCGAGGCAGGTGAGAAAGGAGGAGTTGCGATGGCGGGCAGGAAGCTGTGGGTCAAGGTGCTGATGGGCGCCGTGCTGATGACCGGCGCGTGGGGCACCACCGAACTGAAGGCCGGGGAGGAGGGCGGCACCGTAACCGGTATCCTGGCTTCGAAAGGGGACACGTGGATTGGCGTGAGGACCGAAGGGCAGGAGGAATCCACGCTGTACATGCCCTACTGGAAAGGCGGCCTGCCCAAGGATGGCGGCGGCTTCGACAAGGACACGCTGGCGCTGATGAAGACCCTGGTTCTGGGCAGCAAGGTCAAACTGGTCTGGAAACTGGACGAGTACCCCCGGGTCGTCAGCGTCGAGCTGCTCTCTCTGCCGGAGAAGAAGCCGGAGCCGGTCGTGGCGGAGAAAGCAGAGGGCGAGGGCGAAAAGGTGGCCGCGGCCGGGAAGAGACACAAGCACGCCGAAGGAGAGACGCCGCCCCGCGTAGACGCGGAGAAACCACGCCCCGAAGGTGAGAAGGTGGCCGCTGCCGAGAAGACGGCCCTGCCGGGCGAGGGCGAGAAGGTCGCTCACGCCGAGCCGGAGAAGAAGGCACCGCCGCACCGCGAGGCCGAGCCGGCGCAAAAGAAGGGCACCGTGATCGGCGTGGTCACTGACAAGAAGATAGGTGAGAAGGAGTGCTGGAGAGAGGTCAAGTCCACCGACAAGGAGGCGCCTGTCGAGAAGTACTTCCCGCGCTGGGTCGGCGCCAGGGAGGGCGGCGCGCCGGACCACCTGATGATCGCGCAGTTCAAGAAGGTGAAGGTGAACGACTGGGTGAGGATTGACTGGGTCTTTGAGGAGCGGCGCCGCGCTATCAAGATGACCATACAGTCGCAGTAACGGCGGAACAGAAGGTCAGGAAGGTGACCGCGGGCGGGGTCCATGGCTTCGCCCGCGGCTGTTTTTTTGGTCAGGAGACAACTCCGCCTCAATCCACGTACCCGAGGTCCGCCAGGCGCCGCTCGACGAGCGCTTTCTCGGCGTCGGAGTACACCTGCGCGCCGCCGGGGGCGAGCACGGTCGCTGGCGCGCCCATGCGGACCTCGAGGCCGCCGCTGAAACAGCCGCTTAGCGCGCGGCCCGTCATGTCGGAGGGCACCGGCAGGCCCAGCGCGGCGAGGATGGTCGGCGCGAGGTCGGCGAGGGACGCCTCAGCACCAGGCCGGGTAAGGACGCCCGCGCCGCTGAGGGCGAAGAAGCCTTCGGGCCTGTGCGTGCCGCGCTGTTTCTCCCCGGGGATCTCGACCGACGGCCCGAACGAAAGCTTGCGCACGAGATTCACGCCGCGCGCGGGCAGGGCAAAGAGGTCGGGGAACTCGAAGCCGCCCCGCTGCGGGTACGCCTCGGCGGGCGTCGTGAGCGCGTCGAAGAGCGGCCGCCCGCTGTGCGGGCTGGTCTGCCGCGCGAGCGTCTCAACGAGATCGTGCATCAAGGCCGGCGCCTGCGTCTCCCCGACGATGCCGCCCGGCTCGCGCCCCTGTCGGTTGAGATACAGGAACCCGGCGATGGCTTCGAACGGCATGTAGGCGCGCGTCCGCGCCCAATCCACGGCGATGCCCAGCCCTTTTGCGCGCCGCCGGCCGGTGACGCGCTTCCACGCGGCCCTGGCCTGCGTGAGGACGCCGCCGCGCTGCAGGAAGCCGAGGTCGGCGAGCAGGCCGTTGACGCGCACCAGCTCCTGCGCGGGGCCATGGCCATGGTCCGAACAGACGAGGACAACAGCGTCCTGGGCCTGCCGGAGAGCGAGGAACTGGCCGAGCATTTCGTCCAGGCGCGCGAAGAAACGGTCAATCCGCGCAGCGCGGGCAGTGTCCTCGGCGCGCGTCTCGGGGTCGCACCACCGCCAGGCTTTATGGAAGAGCGCATCGGTCGCCTGGCAATAGAGGAAGAGCACGTCCCAGAACCGCGACGTGGCCAGGTATAAACTCAAGGCGTGCGCGTGTTCGTTTTCCGCGCAGAGACTGTCCATGCCCGCGCTGAAGTCGTCCCAGCGGGTCCAGTCCTTGCCGGCATTCCAGTCGCGCACGCGTTCGGACCTGAAGCGAAACTCGGGCACCTGCTTCAGCACGTCGTCTTTCAGCGCGCGCGGCCAGGTGAAATCGCAATCGGTGGAAGGCGTCTCAAAACCGCTCACCACAAAGCCGTGCTTCAGTTCGCGCACAGGGTAGCTCTGCGGCTGGCACACGACGCCGACCTGCAGGCCGGCTTCATCGAGCAACTGCCAGACGGTCTTGTGGGGGACATCCTGGGTGGTGTTGAGGCGTGCCTGCTGGGTGCGCGGGTCGAACCGGCGAAAATTGAGCACGCCGTGCACGCCGGGGTGTTTGCCTGTGGCGAGCGTCGTCCAGGCGGGCGCGGTGTGGGCGGGGAGCGTCGAGCGAAGAATGCCGCTGGCGCCGCGCGCGATGAGCCGCGCCAGGTTCGGCATGCGGCCGGCATCGAGGTGGGGCTGGAGCGCCTCGCGGTTCACGCTGTCGAGCGCGAGGATCAGAACCTTCTTGGTCACAGAGGACACAGAGCTCACGGAGAGGGCCTCGTTCCTAACCCGTTCTCATCGCTGCGGGGAGATGCGCGCAGTCGTTATACGACACCAGCGAGATCAGGCCGTTCTTGTGGACCACGCACCTGCAGATGCTGCAGTTGTGTCCCGGACGGACCCTGTACCAGGTACTCATCGGCGCGCGCAGGACGCGCGACACAAAATGGCCGATCAGGTTGCCGTGGCAGACCACCACGATGTGCTGGTCGCGCCGGCCCGCGGGCCTGAACACACGAGGGAAGATTCTGCCCGCCCGGCGCCGCGACTCCCTGATCCAGTCCACAGGCAGCTTCAGCCCCGGCACGCGGGTGAACTGGCCTTCCCACAACAGCGACGTCGCCCACGTTCTGGCCCGCGGCAGGTGCCGGCACATGATCCGCGCCGTCTCCGCCGCACGCCGCTGCGTGCTGCAATACACGGCGTCAATGGGCAACCCGGCCAGGCAGCGGGCCGTGCGCTGCGCCTGGCGCCTGCCGAGCCTCGTCAAGGGTCCGCCAAGCTTGTGCAGCGGGCCTTTCGTGTCGTACTGTCCGTGCCGGACCAGGTAGATGTATCTGTTCGCCATTGAAACCATGTTCCTCGTCAAACAACACCAGCCACAGAGGACACAGAGATCACAGCGCGGCCGTATGGCGGCGCTGCGACCTCTGTGGCTAGAGCGCCTTGCGGTAGAGCGCTTCGGTCTTCTCCGCAATCGCCGCCGCCGTGAACTCGGCCAGCACTTTCTCTTTCCCCGCCGCGCCCATGGCCGCGGCGCGCGGGCGATCCGTCAACAACGCGCGCATGGCGGCCGCGAGCGCGGCGACGTCGCCCGGCTTGACGATCAGCCCGGTGCGGCTGTGCGCCACGACTTCGGCGGTGCCGCCCACGTCCGTCGCGACGACAGGCAGCGAGAGCGCAGCGGCTTGTTTGAGCACCGTCGAGCTGGCTTCACGCGCCACCGAGGTCAGCACTACGAGGTCGAAACTGGCCATCACCGGCAGGATGTCCCTGCGGAAGCCGGTGAGATGGAACCTGGCGGCCAGGCCGGTGGCCTCGATGCGCGCGCGGATCTCGCCTTCCAGCGGGCCGTGGCCCACCATGCAGAACCGCACGTCCGGCAGTTCCCGCGCCACTGTCGCCGCGGCGGCGACGAAATCAAGCGGCGCTTTGTCGGGGTGAAACGAGTTCACCACGTAGCCGACCAGCGGCACGTCGCCGGCAAGCTGCAGCTCGCGCCGCAGCGCTCTGGGCACTTCTCCCGGGTTGACGAACTCCTGCGGCAGCGGCGAATGCAGCGTAGCGAGACGTTCGGCGGGCAGCAGGCCGGTGTCCGTGAAGAAGCGTCCCTGCGCGCCGAAGATGGTGATGACCTGCGCCGTCTTCCGGCGGAAAAGCCAGCGGTTGAAAACATGGTTGCGGACCGGGTAGATGTTGTGACGCGTGCGGAAGACTCTGGTCTCCGGACTGTAGCGCGCGGCCGCCAATGCGCCGATCCAGTGGTCCTGAGAGCCGTGACAGTGGTAGATTCGCACCTGCTGCCGCCGCAGGAGCGCCCCCAGGCGCGCGACGTCGCGGAGGAACGAGACCGGCCGGAAGCCCTTGCGGAAGGAACAGCCGGTGAAGACGTCAAGCTGCGCTGCTGCGGCTCGAGCGGCCAGTTCGCTTTCCGCCGGGCAAACCACGGTGACGCGATGGCCGCGCGCCTTCAGCGACTGGCTCAACGCAAGCACGACTTCCGCCTGGCCGCCCCAGAGCATGTGGAAGTTGGCCTGTGCAATAGTCAGCGGTGCGCCTGCCTCCATGGCGGGCTACTGTAGCGACAATGAGGCCGCATTTGTAGCGCACGAGTTGTGTTTCGGTTACTTTGCTGCCGTGAGTTCCAGCCAGCGCTTGCACAGCTTCTCAATGTCCTCCGCGTTGGCCTTGGCGTCGAGCATCGCCACGCCGTAGCACAGCGTCACGGGCTGGCCGGCGTTCACGGGCAGCACTTCCCTGTGCAGGTTCA
>JAPLOD010000937.1 GCA_026692735.1 Planctomycetota bacterium | reverse complement strand
CACGCGGCCGAGGCGGCGAGGTGCAAGCTGCGGCCATCCGATATCACCCCTGAGCGGCTCCAGGCGCAGTTGCTGTCGCGCGACTTGCCGCCGGTGGACCTGCTCGTCCGCACCGGTGGCGTGGGGCGGATCAGCGATTTCCTGCTGTGGCAGGCGGGCTACGCGGAGCTGTTCTTTGCGGACGTGCCGTGGTGTGACTTCCGCCGCGATCACTTGCGCGCCGCCCTGGCCGACTATGCGCGCCGCCGCCGCACCTTCGGCGCTCTGCCCGGCAAGGCGTAGCATCCCTTCCATGCACGAGGACGTTTGCGCATTGCGTGTTGCGCAGCGCGCGTTAGGTTTTACGTTTCCTCGGGGTTAAGGCCAGCAGGGACGACATGGCGAGCGGCGACGACACCATCCGAGCTTTGCGCGAGGCGTTGCGGCTGTCGCCCGACAACATGCCGCTGCGTCTGCATCTGGCGGAATCCCTGCTGGGCATGGGACGGGGCAGCGAGGCGGAAGCGGAGTTCAAGGAAGCCCTCGCCCGCCAGCACGGCAACGCCGCTGCCAAGCTCGGCCTCGCCCGAGCCTTCTACCAGCAGGGGAAGAACTCGCAGGCGCTGGTGCTCATCGAGGACATGCTCAAGGCGCCGGACACGCCGGCGCGAGCCTACATCCTGCACGCGAGGCTGGTCTTCCGTGCCGGCGACGTGGCGCGCGCTGTGCGCCAGTACAAGCGCGGCCTCGATCTGGACCCTGAGTGCGGCGACCCCGAACTGGCCGCGCGGCTGGGCATTCAGGCCGGAAGCCGCGGCGGGACGGCGGAGGTCGTCGAGGGCCGCGTGCGGCTGCCCACCGAAGCGCAGGCGCCTGAGTTCGCCGAACGCTTCGAGAAGCCGCAGATCGCGTTCAAGGAGGTCGGCGGACTGGAGGGCGTGAAGGAGGAGATCCGCCTCAAGATCATCCATCCGCTGCGGCATCCCGACGTGTACAAAGCGTACGGCAAGCCGATAGGCGGCGGCATCCTGATGTACGGCCCGCCGGGCTGCGGCAAGACGCATCTGGCGCGGGCCACGGCCGGCGAGGTGCAGGCGCGCTTCCTCGCGGTGGGGATCAGCGATGTCCTGGACATGTGGATCGGTGCCAGCGAACGCAACCTGCACGCGCTCTTCGACCAGGCGCGCCGCAACAAGCCCTGCGTGCTCTTCTTTGACGAGGTGGACGCCCTGGGCGCAAGCCGCTCGGACATGCGGCACAGCGCGGGGCGGCATTTGATCAACCAGTTCCTGTCGGAGCTGGACGGTGTGGATGCCGTCAACGAGGGCGTGCTGATCCTGGCGGCCACGAACGCGCCCTGGCATCTGGATTCCGCCTTCAGGCGGCCGGGACGTTTCGACCGCATTATCTTCGTGCCGCCGCCGGATGAGAAGGCGCGCGCCGCCATCCTGCGCGTGCTGTGCCAGGGCAAGCCGCTGGCCGATGCGGATTTCGAAGAGGTGGCGGCGAAGAGCGACGGCTTCTCCGGCGCCGATCTGAAGGCCGCGATTGACGTGGCGATCGAGGCGAAGCTCAAGGACGCCATGCGCACGGGCAAGCCGCTGCCTCTAACGACGCGCGATCTGCTGGCCGGCGTCAAGACGGTGAAGCCTTCGACGCGCGAGTGGTTCGCCACGGCCCGCAACTACGCGCTGTACGCGAACCAGGGCGGGCTCTACGACGATATCCTGAAGTACCTGAATATCACGAAAGGCAGCGATGGGTTCCCATCTTGAGCGCGCGCAGGTCCTCTATGGCATGAACCGGTTCGACCAGGCCGGCGAGGAACTGCTGCTCGACCTGGCGTCCGACCCCGACAATGCCTCGGCGCACGCCCTGCTGGCTCACGTGTACAGCCACCAGGACAAGTATCCCGAGGCCCTTCAGGAAGCGCGGGCCGCGGTGCATCTGGCGCCGGATGAAGCCTGGGTGCACCACGCTCTCGGCACGATCATGTGGAAGTGCGAGCGGTTCGACGAAGCGCTCACCGCCGCGCAGGAGGCGGTGCGGCTTTCCCCGGACGAGGCGGACAACCACGCGCTCGCGGCCGGGATCCACCTCGATGCCAGGCGCTGGCCGCAGGCG
>JAPLOD010000936.1 GCA_026692735.1 Planctomycetota bacterium | reverse complement strand
GGTTCTTCCGATCGGGACGGTGAGCGGACAGGAAACGGCCGCCGTGGGGCGCACGCAGAGGGCGCGATACGAGTCGCCATCGAGGGTCAGCGTGCGGAGCTCGGCAGGCCCGCCGGGCCGCGCGAGGCATGCGCTGTGCCGCGGCGACTCGGTCAACCGCAGGACCGTTCGCGGCATGATGCCGGGCGGCATGGAGACGATGTACCTGGTGTTCAGGAGATCGAAGAACCTGGTGAAGTAGAACGGGACCTCGGCGCCGGTGACGCGGACGTCCAGGTAGCCGGGCGTGATAAGCGTCTCATAGAACGCCCTGCGGCGGGCGGGATCGAGGGAGACGAGATAGCGGATGTCGTCGAGTCCGAAGGCCATCGAGATATCCGGGTACAGGACGCCGTCCGTCGAGAAGATCCGGCAGGGCTCCGGGTCTTTTCGGAGGAACTCGACAAAAGGTGGCGTCGTGAACGAGTGGTAGCGCTCGGGGCGCCGGACGTGCCTGTGCCAGAAGAGCGACTCGCAAACCAGGAGCGGGATGAAGGCGAAGGCGGCCCTCCTGGAGTCAACGCGGAAGATCTGGCACACGACCACGATGCCCGCGCCGGCGCCGACAATGGCCAACACCTTGAGCAACTGCCGGCCGAACATGGCCGGCTCGGCGGCCGGGAGCGGCAGCCACCAGCAGCACGCGCCGATGGCCAGGGCGATGAAGAGGACCCCCGGCAAGACCATCCGGTACGAGGGCCCCTTGCGGACAATGTGCTCCAGGCCCAACGCCGCCAGGATCAGCAGGCTCATCTCCAGAGACGGTGTGATGTACTTGGGGAAGTTGAGCTGGTTGTAGGCCGGCAACATGCCGATCCACTCCGCCCATGGCGCGCCGGCCGACTTGGAGAAGCCGAGGAAGAAATACGCGGCGAAGAACAGGGCGATGCGCGCGTGGCCCGGCAGACGGCGCGCGCTCCAGACGCCGGCGACTGCCAGGAGGACGACAGTCAGGAGGTAGTGTGGCGCCCACGCGAGGTTCAGCACGAAGTAGCCGGGCACAAGGGACAGGATGACCATCCACGGCGACAGGGTCATCATGCCGGTGCCCGCGGCGTGGTAGTGATAGGACTGGCTGACGTTCTCCAGAAGCGGCAGGACGTAGAACGCGGCCAGGCCGAACGCGCAGCAGATCGCAACCAGGCCGTTCCGGAGCAACGGCCGCACGACAGCCCAGGCGAAACGCGCATCATACGCGGCCCACAGCGCGCGGTAGAGATACCACAGCGTGCCGAACTGGAGGCTGACGAACGTCGCCTCGGGGAAGTCCGCCAGCACCGTCCATGTGATGGCGCCAATGCAGACCAGCAGGCTGGCCATGCCGGGGCGGCGCGCGAGTCGTTCGTAGCCGTAGAGCACCAGCGGCATCAGCGTGTCAACGCGGACCTGTGGATGCAGGCCGAAGTTGACCAGATAGTTGGCCAGCATGAACGCAATGCCGCCGAACAGCGCGGGCGTGAAGCTGAGGCCCAACTCAAGGAGCAGGAGATACGTGAAGAAGCCCGCCAGCCAGAAGCGCAGGAGGAGTTGCGCATCCGTCGCGTAGTGCCACCCAGACTGCGGCACCAGGCTGAAGGCCGCCTGGATCGGCTCGCACGCCCCGGTCTGGCCGGCAACGAGCCAAGGCTGTCCCAGGCCGGTGTGCGGGTCCCACAACGGCATCTCGCCGCCGCGGAGAGCGTGGCCCAGGCGGTACACGGAGGGCTCGTGGATCCAGCCGTTGGCACTGCGGTCCACGGCCCCCACGCGGTACCAGGCGATGGGCGGCTGGGCATAGCCGTAGGGCCCGGCGCCGGCCATGGTCCCGGCGGCGCTGTTCTCCGTCAGGAAGGTCTTGCCGCGGAAGACGACGTCGCGGTAGAAGACGACGAGGACTCCGGCAAGAATCAGAGCGGCTTGGAGATGGCGATTGGCGACCAAGCGTCGTAATCGAGACATACGACCCTCACGCTAAGAACCCCCGGCGAAAGGTCAAGAACAAGAGCGCACGGCGAGGCTGCGCGGCTGCGCTTCTAAAACGGCCGCCGGTGTGTTAAGAGTGGACCGCGGACACGGCGAGAGGTGCCACGGATGGACGGCGTCCAGGGCCAGAACGACCCTGAAGAACTCGATATACAGAACATGCGGCCCGCGGGCTCGCGCGTCTGGCGCGCGGCCAAAGTCCTGGCCAAGCTGATCCTCGTCGCTGTGCTTCTGGGCTGGCTGATCGCGAGCGGGCGCCTGGAAGTGGGCAGGCTGGCATCGCTGCGGCAGGGCTGGTTCTGGGCCGTCTGCAGCCTGCTGCTGATTGTGCCGCAGTTTTTTCTGTGCGCGCTGCGTTTCCGTCTGCTCCTCTCCGCCATGGACCTGCCCGGCACGCTGCGCGACACGTTCTGCTGGACTATGATTGGCAGCTTCTTCGATGCGGCCATGCCGCTCTCCACCGGCGGAGACGTGGTCAAGGCCTTCTACGTGGCGCGGCACGCGGGACGGGGGCGGCGCAGCGTGGCCGTCTTGAGCGTCGTGCTGGACCGCGTCGTGGGGCTGCTGGCGCTGTTCGTCTTCGCGTGGCTGGTGTGCCTCTTCGCCGGCCAGCGCGTCACGGACAATCCGGAGCTCCTGCGGGTGTCGCGCGTGCTGCTGGTCGTCTGCGCCGGCAGCGTGTGCGCCTTCTTCGCGCTCACCTCATCGTACCTGGAACGCAGCGCGACGCGCCAGCGGCTGATGCGGCTGCTGCCGCTCCACGCCAAGTTCGAGGCGGTCTACGTTGCCTTCGCGGGGCTGCGCCGGCACCTGGGCGTGCTCCTGGCGATGATGGGGATCTCGCTGGTGATCCAGATCGTAGGCTGCATCTGCATTCTGTGTCTGGCACAAGGACTGAACTTCACGAGCGCAGCGACCGGCCAGCCGGCGCACTTGGAGATTGTGCCGGCGATGATCGTGCTGCCGCTGGCCATGTTCCTCAACACCTTCGGGGTTGCCGGCGGCATCGGAGTGGGCGAAGTGGCCTTCGAGGCGCTGTTCGTGCTTCTGCTGGGCCTCAACGGCGGCGCGGAACTGGCGCTGGCCTTCCACGGCGTGTTCCTGGTCAGCCGCCTGTTCGGCCTGCCGTTCGTGATCCTCTACCGGCATAAGGCGCCCGCGCAGGGCGGTCTCGCCGCCAGTGCCATGGCGCCAACGTCCGTCGGTGCGGGCGAAGCCTGACAGGCAACCCCAACGCTTGCCGTTCACCAGTATCTTGTCAGCAGATCAACGGCCAGTTCGACGGTGCGTGAGAACAGCAACAGGGGCAAGGCGGCGAGCGCCACACCGTTCAACGCGGCAGGCAGGAGGTGGGCTTCACCGGCGCCGCCGGCTTGAGCGTCCTGCTCGGCGCGGTCGAAGAGCAGGATGGGCAAGGTGAACAGGACGATGAGTCCCGGGAAGAAGTGCCGCGCCTGCCAGGCCTCAAGATACGCGCCCCCGGGCCGCACCCCTATGATGAAATACACCAGCGCCACCCCGAGAGAGTTCACCACGAGAGTTGCGGCAACAATGCCCGCCACCAGCAGGACCTCGCGGCGGCGCGAAAGGGCCACCGGTTCAGTGATGGACAGCCTTCCAGCGGCCCTTAGAATCCGTTTTCACTCAGGAGGGCCTGTTTTGCGGTGCGTGGTCACAGGGTGTGCGGGGTTCATCGGCAGCAACCTGGTCAACCGGCTTCTGGCGAACGGGCATGAGGTGCTGGGGTACGACAATCTCTCGACCGGCCAGCCCGAGTTCCTGGCACAGGCACAACAGTCCAGCCGTTTCACGCTCGTGCGCGCCGACGTCCTGGACGCGGCGCGCCTGACCGAGGCACTGCGCGGCGGCGCATCGCCTTTGCTTCGACCGGCTCGATCTACGGCGAAGCCACAGTCATCCCGACACCCGAAGACGCGCCGTTCCCGATCCAGACGTCGCTCTACGGCGCATCGAAACTCGCGGCCGAAGGCCTGATCGCCGCCTACTGCGAGGGCTTTGGCTGCCAGGCGTACATCTTCCGCTTCGTTTCGATCCTGGGCGAACACTACACGCACGGCCACGTTTTCGATTTTTACAGGCAACTCCGCGAGCATCCGGCGCGCCTGGACGTGCTCGGCAACGGCAAGCAGCGCAAGTCGTACCTGTACGTCCAGGACTGCCTTGACGCGATCCTGCTGGCCATGGAGAAAGCGCAGGACAAGGTCAACATCTTCAACCTCGGCACGGACGAATACTGCCAGGTGGACGATTCGATCGGCTGGATCTGCGAATGCCTTGGCGTGTCGCCCGAGCGTGCGTACAGCGGCGGCGACCGCGGCTGGATCGGGGACAACCCGTTCATCTTCCTGGATTGCTTGCGGATTCGCGCTCTGGGCTGGCGGCCGAAGCTGACCATCCGCGAGGCGATCGTCCGCACCGTGCAGTTCCTGGCGCAGAACCCGTGGCTTCTGGAGCGGCGCTGATGCGGATCGCGGTGGCGGGCCTCTGGCATCTCGGTACGGTGACGGCGGCGTGCCTGGCCGACGCCGGCCATGAGGTCCTCGGCTTCGACGAGGATGCGGCGGCCATCAACGCCTTGCGCCGCGGCGAGCCGCCGCTCTTTGAGCCGGGCCTGGAGGCGCTGGTCCGCAAGGGAATCGAGCACGGCAAGCTGCGGTTCTCCGCCGAGCGGCGCGACGTGAGCAGCGCCGAGCTGGTCTGGATTGCCTATGACACACCCGTAGACGACAACGACCAGGCCGACGCGGAGAGCGTCGTCAGCAGCGTGGCCGCGCTGTTCCCTTTTTTGCAGCCGGGCGCGCTGGCGCTGATTTCCTCGCAACTGCCCGCCGGTTCGACGCGGCGGCTGGAGGGGTTGTACCGCGAGGCCTGCCCCGGCGGCACGGCGACCTTCGGGTATTCGCCGGAGAACCTGCGTCTGGGCAAGGCTATCGAGGCGTTCACGCATCCCGAGCGCATCGTCGTGGGGCTGCGCTTCGCCGTGGACAGGCCGCGCCTGGAGAACGTGCTTTCCGCCTTCACGAAGAACATCGAATGGGTCAGAGTGGAATCGGCCGAGATGACCAAGCACGCGCTGAACGCGTTCCTGGCCACGTCGGTGACGTTCATCAACGAGGTGGCGGCGATCTGCGAGCGCGTCGGGGCGGACGCGCGGGAAGTCGAGCGCGGGCTGAAAGCGGACGTACGCATTGGGCCGCGAGCCTACCTGCGCCCCGGGCCGGCCTTCGCGGGCGGCACGCTGGCGCGCGATGTTTCGTTCCTGATGGAACTGGGCGGCCGGCAGCAACTGCCCACGCACCTGCTTGCGGCTGTCCGGGCGAGCAATGAGGCGCACAAAGACTGGCCGCGACGCCGGCTCCGGGAAGCGCTCGGTGACCTGCGCGGCAAAACCGTAGCGGTCCTGGGGCTGACGTACAAGCCCGGCACGGACACGCTGCGGCGCTCGAGCGCCGTGGAGACATGCCGCTGGCTGCACGAGCAGGGCGCGCTTGTCAACGCCTACGATCCGGCCGTGAAGCAGTTGCCGGAAGCGCTGCGCGCCTCTATAAACCTGCGCGCGTCGGCCGCAGAGGCCCTGCGCGGCGCCGATGCCGCGCTGATCGCCACGGAATGGCCGGAGTTCGCGGCGCTCAAGGCGGAGGAAGTGGTGCAGGCAATGCCGCGGCCGTTGGTGCTGGACCCGGGGGGCTTCTTGGAGAAGAACGTCGGACAGGACGCGAGGATACGGTACCTGACCGTCGGAAGGCCGTAGGCGCGTGACGCCGTCCCGCAATCCTCTGGATTGTGGCACGTTGCTGTGCCGTACGCATGTGGAGGCCGGATGAAGCTGCAGGGCAAGCGTGCCATCATCACCGGTGCCAGCCAGGGCTTCGGCCTGGCCGTGGCCCGCGCGTTTGTCGCCGAAGGCGCCAGCGTGGCGATATGCGCGCGCGCTGCAGCGCAACTGCGGCAGGCGCAGGGCGAGCTGGAAAAGGCCGCGGGCGCGCAGGCTGGAAGCCTGCACCACAACCAGGCTCGCGTCGTGGCTGTGCCCGCGGACATCTCGCGGTCCGGGGACGTGGACCGGCTTGTCCAGAAGACGCTGGAAGGGCTCGGAGGCCTGGAGATCCTCGTGTGCAATGCCGGCGTCTACGGCCCCAAAGGCGCGATCGAGCAGGTGGACTGGAACGAGTGGGCTCAGGCCATCTCCATCAACCTCCTGGGCACGGTGCTCTGCTGCCGGGCGGCCGTTCCGCTTCTCAAGAAACAGAAGCACGGCAAGATCGTCCTGCTGTCCGGCGGCGGCGCTACCAAGCCGATGCCCATGCTAAGCGCGTACGCGGCGTCAAAAGCCGGAGTGGTGCGCTTCGGCGAGACGCTGGCCGAAGAGACGCGGGCGTTCGGCATTGACGTGAACTCGGTGGCGCCCGGAGCGCTCAATACGCGCCTGCTGGATGAGGTGCTTGCCGCCGGCCCGGAGAAGGTCGGGAGGAAGTTCCATGAGCAGAGCGTCAAGCAGAAGGCGCAGGGCGGCACGCCGCTGGAACGAGGCGCGGCGCTGTGTGTCTACCTGGCCTCCTCCGCCAGCGACGGCATCACGGGGAAGCTGATCAGCGCCGTCTGGGACCCGTGGGAGACGCTGCAGGAGCATGTCGCCGAGCTGCAGGAGTCGGATATCTACACCTTGCGGCGGATCGTGCCCGCCGAGCGAGGAAAGACGTGGGGTTGAGAGGGACGGTATGCGCGTCGCGATTGTCGGTTGTGGGCTGATCGGCCAGAAGCGTGCCAGGGCCCTTGCGGGCTGCCAACTGGCGGCGTGCGCTGACGTGGCGCTCGAGCGCGCGCAGGCTCTGGCGCAGAGCCTTCCCGGCACTGAGGCCGCCGGCGACTGGCGCGCGGTCGTGGCGCGGCCGGACGTGGACATCGTGATCGTGGCCACGACGCACAACGTCCTGGCGGAGATCACGCTGGCCGCGGTCAACGCGGGAAAGCATGTGCTGGTGGAGAAGCCTGCGGCGCGCAAGGCGGCGGAGCTGGACGAGGTGCTGGCGGCGGCCCGGCGCAGCGGTGTGCTGGTCCGCGTGGGCTTCAACCACCGCTACCACCGCGCGTTCCGCAAGGCGCGGGAGATTGTGGAGTCGGGCGTGCTCGGGGAACTGCTGTACATCCGCGGCCGCTACGGGCATGGCGGCCGGCTGTATTACGAGAAGGAATGGCGGGCGCGGCCGGAGCTATCCGGCGGCGGGGAGCTGATTGACCAGGGCGTGCACCTGATTGACCTGGCGCGCTGGTTCCTGGGGGATTTCACGGAGGTGCAGGGCTTTGCCCGCACGTATTTCTGGGACATGGCGGTGGAGGACAACGGCTTTCTGCTGCTGAAGACGGCCGGGCGGCAGGTGGCGTTCCTGCACGCGAGCTGCACGGAGTGGAAGAACCTTTTTTCATTCGAGATTTTCGGGCGCGACGGCAAACTGGAGGTTGCGGGACTCGGGGGGAGCTACGGGGTCGAACGCCTGACGCATTACCGGATGCTGCCGGAGTTGGGGCCGCCGGAGACGACGAGCTGGGAATACCCGATGGGCGACAACTCCTGGCAGGTCGAGTTCGCTGAATTCCTGGAGGACATCCGGCTGCGGCGGCAGCCAGCGGCTTCGCTGCACGACGCCCAAGCCGCGTTACGCGTCGTCGAACGGATCTACGAGGTCTCGGGAGCATGATCATCGCGCGCAGTCCCCTGCGGATCTGCCTGGGCGGGGGCGGGACGGACCTGCCGTCGTACTACCGCGAGCACGGCGGGTTCGTGATCGCGGCGGCGATTGACAAGTACGTGTACATCACGCTGCATCAGACGTTCGTGGACGAGCTGATCGTCAAGTACTCCAAGATGGAACGGGTGAAGACCGTGGACGAGGTGCAGCACCCCATCATCGCTGCACCGGCTGAAACGCAACCTCGTCCAGCCGAAGGAACTGGCGGAGCAGGCCTGTCACATCGAGATCAACATGCTCAAGGAGCCGATCGGCAAGCAGGACCAGTACATCTCGGCGTACGGCGGCCTGACGTGCTTCGAGTTCCGGCCTGACGATACCGTCGAGGCCCGGCCGCTGGAAATCTCCAAGGAGACGCTGTACAACCTCGAAGACAACCTGCTGCTGTTCTTCACGGGTTACTCCCGCGCCGCGGCCGAAGTGCTGCGGGAGCAGGACAGTAAGAGCAGGCAGCATGACAAGGCGATGACCGACAATCTGCACTTCATCAAGGGACTGGGGCGGCAGAGCAAGACCGCGCTGGAGGCCGGGGACCTGCTGAAGTTCGCGGAGCTGATGAACGTCCACTGGGAGCACAAGAAGCAGCGGTCGAAGAACATGAGCAATCCGCAGATTGACCAGTGGTACGAGGCCGGGCGGCGCAGCGGCGCGCTGGGCGGGAAACTGATCGGCGCGGGCGGCGGAGGGTTCCTGATGTTCTACGCCGGGGACAAGGTCCGGCTCCGGCACGCGATGCGCGAGCTGGGCTTGCAGGAGGTTCGTTTCCGCTTCGATTTCGACGGCGCGACGATCATTGCACAGTCATGAAACGCAGCCACGTTCCTCCTTCCCCAGGCGGGGGATGCCGCAGGCTTCCCGATG
>JAPLOD010000935.1 GCA_026692735.1 Planctomycetota bacterium | reverse complement strand
TCCAACGTGTCCCCGGATTCCCGCGGCTGGGAACCCGCCAGATGTCCTCTGAGAAGCTCGTCGGCAGGATCGCGCAGAAGCTCGCCAAGAACGCCAGACGCGCGCGGACGAGAGTCTACTGGACCTGGCGCAATGTCGTCGGCAGACGACGGATGGCCAGGGAGCTGGCCGACATTGCAGCGCCTGTCACGGACCTCAACCGTTACGAGCGCAGGATCTGCTCGCAGCACGGCGAGGACGGGATTCTCGAGGCGCTCTTCAAGGTGCTCGGCACGACCAACAGATACTGCGTCGAATTCGGCGTCGGCAGCGGACGCGAATGCAACACCGCCTGGCTGGTCCGCAAGCACGGCTGGACCGGCCTGTGGATGGACGGCAATCCGCGCCCGAAGAAACGGCCGCTGGAAGTGCGCAAAGAGTTCATCAGTGCGGAGAACATCACGGCGCTGTTCGCGAGATACGGCGTCCCTCGCGAGTTCGACCTCCTCTCCATTGATATTGACGGCAACGATTACTGGGTCTGGAAGAAGATCGTCGGCTACCGGCCGCGCGTGGTGGTGATCGAGTACAACGCCAGCGTTCCGCCCACTGAGGCGCGCGTGATCCCCTACGACCCGAACTTCGTGTGGCCGAAAACCGACTACTACGGCGCAAGCCTGCTCGCCCTGGCCGAACTGGGGCGGGCCAAAGGCTACGCGCTGGTGGCCTGCGACGATTCCGGCGCCAATGCCTTTTTCGTGGACGGAGAACTCGCGGAGGGCCGCTTCGTCTTGCACCCCGTCAGCCGCCTGTACAGGGCTGCCACGTATCGCGGAGGCCACGGCCACCCGCGCGATCCGTCCCGCTCGTTGATCCCAGTGACGAACGTTGAAACCGCAGATTCACGCGGATGAACGCAGATGAGAAACCATGGCCCTATCCGCGTTCATCTGCGTCCATCCGCGGTTCCATCTACTTGTGCGGCTGCGGCGGCCTGTTGGTTGGCGGCGCGCCGGTGTAGCTCACCGTGTGCATCGGGCCCCCGGCGTTCAGCTCTCCGGACCCCATGACGATCTTCAGACTGCGCGGCGCGAACATGATCTTGCCGCCTTCCGCCGTCTCGCGCATGCACACCCGCACCTCGTCCTTCGGTTTCTCCATCTCCATAAGGAACGTCCGCTGCTGCATGTCCAGCGTGGCCCGGTCGCACAGCACCGTGTGCGAGGGTGTCTTGATCTCCACGCGTCCGCTGCAGCGCAGCGTCTTGAGGCTCCCCGTGAAGACGCTCGCCTGCGCCTGCGCCTGCTGGCCCGGCAGCGCCGCCGCCAGCGTCAGCAGGGCGTCGTCCCCGCTCATGATCATCGCCACCGTGCCCCCGGGGCCGTCCTGCTGGATGACCACGTTGCGCGTGATCGTCACCCGGCAGCGGGGACCTTCGTAGAACATCTCGCCCTCGGCCTGCAAGCGGATCTTCCCACCGCCGCCGAACCCGAAGCTGGGGATCATCCCCGTCCCCGCAGTGTCCGTGGGCGGGGCCGCCGCCGCACCGCTGTCCTCGGGCAAGGTGATGTTCGCCACCGGGTTGCCCCGGACGCGAAACGTGTCCGCGCGCCGGTCGCTGATGAACTCCATCGCTTCGATCACGTCCTTGCCCTGCCAGAGCATGGCTCTCGCGCCGGTGCGCGGGTCGCCCTTGAGCGTGAACTCATCCTTCTTGATCCTGACCTGGCCCTGCGGCGTGGTCTCGATATCGGTCTCGTACACCAGCCACTGACCCTTGCCGCTGCGTTCGGGCATCACCACCTCGACGTTGCCTTGCGCCTGCAGAAGCTCCGTTTGCCCGGTCTTGAGGTCCCGCACCACTTTGATCGTCTCGCCGCGCAGCACGGACTGGGTCTGCGACTGCTCGATCTCCACGCTCTTGGTGAGCGTCAGGATTTCCTTCCCCGCATTCGGATCGCCCGGCTTCGGCGCCACGCGCGAGAGACTGCCCAGTGCTCGGAACGCCACTTCTCCCGCCGTCATGTCCGGCAACGCGCCGGTGTCCTGCTTGGCGGCGGTATCGGGTTGCTTCTGGGGAGGCGGAGCGTCCTTCCATGGAAACTCCACCGTGAAGGCACGCTTCTCCCGCTGCAGTTCCTCTTCCTTCACGACTGGCGCCGTGGGCGCCGCGGGCTCCCCGGCCCCGCAACGGCCTGCCAGGAGCAGACCGCACGCCGCGATGGCCAATACAGCGGCGGCGCCACGGGCGGGACGCCCGTGGTACCACGGCCGTCCCGGCCGTGGCCGGCGCGCCACCCACGCCAACCGCCCGAGCCTCACAGGAACACCTGCCGCCTGCGCCATGCCTGTCCTGCCTCCCGTTCCCGGCCTACTCTTTCCTCTTCCCAGGGCTGCTCTCTTTGTCCCGCACCGCAGGCGCCCAGCGGCGGTAGGGCAGCATCACCATGCGCCCGCCCGGCGCAAACATGCCGGTTGCTCCGTCAAGCGCCAGGCTCTTGCGCGCGCACAGGACGCGCGTGCCGCCGCTCTCTTCACGCATGTACACGCGCACGTCGTTCTCCGGGTCGTCAACCTGGAGCAGCGACGAGTCCTTGGGCGGCGCTTCATACAGGAGCCGGTCGCACTGCACCACCTGTTCCGGGCTCACCAGTTCCACGTTCCCGCGGGCATCGAGGGCCTTAAACTTGCCCGAGAAGAACGGTTCGGCCGGCGTGGCGGCCGCCGTGCCCGCCGCTGGCGGCGGGGAGTCCTCAAGGGTGATGGTCACCTCATCCGCCAGCAGTCTCTTCTCGATCGGCGCCTGGCCCGGCGCTGCCGTCACGTCTCGCTGCCGGATCATCACGTTCTTCGTGATCGTGACCAGGTGCTTGGCCCCGTCCTGGCGGAACTCGCCCTCGCACTGCACATGCAGATTGCCGCCGGCATCGAAGGAAATGCCTTTGAACAGACCGCCGGCATCTTGTGCGGCCGGCGGCTTGTCCTGCACCGGCGCCACCGGGGCCGCCGCTTTCATCACCGCCACGGCGCCGCCAAAGCTGTCAAACTTGTCATTCTGGCGGTCAATGACGAATTTGTCCGACCGAATGGCGCTGTCCCCCGTGAACAGCGTGGCTTCGGTCCCCTTGGTCCGGTCGCCCGTCACGGTGATCAGGTTCTTTGGTGTCGTGCCATCCTCCTC
>JAPLOD010000934.1 GCA_026692735.1 Planctomycetota bacterium | reverse complement strand
GTGCTGGGCGGGCTGTTGATCGCCGACGAGGTCATTGATATCTTCCTGCCGGTGCTGTTCTACCAAGTCGAGGCGCGGCGGTGGAAGAAAATCCACAATCAAGCATGAGCAACGGGAGCCGAAAAGGAAACACAACGATGGACGCTCCAGAGAACACGAAGAAGACGGGCTGGCAAAGAGTGCTCTTCTTGCTGAAGGTGCTTGAGATACGGCTGCGCTTCGTGGCCATCCTGGTCATCACGGCGCTGGCCGTGGGCTACTGGGACAACATCGTCAACTACTGGGAGCGCTGGACCAGGGGGCCGTATGCGGGCCAGGAGCAGGCGCAGAGCGAGATCGAGTACACGTGCGGCATGCACCCGTGGGTCAAGCGCGACAAGCCGGGCAAGTGTCCGATCTGCGGCATGGACCTCATCCAGCGCCAGAAGGGCGCCGCAACCGCACTGCCTGAAGGCACCCTTGCGCGTGTGCAGATATCGCCGGAGCGGATCATGCAGGCGGGCGTGCAGGTGGAACCGGTTTCCCACCGGATGCTATCGCGGATGGCGCTGTCGTATGGCGTGGTCGAGTTGGACGAGACGCGCGTGGCGCGGATCACTCTGCGCTTTCCGGGACGTGTCGAAGAGTTGCTTGTGAACGCTGTGGGGATGGAAGTCAAGAAAGGCGACCCGCTGGTTAAGGTCTACAGCCCAAAGTTCCTGGCTGCGGAGCAGGAATACGTGAACGCTTTGGCGGCGCAGCGCAAGGTCGAGGCCGACCCCCAGGCCGGGGCCGACGCGAAGAGTTTTGCGGCCAGCCTGGCCGTCAGCGCGCGACGACCGCTGGCGTTGGCGGGCTTCACCAGTGAGCAACTCGCGGCATTGGAGCGCGGCGAGAAGCCCAGCGACCGCATCACGTTCTATTCGCCGCTCGCGGGCGTGGTGTTGGAGAAGAACGTGCTGCTTGGTGACACGCTCGAAGAGGGCATGACGCTCTACACCGTCGCAGACCTGTCCACGCTCTGGGTGCAGGCGCAGATCGCCGAAGCGGACCTCTCCATCACGAAACTGGGAATGCCCGTGGAGGTGACGGCCGTGGCATGGCCGGACACCATTTTCTACGGCAACGTGGACCTGCTCTATCCCACGCTCAATACGGAAAGCCGCACCGTGAAGGCCCGCGTGGCTGTGGCAAACAGGGAAGGCAAGCTGAAGCCGGGGATGTTCGTCACCGCGGCAATCCGCGCGCCGCTGGGACGATTCGGCGTGATCGGCGGGCCCGACGATCCCCTGAAGGGCGCGGCACCTCCGTCGCCGGCTCCAGCCGCCAAGGAAGTCTACACCTGCCCAATGCACCCCGAAGTCATAACCGACAAACCGGGCGATTGTCCCAAGTGCGGCATGCATCTGGTCAAGAAGGAAGCGCCATCCACCGCCGCCGGACCCGGCATCTGGGCGGAGGGCTACGCCTGCGCAATGCATCCCGATATGCTGCAGCCCGAGGGCGGCGTCTGCAAAATCTGCGGCTGCGGCATGCAGACCGTGAAATGGCGCGTGGAGAAACTGCTTTCCATTCCAGAGACGGCCATCATAGACACGGGCACCCGGCAGATCGTCTATGTCGAAGCGATGCCGGGCGTGTACGACGCGCGTGCTGTCAAACTGGGGATACGCGCCGGGCGGTACTACCCGGTCCTCAGCGGTCTAACAGTCAATGACCGCGTCGTGACCCACGGCTCTTTCCTGATTGACGCGGAAGCGCGCCTGAACCCAGCCGCGTCCGCAGGCGCAGCGCCAAGCGCCGAGGCGGCGCAGGGCCACCCTCACGATCACTGACCCGCTTGCGGTGAGAACCCGCCGTACGCGCAAGGCGTCCGGCGCGAATCTTTTCTTGTAAGTCGCACGTTTGCGTATACTAAAACACGGTATGGCCACACCGCCTGCCACACCCGGCAATCCTGACCCAAAGCGCCTCGCGGGAGTCAACAAGGCACCCGCTCCGGCCAACAGGCCGGCGCCGCCGGGACCGGCGGCAGGGCAGCGGCCCGCCCAGCCCACCACGCGAATGCCAGGCGTGAGGCCGGCAACGCAGCCACCATCCGGCATGCGGCCGGCAGCTCAGCCGCCATCCGGCATGCGACCGGCAACGCAGCCACCATCCAGCGTGCGACCGGCAGCTCAGCCGCCATCGGGCGTGCGACCGGCAGCTCAGCCGCCATCGGGCGTGCGACCGGCAGCTCAGCCGCCATCGGGCGTGCGGCCGGCAGCTCAGCCGCCATCGGGCGTGCGACCGGCAGCTCAGCCGCCATCGGGCGTGCGACCGGCAGCCAAGCCCGCGTCGGGGGTACGGCCCGCATCTCAGCCGCCATCGGGCGTGCGACCGGCAACCAAGCCGGCGTCAGGCGTGCAGCCGGTAGCTCAGTCGTCAGGGATATCCGGGCGCGCACCGTCGAGCGCCAGCGCCAGGTCAGCTCCGGCGCTAGACCGCAAGTCGTTCGGCCTGACTGCGCTCAAGCCCTCGGAGATGGTCGCGGGGCTGGATGAGGTCGCCAAGCGCGCGGAGAAGATAGAGGAGCGTGAGGAGGCGAAACGCAGGGCCGGCGGCAAGATGGACGCCAACGTGGCGGCGCTGGTGGATGACACGGGCGCGCGCTGGAAACGGAGGACGAACATCTTCCTTGGCACCGTGCTCGCCGTGGTGCTGATCGGCGGCGGCCTGATGATGTACTTCGCAAATCGCCGCGTCGTGGACGTGCGGGAAGGCAACGCCGAAGCGCGGCGGATGCTGACGGAGCTTTCCTTGCGCGCCGGCCGGCTGGCTCTGCCCGCGGGAGACACGCTCACGGCGGCAAGCGCCAAACGGCAACTGCTGGAGCAGATCGCCGCGGACCTCAAGCGCATCAGGGATGACATGAAGCCGCGCCCCGGCTCGCCCGGGAAGTTCGCGCCGCCCAGCCCGCAACTGCAGAAGGAACGCGATTGGCTCGAGAAGATGGAGATGTTGAGAGACGCCTGGGGCCAGCCTCTCGCCTTCGAGGTTGTGGGCGGCGACACACTGAAGATCACCGCCATCGGCAAGGCCAGCGGCAAGAGCGCGCCACCGGAGCCGGTCACCGTTCGGCTGCGCGGCACCAGGCAGCCGCCGGGGAAGAGCAGCCTGCCGCCCGAGAAGGGCGGCCAGTAGGGCCAGCGGTGGCCCCCGCCGCATGACGTCAAACATGCCTTCGTATGCCGCAGCCAGGGACCTCATGAGCCGCCTTCTGCTGTGCGCCGCTCTGCTTGGCGCTCTCCATGCGGGCGCGGCCGAGG
>JAPLOD010000933.1 GCA_026692735.1 Planctomycetota bacterium | reverse complement strand
GCTCGGCTTTCGCTTTGGCCTCGGCCTGGCGTTTCTCCTCGGCCTCCTTCTCGGCGGCCCCTTTCTTGCGCGCTTCTTCAGCAAGACGGTCCTGCTCGGCTTTCGCTTTGGCTTCGGCCTGACGCTTCTCCTCGGCCTCCTTCTCCGCGGCCTCTGTCTTGCGGGCTTCTGCGGCGAGACGGTCCTGCTCGGCCTTGCCTTGGGTGTCAGGCGGCTGCTTCCCGTCCTCCTTTCCTGGCGGGGCGGGCGTCACGTTCTGGTCCGGCGGCGTCGGCATCACGGCACCTGCCACGGTCCTTGGCTTTGGCTTCAACAGCGAGTCCAGCCAACCCATCTCCCAGGCAACCGCGCCGCATATCACGAGAAACAGTGCAGCCACCAGCGCGACGGGGAACCGCCGTGGCCTGGCATAGGCCGGAGCTTCATGCTCATCGAGCGTGGGATCGTGCCACTCGACGAGTGCCGTCTTGGCTGGCGGCATCGTCGCCTCGGCGCCGGCAGCCTCACCAGGCGCGGCCGACGAAGCCTCAGCCGGCTCGGCCGACGAAGCTTGAGCCGGCTCGGCCGCCTGCGGCGGCGCCGTGGCAGCCGAGAGCATCGTGACCTCCGAGCCCGGAACGATCTCAATGGTGTCCTCCGGCGGCGGTGCATCCGGCGAAGGCTCAGCCGCCGGCGGTTCAGCCGGCGGAGCGACAGCCGGCTCGGCCTCCGGCGGAGGGGCGGCGGCCGAAAGCATGGTGAGCTCCGAGTCGTCGGCGGCGGCGGCGACAGCCGCAGCCGCGGGGGCCTCAGCGGGTGCATCGGTCGCGGGTGCAACGGCGGCGACCGCCTCCTCGGGCACCTCCTCCTCCGGGGGACGCGGGAGGTCAACGACCGTCTTCCTCGTGGCCAGATCGCTTCGCGGCGCGAGCGCGGAAAGAACGGTGCGCGTGGGCTGCTGCGCAACCGGGGCCTGCGGCTGCGCGGGGGCGGCCTGGACGAGCGCCTCGATCTGCGCAACGGCCTCCACCTGCGCGTCCAGCAGTTCCTCTCTCGCGGCCCGGCAGATCACGAGAGCCTGACGCAGCACAGTGGCATCGGCGAAGCGCGCGAGGGCGTTCTTGCGCAGGCAGATTTCGATGACCTTGGCCGTGGCGCGCGACACGTCCGGCCGCCACGTGCGCAGATCCTGCGCCTCATGGATCGCCGTGGCCGAGAGAATAACCTCCAGGCTTGGCCCGTCGTACGGCGCCTGGCCGAGCAGCAGCATGTACATGACGGCGCCGAAGGAGAAGACATCCGTGGCCGGAGAAAGGTTCGCTGCGCCCGCAACCTGCTCGGGCGCCATGAAGCCCGGGACCCCGGTCTCGGCTGCCGTGCCGGCCAGCAGGCGCCCGGAGAAGTCGCTGTACGCCCGGCCCAGGTCGTTCAGTTTCGCGTTAACGAAATCGAGCGTGCCGGCCGAGGCGGCTTCTGGGATGAACACGCTGGAGGGACGCAGACACAGATGCAGCAGATTGGCCTGGTGCGCCGCTCCAAGCCCCGTGGCCGCAGCCACGCACGTATCCAGCGCGGGGGCCTCATCAAAGCCCGATTTCAGGCGCTGCCGCAGCGTGCTGAGGTGCTGCTCCGCCGACTTGCCCTGAACGTGCTCCGTGACAAAGAAGACCACAGCGGCTTCGACGCCCGCATCGAACAGCTCCACAAGACGGGGCGACTCGACGCCCAGCGCCGCCTGCGCCTGCGCCATCAACTGTTCGAGACGGCCCGGGTCGGCCGGGACAGGCATGACTTTGACGGCCACGGGGCGGTTCAACCGTGGGTGGACGCCATAATAGAGACTGCCCGTCATGCCGTCGGCGATCTTGTACTGCAGCGGAACGCCGCCCAGCACCGGACGGCGCTTGCCACCCACATTCTGGACAGCCTGTTGCAGTAGCGGATCGGTGGACAGGTCTTCAACGCGCCGCTCGACAGCCTGTGTCATGGATGATTCCCGTCCCAAGGTACCGCGACGACGACAGGGATATCACATGGGGCAAGAGAATCAAGACAATGGCGGCGGCTCCTCCATGAACCACGAAGATCACGAAGAATACGAGCGCGTAACAGCCCATCCCTTGTGCTCTTCGTGTCCTTCGTGGTAGACCCGTCGTTCAGTGTGAGGCAGTGCACTAGAAGAGGGCGGTAGCCGCCGGGACATCTGCGGCGAAGTGAAACAGGTCAATGAGGCCGAAAAGCTCGAGTATCTTGGGGTTGGGATGGATCAGGACGATGTCGCCTTGGTTGTCCTGGGCGGTCGTACGGGCGCTGATCAACGCCCCCACGCCGGCGGAGCTGATATAGTCCACGTTCACCAGGTCCAGGACGACTTTATAGATGCTCCTGTCGAACAGATCCTGAAGGGCCTCGGAGAAGCTCCCCACGGTGTTGGGGTTGAGCGGCCCCTGTACGTGGAGCACGACCACGCCCCTTTCAGGCACCTCTTCTTTCTGTACGCGGAATATCTCCATGCGCTTCCCGTGGCTTGCCCCAAGCGTCAGAACCGCGCCCTGCATTCCGGCCAACGGCCTAACGGAACTCATGCCTTCATCGTGAGACGCTACTTTCGCCGCGCGGTTTTGTCAACCGCTGTGCTCGGTTTCATGCGGGCGCGCTGCCGGGATCCACCAGCCGCAGGAACAACTCGCGCACCCGCCGCGTGTAACGGTCGTAGTCCGTCATCAGAGCCTGCTCGGCCGGCTGGGTGCCGGAATTGCAATAGCCGGCGCGCAAGGCCAGTTTGCGCAATGCCTCCGGGTTCTGCGGCAATTGGTTCGTGGACAGTCCGTGAACGATGCGCACGCGGTTCTCCATGCGGCCGAGGAACTCATACGCCTCCAGCAGAAAAGCCCCCTCCTCCGCATCCAGCTTCTTGAACTTCACCAGCGCCTTGAGCCCCTGGACCGTGTTCGCCTGGCGCAGGGGAGGCAGAGCGGCGCCGTGGACGAGCTGCAGATACTGCGTGATGAACTCCACGTCCATGATCCCGCCACGGCCGCGCTTCAGATCGCACGGCTTCGCGCTTTCCTCCAGCCGGCGGCGCATGTCACGCACCTGCCGCGCCAGCGCCTGGGTGTCCTTCAGGGGCGAATAGATGGCGCTGCGGATCAGGTGCTGAGCCCGCTCGCCGACGCCTTCGTCGCCGGCGACCACGCGCGCGCGGGTCAACGCCATACGTTCCCAATCGGCGAGCTGGCCTTCGCGCCAATACTGCCTGAAGTACTCCGGCGACAACGCCAGCGGCCCCTTGCCGCCGTTGGGCCGCAGGCGCGCATCCAGCTCATACAGCAGCCCCAGGGACGTGGCCGTGGCCATGGTGCGGGAGAGGTCCTGCGCGAGTTCCGTGAAGTAATAGGCCGCCGGAAGGCCGGCGCTGGTCTGCCCATCGCCGCCGTAGAAGAAGATCACGTCCAGGTCGGAGCCGTAGTTCATCTCCCGGCCGCC
>JAPLOD010000932.1 GCA_026692735.1 Planctomycetota bacterium | reverse complement strand
CGCGGGCCAACGGCGGGCTGATCAGCACTTGGCGTACTCAGAGTTGGCGATCTCCCTGTGCTACTGACTACCGCTTCCGCGCCAGCTTCAGCTCCGGGTCGCTGGCCCGCAGGTAGAGCGGCGCCACTGTGTGGATGTCAGCCGCCGCCCTGAAACCTTCCCCGCGCCGCAGCCGCTGCCAGCCGCATTCGGCCACGGCCGCGGCTGAGATGTGCCGGCACTCCGCCAGCAGCCGCCAGCCGTTCCTCTGCGCAGCCGCCGCGAGGGCCTCGAGACACACCGGGTCACCGCACACGGCCAGCGGCACGGAGGCGTGGGCCTGCATCTCCCGCTCGACTGCCGCCACGATCTCCGCGGGCCTCAGCACGCTCTCTTCTATCCACCGTTGGGGGGCTGGCAAGGTCTCATTAAAAAGAGCCGCGAAGAACCCCTCGCTGCGCGCGTCGCGCAGAGTCAGCCGCGCATGCTGAGGCGCGTGCCGCGCCGCATCCCAGGCGAGCGCCTCGAAACTGGGCACGGCCACCAGCGCCAGACCCGCGCCCCACGCCAGCGCCTTCGCGCAGCTCAGTCCGATACGCAGCCCCGTCCACGATCCCGGCCCAATGGAGATCGCCGCCGCTTCCAGGTCGCCTGGTTTCAGCCGTTGGGCCTCCAGCGCCTTGCGGATCAACGGCGCCAGCGCTCGGCCATGGATCGAACCGGCCGTGACGTTCTCCTCGAACAGCAAGCCCTCCTCGCCGCGCAGCGCGACGCCGAGAGAACCGCCGGACGTTTCAAGAGCAAGGAGTGGCTTCATAGTTCGTCGAGCCCGGACTATTCACCGCAGGGGGTTTCGGGTATCGGCTATCGGGTTTTGGACCTCCGATATCCAGTATCCGGTAACCGGCATCCGGCGTCCTGTATCCTCCATCCTGCGTCGAGTAACAGTGAACGGTTACGAAAAATGAAACCACCCAATTTGCATTTTGAATTCTGAATTGTTCATTACGCAGTCCGCGGCGGTTGGCGTCGGTCGTTACTTCAGGTCCGGCTTCAGGGTCTCCTTGCGGTCCACCTTCACGCCGAACTCGCCGGCATGCGCCGGCAGTTGGATGCTCAGCTTCCCGTCTTTGGCGGCCGGCTCCACGGTTGAGAACACCTTGCCTTCGTGCGCATCCCAGAACTCAACGCGGTATGCCCCGTCCAGCATGCCGCTCAGTTCCAGCGGCAGTGGGGCGGCCAGCAAGGCGGCGCCGCGCGATTCCGGAAGGCGCGTCCAGCCGGGGTTGTGCACGTACAGGCGTGCGCCCTGGCTGTCCATGACGCCGTTCGCCTCCACGCCCCCTCTGTCCGGGTACGTCTTGCGGACCCATTCGCCGAACCGCCCGCGGCGGTCCTCTCCGGCCACGAAACGCCCTGCCGCAGCCAGCACCGGGTAGAGATTGCGCGCTTCGATGTACGTGTCCCACCACCATGGCAGAGCGACGCCGCACGCCGGCGAACAGGCCGTCAGCCACAGAGCGGCCTGCAGGCGCGCGCCGTCTTTATCGGGAATATCGTCGCCAGGGTCCGTGCCGCCGCCGAATTCCGCCAGCAGCACCGGCTTGCTGAGTGTGCGGAGCGGCGAGAGATGGCGGTAGACCACGTTGGTGACGTCCGTGCCGTAGCCGTGGATGGAGATGAAATCCAGGCGCGGGTCCTGCCACAGTTCGGGCTGGAAGTGAGTACCGATGACGCTTGCCGTGACCAGGTGGCCGTGCACGTCCACATACCCGAGGTGCCCGGCCATCTCGCGCGCCCACGCAACCACCTCCTCGGGGCTGTCGTAGCGAGCCAGGTCCATCTCGTTCATCAGTTCCCAGCTCAACAGCGCCGGCGACGCACCCCAGCGCGCTGCCGCATAGGAGAGCAGGCGTTTGAACTGCCGCTTCGCGCGCCAGTCGGTGAAGAACTCCTGCGGCCGCGTGCACGGCCCGCCATTGGCCTGGTTGTAGGGCGAGCCGGCCCAGTCGGCGCCGTTGGCGCCGTGGTACGTAAGGCAGAAGATGATGCGCACGCCCGTGGCTTCGGCGAGGTCCATCAGCTCGTCAATGCGCGCGGCTTCCCGCAGGTCGTACGTGCCGGGTTCCTGTTTGCGTTCCAGGTTCACGCCCCAGGGACAGAGCCACACGCGGCAGGTATTGCCGCCATACGCTTTGATCTTCTTCAGGTACGGCGCCCAGTCCGTGGTCCAGCACACATTCTCGCCGAAGACGTAGAACGGCGTGTCGTCCTGCAGCTCAAGCTGCCTCGCGTCATGCCTCGAGACGCGCACGTTCCCGCCCTTGCGGCCCGGCAGAGCCGGGTCGGGCATTTCCGGCACGACCACGAGCGACTGTTCGGGCGTCCGCGTCTCGCCGACCGGATTGCGCACGTACATCTGCAGCGTGTAGCGCCCCGTCTCCTGCGGCGTGAAGCGCACCAGCCAGATCGGCACTAATGCGGTTGGACGCCGCGCGGGCGCGGCGCCCTCTTCTTCTCCGCCGCCCTCAGCGCTCTTCTGCGCCGCAGCGGCCGCCTGCTTCTCCTCTTCGGTCTTCTCCGCGGGCTTGGCCGCCTCCTTGGGCGCTTCCTTCGGCGCCTCCTTCGCGGCGCCCTCGCCCTTGTCCTTGCGCTTGCCCTTGCCTTTCTTGTCCGATGGTTTACCGAGCGGGCCGAAGAGCGGCGGCAGCGCCCCGCCTTCGACGCTGCGCAGCGCGACGCCCTCGTGCTGCCCCAGCCCGCCGAAGAAGCCGCGCACGTCCAGGTTCTTCCCGCTGGGCGTGGCGACGCGCATGCCGAGCGCAATGTTGCCCGAGTCGAAGATGTCGCGGTAGCTCGCCCGGAACGCCACCTGCACTTCGATCGTCTGGAACTGCGACGCGCCTTCCGGCGGCCGGTTCATCAACAGGATTTCCGGACGCCACTCGCGGTAGGCCGCCGACGCGCTTCCGGGTTCCTGGAACGCCGCGCCTTCGACCCGCAGGTTGTCAACCTGGATAACGCCTCTGGATTCGTCATTCGTGAGGAACAGCAGCACCATGCGCCGGACTGACTGCAGGTTCACCGGCGGCCCTGTGAACTCCCACTTCGATTGGGCGTTCTTCCAGTTGTTGCCCTCCAGGGGAAAGCGCACCTCGCGATTCAGGCCGTTCCTTAACTGGACGGCCTTGCTCTCCTGGTACATGTCGCCACTGGTTTTCAGCCCCAGAGCGGCCGAGAACTGGTCCGACGACGAGGTTATGTCCACAAGCACCGCGCTGGCCTGCGACAGATCGAGCGACACGTCGCGCCGGAGCTGAATCTTGCCGCGCAGACCCTTGTCCCGCAGCGTGATGCGCAGGGCCTTCTTCCCCTGCGTGACGCCTTCGGTGACGTATTCCGCGATGCCTTCGTCGTCCGCCGCATCGAACGCCCACACGCTGTTCTCGGGACCTTCGAAGCCGTCGAGGAGGTCGCCGCCCAGCACGGGCAGCTCGTTCTTGCCGCTTGCTGACGCCGTCAGCTTGGGTTTCTCTTCCTGGCGTGGCTTGCGGACGCCTTCGCAACCCGACAATAACGCCAGCAGCGGCAGGGCCGCAACGATGAGGAACGCGAAACGAGGCTTTCTAGCCACGGCGGTATAGTAAAGTGTTCCACCAGAACCACAAGGTGAAGAGAGCAAAGTACCACCGCAGTTTTCCTCAGCAAGTCCGGTGATGCACACCCACCGCAGCATGGGCGCCCGGCCCATGACCGTCCTGGCCGCGGTTACTCCCCCGGCGGCGCCTCTATAAACACGTCCAACTGCTGTCCCACGTAAACGTCGGCCTGCGGGTTGGCGACCTTGTAGACCACCTGCAGCACCCGCACGTCCACCAGCTCGCGCTGGCTGTTGGTCAACGAGCGCTTCGGGATCACGAACGGCTCCACCCCCACGAACTCCAGCGCGATCGGCTGCGTGTTGTCGCCCTTCAGGAACGCCACGGCCTTCGACCCGGGCTTGAACCGCTTGATGTCGAACTCATCCACGTCCACGCGCACATGCTTCACGCTGAAATCGCCGAGGACCATCGGCGCGCTCTCCGGTTCCACGCCGCCGGCCACGGCGTACTCGCCCTGGTGCAGGTTCAAGCGCAGGACGGTGGCGTCCAGCGGCGCGTAGACGGTGCGCCGCTCGATATCCATCTTCAGTTGTTCCACCTTGGCCTGGGCTTCGCCCAGCGCGGCCTTGGCTTTCTTCACGTCCGGCTCCCATGCCCCCGCCAGGAACGTGTTCAACTCCGCCTGCGCTTCCGCCACTACCGCCTTGGCCACCTCCTGGCGCACTTGCGCCACACGCACGGCCTCGCGCGCGGTTTTCACCTTCGCGGCGGCGATCTTCACGGCGTACTGCACCCGTTCGAGTTCCTCTTCCGAAGAGGCGCCGCCTTTCACCGTTGCTTCGAGGCGGACCATCTTGGCTTCGTTGTCCTTCTGCGACCATTCCTGCTCGACGACGCTGGCCTCCGCCTGCACGACGGCGCTCTGCGCTTCCGCCACGCCGGCCGTCGCCTCGGCGACCTTGGCGCGCAGCGGCGCTTCATTCTCTTTGCGCTGGTACGCCTTGACGCGCTCCAACTCGGCCTGGGCGCTGGCGACCGCCGCCTGGGCGGCGACGAGCTGCGATTTCAGGGCCCGCGAGTCTATCTCGAAGAGCGGGTCGCCGGCCTTGACCTTATCGCCCTTCTTGACGGAGACTTTCATCACCAGGCCCGGCTCGCTGACGCCGATCACCACGTTCTCGCTCGCGGGTTCCACCAAACCCGCGCCGGCGATGGCATGCGTATACGGCTTGCGGACAGGCTCATGTACCGGCGGTGGCACGGCCTCCGGCTTGATGGTGTTGAGCGACAGCCGCACTCCCAGTACCGTGCCGGCCACAGCCAAGGTCAGTATGCCCCACTTCCACATGCTTCGTCTACCCCTCAGTTCCCTGCCGCCGCGGGAGCGGCATCCTGTGGCACCGGACCGACCGACGCAACCCGCCCGTCCAGCATCCGAGCCATGCGGTCGCCATACCTGAAAATGCGGCTGTCGTGAGTGACCACGATCACGCAGCGGTCAGGCGCCAGTGCCGTGTTGCGCACGGTTTCCATGACCTGCGCCCCCGTATCGCCGTCCAGCGCCGCCGTCGGCTCGTCGCACACCAGCAGGCGCGGGTGGGCCACCAGCGAGCGC
>JAPLOD010000931.1 GCA_026692735.1 Planctomycetota bacterium | reverse complement strand
AGCAACGCGTTGGCCCCCTGCTGAAGGGGCGCCTCCCCCGCCCCGCCCTGTGCCGCCACGGGTTGGCCGTTCAGCCACGCGGCCGCCGGTTTCATCCCGCCCACCAGCAGCCTGCCTTTCATCGCCTGCGGCGCCGCGATGGTCGTCCAGAGGTAGTAGCGCGTCCCGCCGTCCTCCTTCTCGCGTTCGTACGCGCGGTGCTTGTCCACCAGCTTGCCAAGGCGGATGAACTCGTCGTACATCTCCTCCTTCAGACCGTGGTAGCCCTGGTGTCCCGGGTCGCCTTCGACGCCCCAACGCCAGGAGAAGGGATACGGCTTCCACGCGTAGGTCTTGCCGTCCGCCGTCTCGTTCGCGGCCGGGTCCAATGATCGAGCGGCGGCCAGTTTGGCTTCCAGTCCCGCAACGCCGGCGCCCGCCGGCAGCGGGCCGAGTAGCCGGAGCATCGGGCCGAAGCCGTATGTGACGCGCGGCCACTTCGAGTCGTCAACGTCCGGCTTCTCCCAACCGGGGTTGGCTGCCGTCTCGTCCTGATAACGGAACCTGCGCGCCTCGGCACCGATGAAACCGTCAAAGGCCGGCCAGCGGAAATCGCCCCAGCGGTTATCCAGTGTCGGCTTGAACTCGCAGGCCCATTCGCCCTCGATCGGCAACGCCACGGTCTTGGGCGCGGGGCGGCCGTCGTCCTTCTCCGGTTGGCCAGGGCTGAAGACAATCGCCTGCGGTTCCCTCTCCGTCAGCGGCATACGCAGTCGCGTCGTCTCGGCGCTCTGCTCCAACACCGGCAACGGCTGCGTTCGGCCCGTCCATGGGTCCCAGAGTTCGACGGCGCCGGTCGCGCGGAAGGCGCATTCCGTGCCCTTGGGCGTGCCGTAGACCATATAGACATCGCGCGGGCCCAAGCGGCGGTGCATGAACTGCGGCGAATTGGTCGCTCCCGCGAAGTCCCGCGGGAAGGCCTTCGTGATCAACTCGCCCGCCTGGGCGGGCGACTTCACCGCACGCTTGCCGTCGCCGAAGATCTCCTTCACGGCGGCGTTGAGTTCGGCATCGTCCCGGCCGGCGCGGTCGCTGGCTTCCGGCAGGGCGCCGAGAGCAAGGACGAGGCCGCCGGCGCGGTGAAGCTCCAGCGCCTTCTGGATCGTGGACCACCGCACGGCTCGCAAAGCCGGCAGGATCAGCACGCGATACCGCTCGCCGCTGACGCGCAACTCCTTCTCCTCAATCGTTGCCCGCGCCACGGATTCGAAATCAATGAAGTCCAGATCAATGCCCTGGCGGTACAGGTGCTCCGCCGCGCCGAAGGCGGCGCCGACGGCTTCGCGGCCGCCCAACCCCGCTTCCATCGGCGCGACCGGGTACAGGATAGCCACGTCGCAACGGTGGTGGCCTTGGCTGAGCAGGTAACTCAGGCGGCTGGTGCACTTCAACAGTTCGCCCATGTGCGTCCAGTACGGCATGCGCCAGTGGTTGCAGGGCGGCGCCCATTCCCACCACCCGCCGTGCGTCGAGTAGTACAGGCCGTGGAAAGTGAGCAGGTTCTGCCCCTGCGCGAAATTGGCGAACGTGGCGTCGGCGACCTGTTCGCTGCTGGTGCCCCAGCCGCTTCCATAGTAGCCCTCGATCCAGGTGCGCGGCCGGAGGTACAAGTGCGCGATGGAACTGGCCACCTTGTTCTTGACGATGTCGCGTCCCAGGCCCGGCTGGTCGCAACCCGCGCCCTGGTTCCAGCGCTGCGTGCGGAAGTAGTCGCCGAACTCGACGACGTCGCGCCCGCGGCCGCCGTGATCGCACCCGTAGATCATGCCGCGCTGCTGGTGCCAATCGAAGACCGGTTTGAAGAAGCCGGCCTCGGTGAGCGCCACCTTGACGTCGCTGTAATCCAGCCGCACCTTCGGCGTGCGCGGCCCTGCGTCGTGAAAGAGCGCGGGCAGTTCGGGAAGCAGGTCGTAGCCTTTCCGCTTCCTGAACTCCTCGGCAAAGCGCGGCGTCCACAAGTTGCCGCCAACCCGGAACTCCAGTTCGTCGGAGAAGAAGAAGTTCAGCCCCTTCCCGCCCTCGCCGGGATTGCGCTCCTCGAACTGGCCGAAGAACTTCGCGGCGTAGGCCGGACCGGATCTCGGGTTCATGGGATCGAGCGAAGGCCGCACCGGCTGCACGCAAACCGCCACGAGGCGCTGCTTGGGCCCGGGCGCCGTCCAGTTGAGCACGCCATTGGTGACGTGTTCTCGCAGGTCGGTCGTCGCGCCGGTTGCGGGGTCCAGCGCCGCGACCATGAGCGTGTTGGCGGGCAGCGGCCACTGCACGTTGCCCGCGCCGACATCCTTGGCCTGCGACTGCAGCACGGCGCCCGTGAGGTCCGGGTTCTCCTTCAGGACCTCATCCACCGACCAGCCTTGGCCGATGCCGAGCGTGTAGTCGCTCAGGCTGACCGCCATGCCGCGTTTCTTCGCTTCCTGGATGAACCACCCGACCAGTTTCCACCAGGCATCGCTGAAGAGCGGCGGGTCGCTGGGGAAGGTGAGGCCGTACGACTGCCCGCCGCGGTCGCTGTGCGCGTAGTTGATCTGCAGCCCCATCACGCCCTTGCCGGCCAACTCCTCGAGCTGCCAGGTCAGGCGTTCCTTTGTCAGTGGATCGCCCAGCCACCAGAAAAAGGCGACTTCGCCGAAACCGGGCGGCGGCTCCTTGAACCCCGGCAAGGCATCCAGATTGGGGTCGCGGTTCACAAACCCGATGGCGTGCGGCGGTGGCGCTGGCACGTTGGCCGGATCGCTGAACTCGAGTTCGCCGCCGCCGGCCAGTCCGGCCGTCAACGTCGTGCCCACGATAATCGCCCGCATCGTCGTCACTGCTCCGCGCCTCCTCTGCCCATGGTTCTGACCTTCCCGCCATTGAACCACGAAGAACACGAAGAACAAGATGCGGGGGTGGTTGTGTGGGCCCTTATTTGTGTTCTTCGTGTTCTTCGTGGTGAGGGTGTCGGTCAGATAGGTGCTGAAAGGCGCTATTCCCTGCCAATGCAGTACAGGTACTGCTCCCCACGCAGGTACATGCGCCCGCCCTCGAAGATCGGAGCGCTCTGGAAGATTTCGTCGGGGTCGAGCACCCATCTGCGCGACACGCACGTCGCCAGGCGGTTGCGGGCCACCGGCTTGAACTGGCGCCCGGGCTCCAGCACCACGCACGTCCCTTGGTTATCGGCCGCGAAGATATGCCCGCCGGCGAACGCCAGGCTGGGCGTGACCCCCGGATGGTCGTAGTCCCTGTAGGGATCCAGATCGAGCAACTGCTTGTAGACGACCGCGAGCGACTTCGCATCGTAGACCCACAGCTTGCCCTCGCCGCGCAGGGCGTA
>JAPLOD010000930.1 GCA_026692735.1 Planctomycetota bacterium | reverse complement strand
ATTCACGTCGCCACCGCGGATTTCTACCCCCTGCCGCAGGAGATTGAGGACGCGTTCGCTGCGTCGAAGTACCTCGTCGTCGAGGTTGACATGAGCAAGGCCGATAAGGCCAAAATGCAGGCCGTAACGCTGGAGAAAGGCGCGTACAAGGGCGAAGACACTCTTTCCAAGAGCCTTTCCAAGCCCACGCTGGACCTGCTCAACGCCTACTATACGAAGAGCGGCATGCCGCCGGGCGCATTCGACAAGTTCCGGCCGTGGATGGTCGCGACGACCATCGCCATGTTGGAGCTCCAGAAGCTGGGCTTCGGGACCGACCTCGGCATTGACCTCCACTTCCTCAAAGCGGCCGGTGACAAGAAGGAGGTTCTCGAACTCGAGTCCATTGAGTCCCAGATGAACCTTCTGTCCGGTTTCTCCGCCGAGCTTCAGGACACGTTCCTCGCTCAGACGCTCGGCGATCTGGGCGACGTAAAGGACTTTATCAACAAAGCTGTCGGCGCCTGGAAGAACGGCGATGCGAAAGCGCTGAACGATCTGATGGTCCTCAAGCCGCTGCAGAAGCATCCCGAGATGAAACCGGTCCTCGACAAGCTGATTGACGAGCGCAACGTCCAGATGACCGCGAAGGTTGACGGCTACCTGAAGGGTAAGGGCGTCTACTTTGTCGTTGTCGGCGCCGGGCACCTCGTGGGCGACAAGGGCGTCGTCGCGCTGCTGGCCGCCAGAAACTACAAAGTCGAGCAGGTTCGCCGCGCACGGTAGGCGGGACTCTCAGTCCCGCGGCGAGACTGGAGAGTCCCGCCTACTTCAGGTCGTCCTTCTCCCCCGGCGGGTGATCGGGAGCGTCGGCGTCGTTGCGAACCACCTTCACCTCAGTCTTGCGCAGCACCTGCTGCTGCCACACGTATCCGTTACAGACCTCCTCCACGATCGTCCCGTCGGGCTTCGAGGGATCAGCGACCGCCTCGGCGACCTTGTGCCAGTGAGGGTCAAAGCCCTGTCCCACGTTCTCGATCTTGCTCACGCCCTGTTCCTGGACGAGCTTGTCCAGGAGCCTGTTCAGCGTGCGGAAGTTGCCGATCCAGATTTTCGTCTGCGGCGTAACCTTGTCCTCCTTGGCCCGAATGCTCTTGAAGACCCGGTCAAAGCCGTCCATCACCTCGATGACCTGCAGCAGCACTTGGCGCGTCTTGTCGCTGTGCTGACGCTTGGCTTCCGACAGACCGTCGCTGGCCTCGGCCACCTGGCGCATCAAGCCTCGTATGTCCTGTTCGATGCGCTGCGGCAGGTTGCCGCCGTCGCCTTCCTTCCAGGCGCTGAGCGGGACGGGCTTCTCGGTGATCGCGCACCGTTCCTTCGTCGGCTTGAGCCACCTCTTCAACGCGCTTCCTCCGTGAAGCCGGCGCTACGGGCGCCCACGTGGGGGCGCCCCTACGGCTTCCGCATGCGAACCGAGGACCTGCCGCCAAGGAACCTCACCGCCACGATGGTGGTGTCGTCCTTGAGCGGTCGGGCCTGCGCCGCCTCCATGATGGCCTCACACAGCTTCTGCGCGCTGCCGGCGGAATTCCCCCGGAGCAGTTCCCGCAGCCTCTCCTCGCTCAGCATCTCGGCTAGCCCGTCGGTCGCAAGGATAAGCCAGTCACCGGGCTGCACTGAAACATCGGCGATGTCGGCTTCGACCGCGTCCCGCCCGCCCAGGGAACGCGCCAGCATGTGCCGCAACGGATGCGTCTTGGCCTGCTCGGCGGTCAGCAGGTTGTGTGCAATCAGCTCCGCCAAGAGCGTGTGGTCGCGTGTAAGCTGCCGCAGCGCGCCCGCGCTGAACTGGTAGACACGGCTGTCGCCGGCGTGAACCAGCGTGCCGATGCCGCCGCTCAAGACGACCGCCGACAGCGTCGTCCCCAGGCCCGCCAACGACGGGTCCGCTGCGCCGACGGCCCGCACATCGCGGTCGGCCGCGCCGACGGCCCGCTCCAGTTCGGCCGCATCGGCGCGCGACTCGCGAGACAGGCCGCGCACCGTGCCCATGAAGGAATCCACCGCGGCACGGCTGGCCTGGGGGCCGCCGGCATGGCCGCTGACGCCGTCCGCCACCGCGAAGATGCCCATGCGCGCGTCGGTAGCCATGGAATCCCCGGAGCTCTTGCGTCCTGCGCCCTTCTCGGACAGGGCGTAGCAGTCATAGCGGCTCATGAGTTGCTGCCTCGCAGGTTCCTGAGCAGGTTAGTGGCCACCGTCCGCAGAACGTAACCGCAGACGCGCGCAGATCAACGCCAGTGCGGACCCGGTTGCCGCCTCAGACCGCCACGCCGGAGCGGCGCAGGGCGCCTGCCAGCGCCTCCCGGAACTCGGCGGCGTCGCGGTAGCGCAGCTTCTCCAACCGCGCGCGCATCCCGGTCGTGTCCGTCTCCGCCGGCATTTCCTGTTCGCTCAACGCGCGCTCGAGCACCGCGGCCAATGGGCCCGGCACGTCCCGGGAGACCTCCCTGACCTTGCGCACCGGATCCGTCATGATCGCCACCACGAGGTCCGCCAGCCTGGGTTTGGTGTGGTTCTTCCGGCAGTCCTCGTACAACCGCTCCAGACCGGCACGGATGCGCCGGCCCGTGAGCAGCTCATAGTACACCGCCGCAATGGAGAACACGTCGCTGGCCGGATGCAGGTAGCGGTAGTGCGTGATCTGCTCGCGAGGCCAGTAACTGGGGGTGCCGCAGGTCATGTCGTCGGCTGTCATATTGGTGAAGCCGGCGGCCTCGAAGCTCTTCGCCAGGCCGAAATCGGCCACTTTGGGCACAAAGCGTTTGCCGTCGCGCGCCAGCAGGATGTTGGCGGGCTTGATGTCCCGGTGCACGACGCCGGTGAAGAACTGCGACGGCTCCCCGGCGACCGCGGCCTTGATGCGCGCGCGGTGCGCGTGAGCCAGTCCGTCCAGGGCGCCAAGCATGAGCGGCGCGGCAACCTCGAGCGGGACCGTGCCGCCGTAGTAGCCCGCGAAATCGTCCAGGTCCATGCCGTCCACGAATTCCAGGATGAAGTAGAACACGCCCTGGGAATAGCCGTGCGAGATGAACTTCACGATATTCCTGTGGTCCAACTGGCGGTTGACCTCGATCTCCCGCATGAACGAGCGCACATGCTCGGCTTCGGCTGCCACCGTGGGCAGCATCGTCTTGATCGCCACCTGGCGGCCTGTCGCAAGCTCCGTGCCGCAGTAGACGATCCCCATGCCGCCTCGGCCCACTTCCCGGTCAACGGAATAGCCCGGGATGGCCGGCGGCTTGCCCGCGAGTTTCTTGTCGGCGGACTCCTGGTCCCCGGCTGCCGGAGCCTGTGCTGGCGGCGCGGCAAGCTGCGCTTCGCGGCATTGCCGACAGATGTACTCGGCATTAGCGGCCTGGCCTCGAACGCCTGCCTCCGCCGTCACCTCTCGGCCGCAGTTCGCGCAAAGAACCGGCCGCGGGGCGGCCTGCGCCGCCGCCGGCTGTGCCGGCTTGGCGCCCGCGGGCGCCGGCTGGATGGTCAGGCACAGCGTCGTCTTGCCGACGGAAATCGTGTCGTTGTTGCGGAGCGCCACTTCCTTGACGCCCGGCGGCGCGCACTTGACGCCGGGGGCGGCCTCCTTGCGTCCGCCGTAGCGTACGCCGTTGACCATCGTCCCGTTCTTGCTGTCGAGGTCGGTGACTGTGCAGTCCGGCGGCGCAATCCGTAACAGGAAGTGGTGCCGCGAGAGGAAATGGTCGTCCGGCATGGCGATCGTGGCGTCCGGCGCGCGGCCGAACAGGAGGCAATCCGGCTTTTCAAAGACGAACGTCTTGCCTTTGAACGGCCCTGTGGTGATGCTGATGATGACCTGCATCGGCTCGATGGTATCCCGCGCCCCTAGGCTGTCAATTATCAAGCCCTACAGCGCGCGCGTGCGTGTGCATCACCGGACTTGCTGAGGCAAAACGCCGATACCTGAACTGTGGGGGACAGTTTGGGGAGCGGCGACATGGCAGAGCAGACACCGGAATGCAAAGCACGGCGGGCGAAGTT
>JAPLOD010000929.1 GCA_026692735.1 Planctomycetota bacterium | reverse complement strand
GTACTACTAACCGTCCGTTTCTTCTCCTGGCGCGAGGATTCCACCAGGCGTTCCCGTCGCTGTTCCGAAACCCGAAACCCGATACCCGATACCCAAAACCCTGAACCCCGTTCACGGGGGTTCAGCCTGACTACTTCACCCCGCGCGGCAAGCGCGCCTGGTACTTCGTATGCAGCAGCTCATGCGCCTTGGCCCCGCCGGCCTCGCCCAGGAACTGCTCGTACACCGCCTTCACCGCGGGGTTCTCGTGCGAACGCCGATACTTCTTCGTGCTGTCAATGCTGTACAGCGCCGCCGCGCGCAGAGCCAGCAGCTTCGGGTCCAGGACCTTCACGTCACGCGGCGGGTAGGGCTGCCCGCCGCCGCCGATGCAGCCGCCGGGACAGGCCATCACCTCGATGATGTGGAACTGCTCCTTCCCTGACAGCACCTTGTCCAGCAGTTCCTTGGCGTTGGCCAGCCCGTTGGCCACGCCCACGCGCAGCTTGTGCTCTCCGATCTCGATCGTCGCTTCCCGCAGGCCCTCCACCGCCCGCACCTCGGTGAACTCCAGCCGTGCCGCGGCCTTCCCGGTCAGCATCTCGCCGGCGGTGCGGAGCGTCGCTTCCATCACGCCGCCGGTCGTGCCGAAGATGTCCCCCGCGCCGGTCGCCAGCCCCAGCGGCGCATCGAACTCCCCGTCCGGCAGGTTCGCGAAATCAATGCCATGGCAGCGGATCATCCAGATCAGCTCGCGCGTCGTGACCACCGCGTCCGTGTACGGCGTGCCGTCCGGCTCGCGGTGCTCGGGCCGCGCCATCTCGAACTTCTTGGCCACGCACGGCATGACGGCGGTGACGTGGATCTGCTGCGGATCGCGTCCCGTCTGCTGCGCGTAGAAGGTCTTCAGCAGCACGGAGGTCATCGTCATGGGCGACCGGCACGACGACGCATGCGGGATCAGCGCGGGGTAGAACCGCTCCATGAAATTGACCCAGGCCGGCGAACACGATGTCAGCAGCGGCAGCGGGCCCCCGTCCTTCAGGCGGCGCAGGAACTCGTGCGCCTCTTCCACGATCGTCATGTCCGCGCCGAAGTCCGTGTCGAAGACGGCGGCGAAGCCCATGCGCCGCAGCGCCGTCACCAGCTTGCCCGTCACCGGCGTGCCCGCCGCCAGCCCGAAACCTTCGCCCACCGCCGCGCGAATGGACGGCGCCACCTGGACCACGGCGTGCTTGCCTTCCGCGGCCAGAGCTCCCCAGACCTGCTCCGTGTGGCGCTTCTCGAGGAACGCCGCCGTCGGGCAGACGTTGATGCACTGGCCGCACTGGATGCACACCGACTCGTCCATCTTCGCCCCGTGAGCCGGCGTCACCACGGTCTTGAAGCCGCGCCCGTGCTGGCTCAGGTTGTAGATGCCCTGGATTTCCGCGCACACGCGCACGCAGCGCCCGCACAGGACGCACTTCTCCGGGTCGCGGATCACCGACGCGCTGGAATCCTCGCGCGGGAAGCGCTTCCGCTCGCCCGAGAAATGCCGCTCCCGCACCCCCAGGGAATAGGCCAGGTTCTGCAGTTCGCAGTTGCCGTCGCGTTCGCAGGTCTGGCAATCCATGGGGTGGTTGTCGAGCAGGAGCTCCACGATATCGCGGCGCGCGCGGCGGATTTCCTGCGAGGTGGTCTCCACCTGCATCCCGTCCCAGACGGGCGTGCTGCAGGAGGCCATGTAGAAGCCCATGTCCTTCACGTCCACGATGCAGACGCGGCACGAACCCGCCAGACTCAGGTCGGGATGGTAACACAACCGCGGAATGTGGATGCCGATCGTCTCGCACGCGGCCATGATGGTCGTCCCGGCCGGCGCCGCCACGCGCCGGCCGTCTATCGTCAGAGTCACCATCTTGCTGGCCATCGCTCGCCTCGTGACTCGCTCCGCTCTACTTCCGGTCCACCGCTCCGAACTTGCACGCCTGGAAGCAGCGCCCGCACTTGATGCACCGCGCCTGGTCAATGACATGCGTCTTCTTCGGCGTGCCCACGATGCACGGCACGGGGCAGTTCCGGGCGCAGAGCGTGCAGCCCACGCATTTCGCCGCGTTGATCTCGTAGTGGACCAGCGCCACGCAGCGCTTGGCCGGACACCGTTTCTCCCGGATGTGAGCTTCATACTCCCCGCGGTAGTGCTTCAGCGTGCTCAGCACCGGGTTCGGGCACGCCCGCCCCAGGCCGCACAGTGACGAACGCTTGATGAGGTTCGCCAGCCGCTCCAGCTTCCACAGGTCGTCGTCGGTGCCCTTGCCCCCCGTGATGCGCTCGAAGATCTCCAGCATCCGGGTCGTCCCTTCACGGCACGGCGTGCATTTCCCGCACGACTCGTTCTGCGAGAACGAGACGAAATACTTGGCGATGTCCACCATGCAGTCGTCTTCGTCCATCACGATCATGCCGCCGCTGCCCATGATCGTCCCGGCCTTCAGCAGGCTGTCGAAGTCCACTTTCTCGTCGAGTCTCGATGCCGGAATGCAGCCGCCGGCCGGCCCGCCGGTCTGGACCGCCTTGAGCGCCTTGCCGCCCGGCACGCCTCCGCCGATCTCGTAGACAATCTCGCGCAGCGACGTGCCCATCGGCACTTCGACCAGGCCCGTATGGTTCACCTTGCCGGTCAACGCGAAGACCTTCGTGCCGCCGCTCTTGTCGGTGCCCAGCGTGCGGAACCAGTCGGCCCCGTACAGGATGATCGCCGGCACGTTGGCGAATGTCTCGACATTGTTGATGACTGTCGGCTTGCCACACAGGCCGCTGGTCGTGGGATACGGCGGCCGGATGCGCGGCTGGCCCCGCTCGCCCTCGATGGAATGGATCAGCGCCGTCTCCTCGCCGCACACAAACGCGCCGGCGCCCAGGCGGATTTCCAAGTCGAAATCGAAGTCTGAGCCGAGAATGCTTCTCCCCAGCAGCCCGGCCTGCCGGCACCGCTGGATCGCGGTCTCGAGACGCTCGATGGCCATCGGGTACTCGGCGCGGACGTAGATGAAGCCGCGCTCCGCACCGATGGCGAAGCCCGCGATCATCATCCCCTCGAGCACGCTGAACGGGTCGCCTTCGAGCATCCCGCGGTCCATGAACGCCCCGGGATCGCCTTCGTCGGCGTTGCAGATGAGGTATCGCACGGGGTCTGCCGCGTTGATGGCCATCTCCCATTTCTGGCCCGTGGGGAACCCGCCGCCGCCCCGTCCCCGCAGCTTGGAAGCCGCGATCTCCTTGATGACTGCGCGGGGCTCGTTGCGTTCCAGCACCTGAGCCAGCGCCGCGAAGCCCTGGTAGTGCGCGTATTCGTGCAGGCTTTCGGGATCAATGATCCCGGTGTTGCGCAGAGCTACTCGGCTTTGTCGGCTGAAGAACGCCACGTCCCCGTACAGGTCGAAGAAGCGCTGGCTCAGCGGTTGGTCGCCGAGCCGCAGGCGCTCGACCACCTGTCCGCCGACGATGTGCCGCGTCACCACCTCCGCGACATCGCTCTCCTGCCGCAGCCTGTACAGCGTGTTGGACGGGCGCACCAGCAGGTGCGTGACTTTGCCGAATTCCTCGAGGCGGCACAGGCCGAAGCAGTGCGCGGAATGGATGCTCACGGTTCCCAGGTCCACGCCCGCGGCCTGGAGCTTTGCTTCCAGCACGTGCTGGAATCTGGTCTCCAGCTCGCGGCCGCACCGGTCGCCGCCGCAGAACAGGAACTCGTAGCGCGCCGCCGCCCGCGCGCCGGCGCGGTCAAGGATGCGCTCGGTGACGGGCTGGCCGCCGAGGACGTGCGCCGTGAAGATCTTGTGCACCAGCTCGCGGTCCACGCGCTCGTATTTCACGGGCAACTGGCCGGGCAGGAACACGCCCACGATGGGCTCGCAACTGCAGCGCCCCGTGCAGCCCGTGCGGTGCAGCACGATGTCCTTGCGGCCCGACGCCGTGATGTGCTTGCGGAATTCGTCCAGGACCTCCAGGGCCCCGGCCGCGTTCTCGCAGGTGGCCGAGCCGAACTGGATGCGGATCGCCTTCGGGTCCCAGGCTTGCTGCAGCGCCTGCTCGGACGCCTGTTTCAACGCAGCGTAGGTATCTGCAACGGTATTCGGCATCGGCGTTCCCGCATTCCAGGCCCGCCATTAGACCGGGATTGCCCCGTCGCGCAACGCACGTTTCCGGCCCTTGCCCGCCAGTAGCCAGCAGCCGGTAGCGGTGACCAAATGAACGCCGCCAATTCCGCATTTTCCATTTTGCATTTTAGATTTTGCGGTAACGTCCTGTCATCGCGTTCTAGAGGAGAAACCATGCGCCCTTGCATCGCGCTGATCGTGCTGGCCTTCCTGTGTGCCGCCGCTCTTCCCGGCGAAGCCTGGCAGCCCGCCAAAGCCCCCCTCATGACCAAGTGGGCGGCGGACGTGACCCCTGACAAGGCGCTCCCTGAATACCCCCGCCCGCAACTGGTCCGCAAAGACTGGCTCAACCTGAACGGCCTCTGGGACTACGCCGTCACGGCCAAGGACGCCGCCGCGCCGGCACAATACGACGGCCAGATCCTCGTGCCGTTCCCCATCGAATCCGCGCTCTCGGGCGTGATGAAGAAGTTCGATCAGAAGAGCCTGCTGCGGTATCGGCGCGGCTTCGACGTCCCCAAGGACTGGGCGGGCAAGCGCGTCCTGCTGCACTTCGGCGCCGTGGACTGGGAAGCCGCGGTCTGCGTCAACGGCAAGGAACTCGGCACGCATCGCGGCGGTTACGATGGTTTCAGCGTGGACATCACCGACGCGCTGAAGGCCGATGGCAAGCAGGAACTCATCGTCACCGTCACGGACCCGACCGACGCCGGCGGCCAGCCCCGCGGCAAACAGGTGCTCAGGCCGGGCGGCATTTTCTACTGGGGCACGTCGGGCATCTGGCAGACGGTGTGGCTGGAACCCGTCGCGGCAGCGCACATCACAGACATTCACATCATCCCGATGCTGGATGAATCGCAGGTGGAGATACAGATGAGCGGCGTCCTGGCAGGCGCGAAGGCCGAGATCAGAATCGAGGGAAGCGACGGGGTTCAGACCGGCTCGCTATCCGTTGCAGCCCACAAAGAGACCGAAGTTATTTTGCCTTTTCCGCGGCTGGTTCTGGGCGTGAAGGACGTCAAGCCCTGGACGCCCGAGACCCCGTTCCTCTACGACCTGAAGGTGGAACTGAAGAGCGACGGCAAGACGGTGGACGAGGTCAAGAGCTACTTCGGCATGCGCAAGATCGCGCTCGGCAAAGATGAGAACGGCATCCAGCGGTTGATGCTCAACAATAAGTTCGTCTTCCAGGTCGGGACGCTGGATCAGGGCTTCTGGCCGGATGGCCTGTACCGCGCGCCGACCGATGAGGCCCTGCGCTTTGACATCGAAGCGCACAAGAAGCTCGGCTTCAACATGCTCCGTAAGCACGTCAAGGTTGAGCCCGAGCGCTGGTACTACTGGTGCGACAAACTGGGCCTGCTCGTCTGGCAGGACATGCCCAGCGGCAATAACAAGACTGCCGACGACAAGAAGCAGTTCGAGGTCGAGCTGAAACGGCTCGTGGAAAGCCACTGGAACCATCCCAGTATTATCCTGTGGGTGGTCTTCAATGAGGGCTGGGGCCAATACGACACCGAACGCCTCACCAAGTGGGTGAAGGACTTCGACCCGTCGCGCCTCGTCAACAACGCCAGCGGCTGGACGGACAAGAAGTGCGGCGACGTGATTGACATGCACGCTTATCCCGGCCCCGGTTCGCCGAAGCCCGAAGAGAACCGCGCGGCCGTGCTCGGCGAATTCGGCGGCCTGGGCCTGGGCGTGGACGGCCACACCTGGACCAACAAGACGTGGGGCTACCAGGGCATGGCCAGCGCCAAGGCTCTCACCAAGCGCTACGTGGACTTGTACCGCAAAGTGTGGCAACTGAAGGACAACCCCGGCATGTGCGCGTCGGTCTACACGCAGATCACCGACGTGGAGACCGAGTGCAACGGCATCTACACCTACGACCGTGCCGTCCTCAAACTCGATCCCGAGACGGCGCTTTCGGCTCACAAGAACCAGTTCCCTCCGCTGCCGGAATTCCGTGTGGTGGTGCCGACGGCGCAGAACGACCCGCTCGCCTGGCGCTACACGACTGAGAAGCCAGCCGCCGACTGGTTCAAGCCGGACTTCGATGCGACGGCCTGGAAAGAAGGCCCGGCCGGCTTCGGTACGAACGGCACGCCCGGCGCGGTTGTGCGCACCGAATGGAAGACGGCGGACATCTGGCTTCGCCGCGAGTTCGCCCTTGAGGACGCCAAGCTCAAGGACCCGCAGTTCATGATACATCACGACGAAGACGCGGAGGTCTACGTCAACGGCGTCCTGGCCTGCAAGGTTGCGGGTTTCGTCTCGGAGTATCAGGAAGCCGAGATGACCCCGGAAGGCAAGGCCGCGCTCAAACCCGGCAAGAACATCATCGCCGTCCACTGCCACCAGACAATAGGCGGCCAGTACATTGACGTGGGGATTGTGGATGTGAAATGAACATGCGAAAGCGGAAGAAACGCATTGATGTTGACGAGATGGTGACCCGGCACCCTGAGTTCCGGGCGAGCATCCGCAAGGCGCGCAGGAACTTGGCTGAGGGCAAGGGCATCCCCTTCGCAGACGCCAAACGCCGCTTGGGCGTATGACAGCGTCCCTCGCCGCCGTCTTATCTGGACTTTGCTTGCCTTCCGGCGATACTGCCGCCGTCTACAATGCATCGTGTGCAGGCTGCCATTGCGCCGGGGGCGCGCCAGTGTAACCTCACCGGTTTCGCTGAGTGGGATTGGCCCAGAGAGAAAAAGGAGGAATGCTGTGGGGAAGATTCTATACACATTCGCCGTGGCGTTGGCGTTGGCCTTCCTGGTCGGCTGCGGCTCGGACACCGGCACCGTGTCCGGAACCAAAGACGGTGCCAACAAGGGCGCTGCGGGCAAGAAACTCCGGCTCGCCTACGTCACCAATAACGCTTCCGATTTCTGGACCATTGCCCGCGCCGGCTGCGAGAAGGCCTGCACGGAACTCGGCAACGTGGACCTCGCCTTCAGGATGCCGCCCGAAAACTCGGCCGCGCTGCAGAAACAGATTCTGGAAGACCTCCTGGCCAAGGGCATTGACGGCATCGCCATCAGCCCCGTGGACCCCGCGCACCAGACCGACATCCTCAACGATGTGGCCAGGCAGGTGCTGCTCATCACTCACGACAGCGATGCCGCCGACAGCAACCGGGCCTGTTACGTTGGGACCGACAACTTCGCTGCCGGTAAGCAGGCCGGCGAGCTCCTCAAGCAGGCCCTGCCGGACGGCGGCAAGATCATGGTCTTCGTCGGTGTGCTCGATGCCCAGAATGCTCGCGACCGCTACGAAGGCATCAAGGAAACGATCAAAGGCTCCAAGGTTGAGATCATTGACTGCCGCACCGACGATGGGGACCGCGTGCGCGCCAAGAGTAACGTCGCCGACTCGATGACCAAGTACCCCGATGTCTCCTGCCTCGTCGGGCTGTGGAGCTATAACGGCCCGGCCATCCTGCGCGCCGTGAAGGACGCGGACAAGGTCGGGAAGGTCAAGATCGTCTGCTTCGATGAGGAAGACGAGACGCTGAAGGGTGTGAAGGACGGCGCCATCTACGCCACGGTCGTGCAGCAGCCCTATGAGTTCGGCTACCAGGCGATCAAGCTCATGGCCAAGGTCTGCGGCGGCGATAAGTCGGCGATCCCGGCCAACAAGCTGCAGATCGTCCCCACGCTCGCCATCAACAAGGCGAACGTTGACGAGTTCTGGGCCAACCTGAAGAAGCTGCGCGGGAAATAGGCTCTGTGCCGCCGGCGTCCCGCCGGCGGTACGATACCAGGGGGCCGTCGTGACTGACGCGCTGCTCGAGTTGCGGAGCATCACGAAGCGCTTCCCGGGCGTGACCGCCCTGCAATCGGTCTCGCTGGCGGTCAACCCCGGCGAAGTCGTGGCCTTGATCGGCGAGAACGGCGCCGGCAAGTCCACCTTGATGAAGATCCTCGGCGGCGTCCACCAGGCCGACGAGGGCTCCATCCATATCGCCGGCCGGCAGGTCACCATCCGCTCCGTCGCCGACGCCATCAAGCTGGGCATCGGTTTTATCCACCAGGAACTCAACGTTCTCGACAACCTGGATGTCGCGGCCAACTGCTTCCTCGGCCGGGAGCCGCTCTGGGGCTGGCCGCTGCGCCTCATCAACCGGCCGCGAATCTACAGCGAGAGCGAGACGTATCTCCGGCGCCTCGGCCTGAACGTCTCCCCGCGCACGCCCCTCCGCGAGCTTTCCCTCGCGCAGCAGCAGATGGTCGAGATCGCCAAGGCGCTGTCGCAGAACGCGCGCCTCATCATCATGGATGAACCCAGCAGTTGTCTCACGGTGACGGAGACCGACCGCCTGCTGGAAACCATACGCGACCTGCGCCAGCAGGGCGTGAGCATCATCTACATCTCGCACCGTCTCAATGAGGTCCAGCAGTGTGCGGACCGCGTGGTCGTGTTGCGCGACGGGCAGAACGCCGGGAGTTTGGCCCGCGGCGAGATCAGCCATCAAAGCATGATCAAGATGATGGTTGGCCGCGACCTCAAGGACATGTATGTCCACGGCTCCGGCGCCAAGCGGCCGGACTACTTCCAGGTGCAGGGGCTTCGTACGCGCGCGCATCCCCGCCATGAGATCAGCTTCAGCCTGGCGTGCGGCGAGATCCTCGGGTTCGCCGGGCTGGTCGGAGCGGGCCGTTCGGAGATGGCCCAGGCCATCTTCGGCGTTGACGCGCCGTTGGCCGGCACCATCGCCCTGGATGGCAAACCGCTCACAATCCGGTGCGCGAATGACGCCATCCGGGCGGGCATCTACCTGGTCCCGGAAGACCGCCGCCGCGCCGGGCTTGTCACCGAGATGACGGTGCGCGAGAACGTCACGCTGCCCGGCCTGTCCCGCTGGGCGGCGTTCGGCCTGATTCGCCGGCGGGAGGAGAACGAGGTGGCGGTGCGGCAGGTGGAATCGCTGCGGGTGAAGACGCCGTCCGTCGAGGCGCGGGTCTTGAACCTGAGCGGCGGGAACCAGCAGAAAGTCGTGCTGGCCAAGTGGCTCGCGCTGACGCCCCGGGTGCTCGTCTTCGATGAGCCGACGCGCGGCATTGACGTCGGCGCGAAGGCGGAGATCTACCGTCTCATGCGCGACCTCGCGGAACGCGGCGTGGCCATCATCATGATCTCCAGTGAGATGGAGGAGGTTATTGGCGTCAGTGACCGCATTGCAGTCATGCACGAAGGGGCCATCACCGGCGTGCTGGACAGGACGGAGTTCTCGGAAGAGCGGATCATGAGCCTGGCGGTTGGCAAGGCGCCGGTTGCGTAGTCCCGCGGCCCGGAAGTCAGTTGCCATTCCCAGCCGCGCCCGTGAGGATACTCGGTGTTCAGGGGTTGAACGATGAAGAAGGAACTCGGCATCTTCGTGCTTCTGGTCGTGTTGTGCGTGGTCGTCTCGATCAAGAACCCCGATTTCCTCCAGGCCGTCAACCTGCAGAATATGGCCCGCCGCATCGGCATGTATGGGATCTACAGCATCGGCCTCGGCGTCGTCATCATCACCTCGGGCATAGACCTTTCCGTCGGCTCCGTCTTCGCGCTCCAGGGCATCGTGATGTCCATCATGCTGGAGAACTGGGGTTGGCCGTGGTATCTCGCGACACCCCTTATCGTCGTCGGCGTCATGGCCCTCGGCTGGCTGCACGGCGTCATGGTCGCTCGCGTGGGCATGCAGCCCTTCATCGTCACGCTGTGCGGCCTGCTCATCTATCGCGGTGTGGCGCGCTTCATCTCCGGCGATAGAGCGCTCGGCATCGGCGCCGGTGAGTACGGCGTGCTGAAGGCGCTGGCCCAGGCCAAGCCGCTCGGCGTGCCGATGCCATTTGTCATCCTCATTGTTGTGACGGCGGTGATGTGGGTGCTCCTGCATCGCTCCGTGTACGGCCGCTACCTCTTCGCTGTGGGCAAGAACGAGGATGCGGCGCGGTTCTCCGGGATCAACACCCGCCGCGTGATTGCCAGCGCCTACGTCCTGTGCATGGCGCTGACCGCCATCTCCGGGATCATCTTCGTCTTCGACACCGGCTCAATCCAGGGCTCCAACTTCGGCAACTTCTACGAACTCTACGGCATCGCGGCAGCCGTGCTCGGCGGCTGCAGCCTGCGGGGCGGCGAAGGCTCCGTCATTGGCATCGTGATCGGCACGGCCTTGCTGCAAGTCCTCCAGAACCTCGTGAACCTCCTCGGCATTGACAGCTCGCTCAACTTCGCCGTCATGGGCACCGTGATCTTCGTGGGCGTGCTCGCCGACCAGATTCTCACGCAGCGGCGCGCCGCGAAGCAGAGCGTTGCCCACTGAGGACCAGGACGTACGGCTGGGAAACGGCAGCTCGGCACTCATCACTTGGGGGATTGCGTATGCTCAGATTCACCCGCGCCAAGACATGCCAGTCCGCGGCCTGCGACTGCAACGCCGGCCAGGCCCGCCGGGATTTCCTCAAGGTCACGGGCCTGAGCGCTGCGGCGTTGTGGGCCGGCGGCGCGCGCGTGATGGCGGGACCGTTCAGCAAGGAGGAGTTCGAAAAACTCAT
>JAPLOD010000928.1 GCA_026692735.1 Planctomycetota bacterium | reverse complement strand
GGCCCAGTTCTGGCAGTGGTCGGAGAGCCAGCCCTGACAACCTTCGTGGCTGGTGATCCACGGCACGCGGTCCGGCCAGAACTGATCCACGTTCGGATACGGCGTCATCTGGTAGTGCAGCTCCAGCGGCGGCGCACAGATGGCCTTGAACGAGTACGTCCCGGGAGCGACGCAGTTTCCGCCGTCATCCTTCAAGTCCCACGCGACTTCGTCCGCGCCGTTGCGCACTTCGACCTGCGCTCTCAGGTTCCTGACTCTGCGGCCGTCCTTCGAGTCAAGGGCCATCGCCGCCTCGCCCGTGTCGGGCCACGTGACACGGATGCGGAACGGCGGACCGGCATCGCGCCTGGCGATCACGGGCGCCGGCTCCTTCTTGAGATCCACGAGCGTGGCGAGGCCAGAGACCCATGCGCGGCCATCGGAAGTGAGGACCTGCAGCTTGATGGCACGCGTGGTCGCGCCCGCCAATCCCAGCCAGCGGTAGAAGTACTTGTAGTTAGGAAAGGAGTGCGTGTTGTTCTCCTCGACGGCAGGCGTGAGCAGCTCCCAGTCGGTCTCGGGAGCGATGGCCGGATTGCCGCGGGGATTGCCTTTGTACGCGAACAACTGGTACTTCGTGACACTCGAATACAGGAACACGCCGGAGAGCGCCTGCGCCTGATCCCAGGCGAGGATGTACCATGCCGGCGCTTTGGCATCGGGCTGCTTCACTTCCCACGACTGGCCGTTGGGCACGGTGTCGGGATCGCCGCCGGCCGAGCTGTAGCCCGTCGCCGCGGGGGCCATGTTGGACAGACGCCGCTTGTAGAAACGCCAGTAGTCGAGAGTCGCCTGGCCCGCGACACGGACGTCCCTGTAGAGGAACGCTTGCGTTTTCGTCCCCGGAGGGAAGACGAAGAACCTCATCCCCGGGGGCTGCCCCGGGCCAAACTCGGCCTTCACCCACTGCGCGTCGTCCGCGGGATTGGGCGGCATGGCGGCGCCTGGCTTCAGGTAGAAGACGTCGCCGTTGTTCTGCGAGCCTTTGTACGTGCCGAGGTCCGCGGGGCACGCACACATGCTCCCTACTTCCACAGGCTGCTTCAGGACCAGCAAATACTGAAAGACCGTCGTGCCGGCCTGCGTCACCTTGCCCGCTTCCCACTTCTTCTCTTCCCAATTGGTTCCGCCTGTGTAGATGCCCAGCGCCTTCGAGACGCGCTCCGGGTCAGCCGCGCTAGCGGCGCCGCACGCCAATGATGGCGTGGCACCCGCCATCTGCTTCGTCAGATCGAAGGCTACCTGTTCGGGGCCGAAAGCCGGCTCGAACACCTTCTCCTCCGCGCTCCACGCCAATGCCGGCCGCGCCGGGCTCCAGATGGGCGTGGCACCCGTCGCCAGCAAAACGGCGAGTGTCACCGACAAGCGCAAGCCGGCGGTGCCGGTCGCCCGATAGGCTGTGCCGGTCTCCCGACGGGCTGTGCCGGTCTCCGCATGCGTGTGTGCTTTCATGTCTGCCTCTCGTTTCCTGGGCCTGGCGGCACCTGCACGCCAAGCCGGCGGTGCCGGCCTCCAGATGCGCGTGGCGCCCGCCTCCTCAACGTCCGTCTTTCAGGACACACTGTTCCAGGTTGCCAGCCCCAGTTGATTGGGCCGGGGCGTGGTCAGTTCAGGCGCAAGCGACAGGCCTTCGTCGTCAACCTGGCAGCCGACGATGGGCTTGCCGTCGAGATGAGCGCGCAGGCACTTGTTCCTGACCTGGATGACCAACTGGTAGCGCCGGTTATTGGAGAGCACGCCGGGCCGGCTGAGCTTGGTAGGGAGAATGTCGCGGCGGCTTTCCTTGATCGTCTCAAAGGAACAGCCCATGTTGTTTGCGCCCCCAACCGAGAAGATGAACGGCCGCCCTCGGCGTGCGAGCACCACCAGCAGGCAATCCGTGTCGTCAACCCGGGCAAAAGTCAACCGCAGGTCATACTCCTCGGGCAGCAGGTACGGCAGCGCCAAACGCGCCCACATGCTTTTGTCGGAGCGCAAGACGCAGCCAGCCATGCTCCAGTTTCCGTTCTGCCTGTTCTTGGCCGGATCAACGAGGGGGAGCACCTGCACGGCGCGTACCCAGGCGCTCTCGGCGGGCGGCATAGGATTGGTGGCGGGGTCCACCTCCGGCAACTTGATCTCGGCGAACAGCCGAGCGGCCTCTTTCCCGCCCGCCGTACCAGCGTAGCGCTCCTTGAGGGTCTCCAGCTTGTCCCGGTATGTCCACACGTCATCCGGGTTCGCCTTGAGGAACGCCTGCGCCTGCGCCAGAAGCGAAGCGGCGACCTCGCCGCGCGGGTCGTAGGCGTCCTCCTGCTTTGGCGGAGTCGGAGCCGCCGGCTTCGGCGACGACGGCTCGGCCACGGGCGAGACGCCCGTGCTACGCGGCGCAGCGACTGCGGCCGGAGTTCTCCCGCCAGACGGCGAGGGCGCCGTGCTCTTCTGCGCAACGACGGCATCGCCTTTGGGCGGATTCGCTTTCGCCGCCTGTGTGCCGGCTGTCGACTCCCGGGAAGGCACCACAACGGCGCAGGTTATCGCAATGGCTGACGCGACCACGACGGCCAGTGCTATCAGAACCGTCTTGGTGGATGACGACGTGCCCGCTGTGGAGGGCGACCTGCCGGTGTGTCTCGCGCCGCGTTCCGCGTGTAGCGTTGCGGACGGCCTGAGCACCGCGCCGGTGGGACGCGAAGCCGCCTCGCCGGCTCTGACGTCCTGCGGCGGCCGGGCCGCGGCCTGTGCCTCGGTACACTTCGCACAGATGGCAATACCTTCCGAGTTGATCTGCACTCGGCCCGCCTTCTGCTCGGTCTCTGTGATCCGCTGGCCGCAACGGTCGCAAAAGAGGATCACCATGGCCGAACCTCACTTCCGTGGGGCGGTAGAACCGGATCGCCCTACAACCCACTTCCCCGCGCGGTGTCCCGCCGCAGACTACTCGAACTTGAACTCTCCCCATGCCGCGGGATACAGCCACGCTTCGGACGGCAGGTCGTTGGTCAGGTTGGTGGCCCTGTTGGACCAATATGTCCGGGCAACGTTGACCGTCCCCTGAGCGTCCGAGGAAATGAACCCGGCATCGCCGCGAACAACCATCCCCGTGGTGGGCTTCAGCCCGATGGCCCGCAACGGAACAGCCGCCTCGACCCGGTACTTCTGCCCCTCGACCCTCACGGCCACCTGCGCCTCGGCGAGTATCTCCACGCGGTCGAAATGCCTGTCGCCGACGGGCGAGTGGTACTCGTACGCCTTCTCCGCAGGCGCACCCTTATCCACCGGCTTCATCAGCACACAGACCTGCTTGCCTTGCAGCGGCGCGAAGAGCAGGCGCAGATGAGCGGGGCCGACGGACTCTTCGCCCGCTCCCCTCAAGGGAGGCGGTTGAGCTGATGAGACCACTGTGAACTGCAGGTCCACGGCGTCGCCGGTCTTGAAGAGGCGGGCATAGTCCTTGCCCTCGTTGCGCCACGGCGATTCGTCGGCAACCTCGAAGAACAGGTACAGAGACTGCTCGTCGTAGGCGAGGCGGACCTGCGCCTTCTCGGGAAAGCCATCCCGGCTGATCCCAAAGGCCGGCACGTTGCGCCAGTCATCCGCGCTGCCGTCTATCGCGGGCGGCTTAAGCACCCGCTTGACCGCATACTGCTTGCGCGCGGTCTGTGCCGCGATGCGGGCTGCATTGGCCTGTTCCGCTTTGACCAGCGCCGCCTGATCCACGCCGACCTCCGGCCCCTTGAAACGCTTGATGCCGTCCAGCCCTTTGACCTCGACGATCATCGCGGCCTGGCCGGGAATACCGGTGAGCATGCGCACCTTGCCGTCGGCCTGCTTCCCAAACCAGCCATTGAACGGCTCGCTGCCTTCGGTCAGGTCGCCCACCGGCTTGCCGGCCAGGTCTTCTTCGCGTTCGGGCAGGGCCGGCCCCGGCATACGGGAATCGCGGAACAGCGCGCCGACGTAGAGGCCATCCGCCGTCATCAGGAAGTCCTCGCCCAGATTGCCGCGGATGGCGAAGACCGTTCCCACTTCGGCGTTGATCCAGGCCGCGCCGCAAATCTTCAGAGCGCCGATGATCTTCCCGGGTTCGGGCATCGTGGCGTGGTGTGAACCGTGGACGCCGTGGTGGTACGACGTGTAGCGCCACAATTCCTTCCATGTGCCCAGCTCAAGTCCCCGCACATAGCTGGTCTCGCCGTATCCCGTGCCGCTGAGCACCAGCAGGACATTTTCCTCTTCGAGCGGGACCAGGTCGCCATGGTCGGACACGCCGAGTTTCTCCATGCCATCCGGGCCGTAGACCGGCGCGCCGTCGTCCGTGAAGGAGAGCGGCTTATACCGCACGATGCCGTTGGAATAGATGGACAGGTCGCGCCCCATGCGCCCGCCCCAGCCGTTCTGCAGCGAGAGGGGACCCTCCCCGCCCCCACCTTTTTTCGCCGGCTTCCTGGCGGGCACGATGACGCATTCGCTGCGCTGCGCGATGCCATCCTTGTTGGCGTCATTCCAGAAGCAGCCGTCATAGGCGTTCAGGCCGGCGAACTCGCCCGAAGGTTCCTTCTCGACCTTCCCGCCGCGGTCAATGCTACCCGTGACGTGCCCGACCAGGCAGATGGCGGAGACAGGCTGCCAACGTGCCAGGGGACCGGCGCCGCGCAGCATGTAGACGGTGTAGGCGGTCGCGGCGTCCCAGGCGTGGTTGAAGAGGTACTCGCGCGGCTGACCGCTGGCGTTGCTGGTGAAACGCTGCGGTTGCGGAAGCCCGCCAGTGACCTCGAAGCCCTCCCCCTTGCTGCGATCGGGCACCCACAACACCTGCGTGACAACATAGCGCCGTGCCGCTCTGTCGAGTTTCATCTCGACCGGCCCAGCGTACGCCAAGTCGGGATTCTGGTCGTGGAGGAACGTGCCGCACGCCGAGTAGGCCGTGTTGCCGATGTAGTCGCGGACCAGCGAGCCATCCTTGCCCCAGACGGAAACGCGCCGCGGATATTCCCAGTTCTCGACGGCCCAGAGCAGCCCCTGCGCATCCACGGCGATGGCGCCGACGTGGCTCATGGCCTCGGGATCGAAGGCGCCGCGCAGAGGCCGGCCGCCCTTCTTGCCCGCCGTGTACGCGAGCTGGCCGGCGGGCGTGAACACCTTCACCTGCGAATCCGCTCCCATGTCGGCGATGGCGATGTTCCCGCCGCGGTCCACGGCGATGGCGCGCGCGTCTCCCACGCCTGGCGTGGCGACGGCCGTGGCAGCGCCCGTCTCCAGGTCCACGACGTGAAGCTGTCCGCGAAGCAGCGCGTAGAGCTTTCCCTGCTGGTCGAAGGCCAGGCTGCCGGGGTTCTTCGCATCCAGCAGCTTGAGGAGCTTGGCCGTGGCGGCGTCCAGCACCGCCAATCCGGAAGCCGGCACTGCCGGCCTGCCGCCGCTCATGGCCAGAACCAGTCTCCCCCCGTGCGCGGCCATTCCGCGGACCTCGCCGGGGGGCTTGCCGCCGAAGATTGTCTCCAGCGCAACGGGGAGCTGCAGCTTGCCGTCAACCATGAACGGCTGGTAGGAACCGTCGGCCTTGCCCAGCCGCGCGAGCCCGCGCTTGCCGGCCCAGAAGTCGTTGAGCATGAGATAGGCAAACTGGTCGTCGCCCGCCAGCACCAGCGCGCCCTGGTGCTCGCCCCACTTCTTGCGGCCATCAGGCCCGACGCCGATGACGCCGCTGCCTCCCTCGGCGCCGCCCCATCCCAGCACGATCCAGTCGCCTGCGGCGGCCACGGCGGTGGGCGGGCTATGGTCCGCGCCCCACGCTCCATGGCCGTCGGTCGTGCCCCACGGCGGCGCGCCGGGGTTGTAGAAGCACATCTCGTAGACCGGCGTGATCGCGGCTCGCGCCAGGCCGACCACCCGATACTTCCCCGGCGGGACGAGTTTGCCGTGGTCGTCCAGGCAGTCCCAGAGGACTTCGACTTTGCGCGCGTCATCGCCGACCTGGTAGTCTTTGACCCGGCAATCGCCGGGCAGCGCGCGCACGCGCCGCCCCGCTTCGTCGTTGATGGCGAGCGCAAAAAAGGAGCAGTCGCCTTTGGGCAGTTGGAGGCGGACCGGCAACGTGCCTGCGAGGCGCGACGGGGCTTTCGCCGCGGACTTGAGGAATTCGGGCGGCGGCAACTGGAGCTTGCCGGCGGGCTCAAGCGTCACCTTGCCGTAGATCTCGCGGACTTCCCAGAACCAGCCGGTGTGGACTGCATCGGGCTGGACCAAATCCATCATGTGGTTGACGGGCCAGCCCTTGCCGCTGTCGGGCCCCCACACGAGGTCCAGCATGCAGTCGAAGCTCTCGCCGGCCTGGTAAGCCCGGCCGCTCTTCACGATCGCCTTCCAGGGGATGCGCAGCTCCTGCGTGTAGCCCTTTCCGTCGGGCTTCTTCTGGAAGGCTTCGGTGATGCCCAGTTCCTTGATGCCGTCCAGGTAGACGATCGGGGTATCGTTCCAGGGGAACCAGCCGTTCAGCGCGATGACGCCGGGGCGTTGCCCCTTCGTGTACCACCAGCCGATGACCTTGCGCGCCTGGTCCGTGCGGAAGTGGAGCTGGAGCGAGTCGGAGTGGAAGCACTTGCGCCGGTCAATGTCGAAGTCCGGGTCGTAGTTGTTGACCATCGGGGTGGGGTCGCACCAGTCCACGCCGACGTAGAGCGCCTCGGCGTCGTACATCATTGCGACCCAGGCGCTGTACTGGCCCCAGAGGCGGGTCACGTCGGAGCAGATGGGGACGCGGCCCGAGCAGTCCCAGTCGTCCAGGCTGCCGTCAATGGTGACCTTGCCGGGGACGGGCACGGCATGAAGGACATGGTTGTCGGTGCCTTCGGCCCGGACGGCCTGCGCAAAACTCACGACTGCGCAACAGATGGCGGCGGCGAGGGTCGCTGACGGTGCCCGGCGGCGCAGAACAGTCATCGTGGCACCACCTCCCTCTAGTTCACATTCGTGGCGCTGATGCAGAACGGCGAACCGGGAAACTCCAGGAACCCGCCGCACTCGAACTCATCCTTGCCATCCGGCCCCATGCCAAACTTCGCGCCGCCTTGGGTCGCGAAGAGCAGTTGCCCGCAACGGTAGTTGATGATCTTGCGGCCCCTGAAATCGGCAACCGTCAACAATGCCGTCTCGATGCCGTGCGTGTCGGCGACTTCGACGTGGACGGGATCGAGCAGGCGGGCGTCCTTCAGGCGTCTTGTCACCTGCGCGTCTTTCTCGGAATACTTGACCCACGCGATCTCGCGGTCGCCGCGCGAGACGGCGATGAGGGTATCATGGCTGTGCTTCTGGTAGGCCAGGCAGACCGGATTGCGGCCCACCTGCACCGTACCGGTGCACTTGATATCCGTGGCCTGAGCGGGTTCCTCCGTGGCCAGGCCGCCAACGTGGTAGATCCCGATTCGCCCGTCGAGCGAGGCGACGAACGCGCGCGCCTTCTTGCCGCCCTCCATGCTCGCGATGACCGCCGTAGGTTCAGGCTGATCGAGAACGGCGACGACCGGGAGCTTCCAGGCGGGGTCGCCCTCGAAGGTGGGCGGCCACTGCTTGGGGCCGGGGCCAAGGTCCCGCGTCTTCTGGTAGTTCTCGTCGGTCGTGAAGTACATCTCGCGGACGCGCTGGAAGAGCGGCTGCAGATCCAGGAAGGCCACCTTGTCCTCATGTCTGGCGATCACCACGGCAAAGCCGGTGCTGCTGGAGTACTGCGCGTTGCTGCCCTTGGAGAACCCGTCTCGCGTGCCTTGTTTCGTGAGGTCGAACTGGCTCAGCATGGCCTGGTTCCCGTCAGGGCCGTTCAGGCGCGCGGTCGTGGCGTTGCCGACGGCGCAGATGCCTGTCGGCGCCACGATCCCCGGCAGGTCCACGAAGCCAAGCAGCTTGACGCGGGTGAAGACGGCAACGTTGGGCAGGCACGGGTAGTCTTCGTGCCATTCGTGGGCGAACCCCGTCTTCTTGGCGCTGCTTTCGAGCGCCAGGACGGCCACCTGGCCCTTCATCTGTTCCGTATCGCAGACCGTTATCAGGGCGAACTCGTTCCTGTTGGTCACCGAGATGGCCGTGGGGATCTTGCTGCGCGGCAGGACCGCCGTCGGGTCGCTCCCCTTGCCTGTGCACGTGCCGGCGGTGCCCACCAACCCGGACGAGAAGAGGATCACGCCGCAGTTCGACCATGTTCCCATGCCGCGAGCCATGAACACGGGAGCGCCCGGATTGCCTCCGGCCGCCTGCTGCCAGTGCTTGGCGGCAGGTTCGGGGCGGAAGCCGCCCCACCACGGAGGCTCAGGCTTCTCCGAGAAACAGTTGTTGGACATCTCGAGGATGGTGACGCGGTCCACGCCAAAGCCGCTGTCC
>JAPLOD010000927.1 GCA_026692735.1 Planctomycetota bacterium | reverse complement strand
TCGCCACGGGCGCAAACAGGCGGACCTTAAAGGCGACGTACTGCGCGCGGAGCTGAAAGCGGTGCAGCTCTACCGCGACGAACGGCTGGTCGTGCCCGGCAAGACCACGGTGTGCCTCGTCGGCGGCGTGGACGCGAAGGCGTTCTTTGCCGAAGCGGAGAAGCAGCTCGGCGGCATCAAGTCGCTGGCGTTGCCGCCACCGCCCGTGAAGACTGCGGCCGGGAACCTCGACCTGACCTGGGACCTCGACGCCAGCCACCTGATACTGGCGTGGCCGCTGCCGGACTTCGGTCAGGAGGATTACGCCGCCCTGATGGCCGCCGCGCAGTGGCAGACGGTGCAGTTCTGCTCCGACGCGGAACTCATACAGCAGACGGGGAGGGTCTTTGCCGGCGCGGACTTGAGCACACCGGAAGGGAATTTCTTCTACGTGTCGGCATCGCTGCGGCCGGGCGCCGCGTTCGCGGCGGTGGAGAAGAGACTCCGCGCGTGCGTCAGCCAGTGGGCCACGAACCCGAGCGAGCAGATCGCCTTGTTCAGCAAACAGGTGTCTTTCTCGCTCACGTACGTGCCAGACCCGGCAGCGCTCCTGGCGCAACCACCGCCCGGCGTAACGCCTGCGATGATCGAATGCAATGCCGGCCTGCAGGCGTGCATGAACATCCACCGTTACGGCCAGCAACGTGAGGCGTTGGCGCGAATGCTGGGGGACGTGACGACGGCGAAGGTGCGGCAAGCCGCGGCGAAGTACCTCACCGAACAAAAGTGTTCCGTCTGCACCATTCATCCGGCGACGGGGGCGGAGAAGAAGTAAGGACCGGAGTTGATCTCCGGGAAGACCATCGAGTTGAGCGGGCCGGCGAAGGTGGCGCCGATGACGACGGTGGTGCTGTGTCTGGAGTAAAAAGCATGGAGAGACCGGGCGTGATGACAGCCAGCTTGTGCGAACCACGAGAACTGCGAAGAACGCGAAGGGGCAACACGCCCAAGCTCTTCTTCGTGTTCTTCGTGGTTACACAGTTCCTCGGCGCCGGCGAGACGCAGGAGACGACGATGCCGGGCAACATCGAGGTTGATGCGACGAAGACGGTGGTTGCCCCGTTCATGGGCTTTGGCATCCAGTGGGACCCCTACGATTACTATCGGCCGTCGCCCGCGGACTGGAAGCTGACGCTCGAGCGGCTCGACTACTGCCGGCCCACGTTCTTCCGCGTGATGTGGATGGCGCACGCTTACTGCCGGGGCTTCGACGAGGCCGGCAATCCGAAGTACGTCTGGAGCGAGGGCGAGGCGGCGGCGAACGCCAAGCTCGGCCAGCTCTTCGCCATTCTCGACTACGCCCAATCGCGGAACGTTGACGTGATGCTGGGGGAATGGTCGTGGCCGAACGGGATGAAGTCTGCTGACGGCAAGCCCGTGGCGAGTCCGGCCGACCCGCGCTGGGCGCGCATCGTCACGGACTTCGTCACCTACCTGACGACCGTGAAGAAGTACACCGTCATCAAGTACTACAACCTTATGAACGAGCCAAACGGCGGCTGGATGTGGCCGGCGGGCAAGGTGGACTATGCCGCGTGGGCGACGGGGATACGCAACCTACGTAAGGAATTCGACGGGAGGGGACTGGCGTCGCTGCCCATCGCGGGGCCCGACAATTCGGGCGACTGGAACTGGCTCGACCGCTGCGCCAATGAGCTGCGCGAGCAGATCGGCGCGTGGGAGATGCATTGGTACGTGATGGACAAGGAAGTGCTCGGCGGACAGATCGAGAAGCTGCTCACCAACAAGCGCGAGGTGCTCTTCAGGACCGACCCGCAGGCCGACTCGAAGCGCCGCTTCCTGGGCGAGGCCGGCGTCTTCGAGGGCCGCTGCAACGGCGATCAGCAGCCGCGAGTGAAGACGTTCGTCTACGGCGTGCTCATGGCCGACTACATGGCGCAGGTGGCGCGGGCCGGCTGGATGGGCGCGTGCGCCTGGGACCTGGACGACGCGATGCACTGCGTCAACGGCAACCACCACCCGGTCCCGCCCGACGACAAGACGCTGAAAGTATGGGGCTTCTGGAACACTCAGGGCGCGGAAATGGGCCGCCCGGAGGAGGAGAACGTACGGCCGTGGTTCTACACGTGGACGTTGATGTCGCGGCTGTTCCCGAAGGGATCGCGCATCGTTGCTGTCAGCGCGCCAGACCTGCCGGGCTTCCGGGCGGTGGCGGGAACGCAGACGATCGCGGGAAAGGAATACGTCACCATCATGCTGGTGAACAACGCTGATGCGGATCGCAAGGTCACCGTGCGACTGCCGTCCGCGAAAAGCACGGCGGCGCTCACACGCTACCACTACTTCGACAATGACAGGCCCGTGGATGAGAAGGGCTTTCCGAAGGCGAAAGACTTGCAGGCGGAGGCGGACCTGCAGCGCGGCGTGGAGGTCGCTTTACCGTCGCGGGGCGTGGTGTTTTTGACAACGGCGCCCTGAACCCGCAACTCCAGCGAGGCGCTCTCCCCCGTCCTATCGTGGCGCGGCCGGCTCATGCGCGCCCATGGAAGGCCGTTTGGCGTCCGGCACGGGGTTGCCAAAGAGGTCGCGGCCGCCGTTGTCCTTGATCGCTGCCCCTGCGCCCAGACACGGCGAGCCCTCCCGGAGGCGGTAGAAAGCCATCGCGGCGAGCTTCTGCGGATCAGTGGGCAGCTTCTGATCCTTCTCCGGCATGACGAGCTTCGGGTCGGCGAAGAGGCCTGCGAGCTTGCCGTCCACCAGTTCCTGTCCGGTCGCCTTGGCCCATTCCTCCAGCGTCTTTCCTCCGAAGACAGCGCGGCTCTGGCGGGGCCAGTAGAGGTTGTTCTCGAAGCGCGCCTTGTGGAGAGGTCCGGAGATGCTTTCGCCGTCAGAGATGAAGATGTTGTTGCGGAAGACCAGGCCAGCGATGTCGTGGGTGGACTTCACGGCGTGCTTGCCGTTGACAATGACATTGTTGTAGACGAGCGCGTCGGAGATTTCGGGCCCACCGGCCCAGAAGTGGAGGCCGCTGTCGTGGTTGGTCAAGCCGTCGTTGACGCTGACGTTGTAGCGGCAGATGTTGTGCTGCCACCGTGACGCGCCGGGATACTGGCACAGCAGGTAGCCGGCGCCGTGGTTGTTGTAGGAGAGGTTGTATTGGAGGATGGAGTTGGTCATGCCGCCGTCGAAGTCGAAGCCGCCGCCATCGTAGGCGCCTTTCTGCGTCTTGTTGTCGTGCGCGATGCAGAACTGGATCGTCAGGCGGTCGCACTGCCAGCCCCAGATGCCCACGGGGCCGTTGCCCTTGCGCGGCATATCCCAGCCGTTGTTCATGGCCTCGCAGTATTCGACGAGCGCCCCGTCGAGTCCGCCGACCACAATCCCGTTGCCGCTGTGGTTGTTCAGGTTCTTCGGGTCGCCGGGGTTGTTCTCGGCCACGCAGCGGCCGATGTAGAGGTTCTTCGTGCGCGGTACATCGCCGTAACCGCCGCACGTGGTGATGCCGGCGAAGCCGTTGTCGTGCGCGTAGACGCGCGTGATGCGTGTGTTCTCGTCGCCGCCGGTGGCGACGCCGGCGTTGCGGAAGCCGCTCGCGTCAATGGAGTCCACCTCGATGTTCTTCGTACGCGTGAGTTGGATGCCGGTGCCGTCGCTGCCGTTCTTCCGCCCGCAGCCGACGAAGTTCAGCTCCTTGATGGTGACAAAGGCGCAGTCGGTGAGCGCGAATCCGCTGCCCGAGCCGCCGTCTATCGTGGCCCGCCCCTGCCCGAACGACGACACGATGATCGGCTTGTCCTTCGTGCCGCTGCTGGCCTTGCCGAAGCTCAGCGCGCCCTTGAACGTCTGGCCGCCGGCAAACAGCACTTTGTCTCCCGGCGCGAAGGCCGTTCCGTTCACGCGCGCGATGCTCTTCCAGGCCTTGTCCGGCGCGGTGCCGGGATTCGCGTCGTCGCCGGACTTCGCGTCCACATGGTACGCGGTGTTGCCCGGCGAACGGACCTGGTCCGTGGTTGCCATGGCAGGCTCCTTCTGCGGTTCCGCGCCGTTCGCGGCGGAGAGTGCCCAGAACAGAGCGACCCCGACGGTCGCCGTCGCCCAGAGTCGGGCGCTGATCCGTGTGCTGCGCATGCTCCGCTCCTGTTATGCCCGACGGCGATCATCCACTGCAGAGCCGGGGATCAGATCTCGAACGAGAGCGCTTTGCTATCGGCCTCGAGCACCTCGGCCACGCGTTCTTGAACGTCGGCGACGCTGGTGTTGTCCAGGATATGAGCCGTGGCGTCGCGCACGTCTTTCATGATGAGCCGGATGCCACAGGTCCTCTCATCGCGGCATTCGGAGCAGCGCTGGTACGCGGTCTGGCTGACGCACGGGAGCAGCGCGAGAGGGCCGTCGAACATGCGGATGATTTGCCCCAGCCTTATCTCCCGCGGCCTTCTGCGCAGGAAGTATCCGCCGCCCTTGCCCTTCTTGCTCTGGATGAAGCCCGCGTTCTTGAGATCGAGCAGTATTTGTTCGAGGAACTTCTTCGGAATGCCCTCACGTTCCGCCAGGTCGGCGATCAGCACGGGGCCCTTCTCGTATTGGTCCGCGAGGGCAAGCATCGCCTTGAGGGCATACTTCGTCCGCTTTGAGATCATGCCTCCAGTCTATGGCCATGGCGCCGTAGCGCAACCTGCTCTCGAAAGCGCCACGCGCCGGGATGGCTATGAGAGAGGGTGGCGGTTCGGAGCTCATCTCCCGGCCGAATTCTGGTAGAATGCGCGGGATGACGAAAGAGGGGAATGGCGTGAAAGAGTATGCCGCGCGCGCGGCTCACTGCGATCATCGGGCGCCTCAAGCGGAGGTAGACGAGACACTGCGCCGCATCACGGCGCCGCTGGCCAGATCCTGGCGCCGCCTGGAGGGGGCGCGGCGCATCGCGATCAAATTCAACGCGGTGTGGGAGCCGGAACACATTCGCCGAGTGGCGGGACGGCGGCAGGAACTGGTGGACGACGCGGTGCTGCGCGCCGTGCTGAGCCTTCTGCGCGAGCGCACTCGGGCGCATCTGCTGGTGGTTGACAGCACGTACCACCCCGAGGGGCCCAACGCCGGGTACGACGTGAACTTCCGGCCGCTGTTGCAGGAGTTCGGCGTGGAATACGTGGAGTGCAGCAGGCAGGCAATGGACTGGTACGAGGTCCCCGGGGGCGGTCTGATGTTCCGGCGCTACCAGCTCAACCGCTGCTTCCGCGACGTGGACGCGCTCGTCTCGGTGGCCAAGCTGAAGAGCCACGCCTTCATGGGCGTCACGCTCTGCACCAAGAACCTCTTCGGGCTCTGCCCCATCCACCCCCAGAACAGGCCACGCACGTATTTCCATCACCTTGTCCGGCTGCCGTTCGTGCTGGCGGACCTCGGCCGGCTTCTGCAGCCCTGCCTGAACATCGTGGACGCGTTGGTGGGGCAATCGAGGCGTGAGTGGGGCGGGGAGGCCCGCGTCTGCAACACTCTTGCCGCCGGCGATCACTGCATCGCCACGGACGCCTGCGTCGCGTCCTTGATGGGGCACGATCCCGCCGCCGACTGGCCCACCCCGCCTTTCCGGCGCGACCGCAGCCACCTGCGCTTGGCGGCGGAGGCCGGCTTCGGCACGGTGGACCTGGGCAACGTTGATTTCACCCATGATGTGCAGAGGCCCTGGCTACAGTTCGACTCGGACCCCACCGACCCCCGGGAGGTAGTCGCAAGCTGGCGGCGCACGACCTGCGAGCAGGCTCTCCACTTCCTCAGCCGCCGGCAGCATTTCGTGGACCGTTACGCCGGCGAGTACATCTTCCTCCAGGATGGCGAGGTGATCTGGCACGCGCGCGACCGGCAGCCCGACGGCAGCCGCCGCCAACTGGCCGGCGCGCGCAAGGAGAGCGCCATCTGGCTGAAGTATGTGGATCCCGAGGAGAGGGAAGGCGAGAACTTCGAGGTGTACGCCCGCGAGCGGGAGCGCATGGGTGCAACAAGGACGGATGGAGAAGTCTAGCCGGCATTTCCGACCAGCACGGCAACCCCTCGGGGCACGCGCGGGACGGCTGGTAGCCGGTGTAGACGGTAGGTAGGCTGGCCATGCTGCCGGTGCCCCGGTCCCTGTTGCGCCCGCATATCCTGGCGAGGAGGGCAGCACATGAAGATACCGCGCTTTCGCGTGCTTGCGCTCCGGGTCGTGTGGTGTCTCGCGGCGGCTAGTCTCGCCTGCGCGGCGCCCGGCACTGCCGGCGAGGCAGCGGATCGGGCCGAGCCGGCGCAGGCCCGGCTCGCTCGTCTCCACTCGCTGGAGAAGATTCACGACGCGACGGCCGTCGAGGCGGAATGCCGCGCGCTGCTCAAAGCCGAACTCACACCCGAGGAGCGCGTCGCCGTCTACAAGGCCCTCGTCGGCGCCACGGAGGGCGACAAGCGGATCGCAGCGCTGGAGGCCCTCCCTGCGGACTTCCCCGAGAAAGAAGGCCTGGACCTCTTCGTCACCGCCATCCGCGACTCACAGGCGTACCGCTCCCTCGACTACTACAAGCTGATGGCAGCCCGCTACGGAGACAAGGTGACGGCGGAGGTGGTGGACCGCGCAGCCCGTCCGCTGCTGAACGAGCGGCGCGATTGGATCGGCGGCGCCGAGGAGGTCGTGAAGGCGGCCCTCGAACGTTTCCCCCGCGACTCGCGGCTCCTCGACATTCTGGCCGACGTGTACCGCCGCAGCCGCCGGGGCAAAGAGTCGCTCGACCTCCAGCGCCAGGCCGTGCAGAACGCCAAGACCCCCGAGATCAAGAAGGCGATGTACGACCGCCTCGCGTACAACCTGAGACTGCAGCGGATGGACGCCGAGGCGCTGCAAGTGCCGTACGATATCGTCCGCGAATGGCCCGACCACGACTGGGCGTGCCAGGCTCTCGACGCCCTGGCGCTCCGCCAGCTTCGCAGCGCAGGCATCGAGGCGGCTCGCAAAGTCTACCAGTGGTACCTCGAAACCTATCCGAAGGGCAAATGGGCGGAGCAGTGTCAGTTGAGCCTGCCCATGCTTCACCAGCTCGACGGCCAATACGATCTGGCCGCGGCGGAGATGACGCGCATCCGCGCCCTCGTCGGCGAGCGCACTCAACGCAACATTGACCGCAATCTGAAAGGCATGCCATCGCTTGAGGGACAAGTGCTGGACAAAGGCGGCCAGCCCATCGCCGGCGCCACGCTGACCCTCGCTCGCCCGTCGCCCTTCCGCGACCAGGGCGATCACCTCATCATGGCCCGAACGAAGAGTGACGCGCAGGGCCGTTTCGTCTTCCGCAATCTCCCGTACCATACGCACTACGAGTTCCTCGCAGCCACCAGGCCCGACGATCCGGTGACCTGTCTCTCCACCACCTTCGGCCCGAAGGACTTCCCGCTGGAGCTCAACGACCACAAGACGATGGATATCCGTTTTGGGCGTCCGTTGCTCCGGCGTCTGCCCGACCCCACGCCGCCCGACCTCGCCAATGACGACGGCGTGGCGCGCCGCCATCTGCGCACCTTCGCACTCCGCGACTGGACGGGCCGCCCCTGGCCCCGCTCGCCCCTCCATTACGAGGTGGAGCTGCCGGCGGGCGTGAAGCCTTCGTCGCTGCGGCTCGTGGACCAGCGCGGCCAGGTTGTGCCTTTTCAGTTGGCGCCGCGTGACGAACGACGAGGCGTCCTTACCTTCTTCAGCGCCCTGCCCGCCTCTGCCAGTGTGGCTTACTTCCTTTTCGGGGGCGAGCAGGACGCCAAACCGCCCCAGCTCGACTCGCCGTTCTCCGTTCAGAAAGCCGACGGAAACGTGGTGGAAGTCTCGACGGGCGCCGCGAGCTTCCGGGTGCCAGTGGGCACGGCGCAGCCTGTGCCAATGGCCATCTCGGCGGCTCCCGCGCCAATCCTGGCTGTCAAAGGTCCCGGTGGCGTGTGGCTGGGCAAAGGCTCATTCCGTGGCGGCGGGCAGGTGACCGGGCTGGCGGCGACATGGCTCGAGGAGGGGCCGCTCATGCGGCGTCTCCGCCTCAAGTACGACCTCGAGGGCGGCGGCGCCTACGAGGCCACCCTCACCTTCCTGGCCGGCGAGCCGTACGTGCTTGTCGCCGAGAAATGCAGCGGCGCGGCCGGTGAGTTTCGGTTCAGCGCGTTCCCCGGCTTGCAGCCCAACCGCGCAGCGCTCTGCTGGATCAACAAGCTCCACGTCGAGGAAATGGCCTGCAAGAGCCGCCGGAACCTCATCCAGATGCACCGCTACATCATGTGGGCG
>JAPLOD010000926.1 GCA_026692735.1 Planctomycetota bacterium | reverse complement strand
GAGCGACGAGTCGTCGACCCCGACGGGGTCCACGCCGCGCTCGAAGCGATAGTTGGACTCGCTCATGAGCTGGAGCTTCCTGCTGGCGCGGCGAACGCAGAGCGGGTCGAACTGGGCCGATTCGATGAGCACGTTGACGGTCTTCTCGCGCGGCCGCCGCGCCGAAGTCCCGATGGTCGAATGGGGTCTGGCCGCGGGCTTCACTCCCGATCCCGAAGACCTCGACGCCCTCCAGAAGAAGGGCGTGCTCTCCCGCTGGGAGATTTCCGGACGGAAGCTGCGCCTGTACCTGCCCGATCTCGCGGCCGACCAGTCAGCGGTGCTGGCGGCGCGCTTCTACGCCGGCGCAAAGGGCACGCTCACCGCTCACGCCGGCCGCGTCTACGAGTACTACCGCAGCGGCGAAAGCGTCGCCCTGGCCCCTGCGCGTTTCGAGGTGAGATAGTGGCATGGGCATCTCGCCCATGTCACAGCGCGGCCAGCCAGGAACGCAGCACCTCTGCATCACGTAGCATCTGCTCCGGGCTGTCGTCAACCACGAACTCAAGCAACACGAACAGGCTGCTGCGCGGCGTCTTCCCCTCTCCCCCGCGGGGAGAGGGTAGGGCGAGGGGGCCGCCACGGACCACCTTCGCCAGGTACTGCTTCCACGCCGCCTCGCCTTCCTGCAGCGGCAGCCTGCGCGCTCGCTGCTCATCCCAGTGGAACACATGCAGCCCGGCCAGGCGCGGCAGCGCCGCGTCCATGTCGCGCAGACACTCTTCGCAGGACATGCGCTGATGCGGCTGCCAGTACGTCTGAAACGCCGGATGCCCGACAGCGTCGAAGAGCGCCGTCGCCGACGCGGCGGAGTCGGTCAACGTGTTCCCGTGCCACTCGCACGCGATGCGAATCCCCCTCTCGGCCGCCAGGCCCGCGATGCGGCGTCCATCCGCGGCCACCCGGTCACGATGAGCCTGGTCCGCCTGACTGGACCCGAGGCGTCCGGCCCAGACGCGGATGATCGGCGCGCCGAGCGTCAGGGCCGTCTCCAGAACGCGCGAGAACGTGTCCGGCTCTTCCTGACCTACACGGTAGTAGGAGCCGTACGATGCGACCTGCAGACCGGCGTCGCGGGTGAGCGCCGCGGCCCGTGCTGCCGCCGCGAGATCGCCGTGCGGGACGTGAATGTCCCCGCCCCACTCGATGCCCGCAAGCCCGGCTTCGGCCGCCAGCCGCGCGATCTCCCGCGGAGCAAGCTTGCGGAACGTCACGGACGTCAGGCCCGCGCGAATCACGGCGGCGTTCGGGTTGCCAGCTTCGGATTGCGGTCTAACCGCGGGAAATGCAGTCACACCTTCAGCCGCTCCTCAACGAACTGGATGCTCTTCTCCGCACGCTGAAAGACTTCCTGCGCCGGAAGCCGCCACACCTCCTTGTCATAGATCTCAAGGCTGAAGTAGCCGTCGTAGTTCGTGAGCTTGCGGATCTGAGAGAGGAGGCCCGGCACGTCTATCAGCCCTTCGCCGGGAAAACAGCGCTCGTCGTTCTTCAGAGTTTCCAGCGGCTTCTTCCGCGCATCGTCAACGTGGATCAGGAACAGCTTGTCCGCGGGCAGCAAGGGCAGTTCTTCGAGGTGGCTGGCGCTGACGTAGTAGTGGCACAGGTCGAACAGCATCCCGACCGCGGGGTGGTTCGCCGCATTCAGGAGTTCGATGCAGGATCGCAGCGTGCCGACGATGGGCAGGCCGCCGAGGAACTCCACGTTCAGCTTCACCTTGTGTGCCGCCGCCATGTCGCCGGCGGCGCGCAGTTTGTCCGCCAGCCGGCAGTATTCCTGTGCGAGATCCGGCCCGACCTTGCCGAGGACCACCACCGTCAGCGCGGGCGCGCCAACGGCAGCGGTCACGTCCAGCCGCCGCGCCAGCTCGGACCGCTCGTCGGCCGCGTCGTGCCGTTCGCTTTCCGTCCACACCACCGCCGCGCTTACGCCGATCGGCCGAACGCCCGCGTCCCGCAGTTGCCGCGCCAGGGCCGCGCAGGTCTCACCGGCATCGAGACGCGCCTTAATCTTGTCGTACCACAGTTCCGCTGCGGACCACTTGAACCTCTGCCAGAAACCCAGCTCCTCCGGCCACGGCAGGTCCATCACCGTCGCGCTGTTGAAGGCCCATCTCAGCTTGGGCATGGTTCAGACCCCCCGGTGAAACGCGCGCACAGGTCGGCGGCCGCCGTATCGCGGTGGCCAACCGGACATCGGAACTGGAAACTCGGAATCACTTCCCGCCCTTGAACCGTTCGTTGATGATCTTGTCGGCTTCGTTCGCGCGGGCCCTGCCCTCTTCTCTCAGCGATTTCTTGGTCTCAATGGACCAGTCAACATTCCCCTGGATCTGATCCATGGGGTTGTTGCTGGAGCTTTCCTTCGCCTTCTTCGTGTCCTTGCTCGGAGTGCTCGTCTCGCTCTCTCCGCCGCCTCCGCAGCCGGCGACCGCAAGCGCAAACAGGCACAGCACCAGGTACCGTCGCATGAGCTATCCTCCTCCGTTCTCCTCTGTACGCCCTGTGGCGCATCGTCTCGCCCGCTACACCACGAACCTGCCCGGGTTCATGATATTCTGCGGGTCGAGCGCCGCCTTGATCTGCCGCATCAGCGCCCACTCGGGCCGCGGCGGCCCAAACGGCTCGGCAATCTTCAGGCCTTGTACGTTCTCCCAGCGGAAGTTGGCGCCGAGTTTCACCAGCGTTGCGGAGATCTTCGCCGCCTGCTCCGCGCTCAAGGGAAACGCCGCCGCGCCCGAGTTCATCCCGAAGTCCAGCCGCCCTTGCGCAACACAGATCAACTCCAGCACCGGTTCCAACAGCGCGCTTGAGCACCAGAAGCGCAGGTTCGGCGTGCCGAGCGCCTGCTCCTCGCCCCGCCCTTCCGGGAGTTCCACGCTCTTCGCCTCAGCGGGCGCGATCGCCGCCCCGAGTTCGCGTTCGATGCGGCCCAGTTCCGCCACCGTGCCGGCCGCCGAGACCAATACGGGCCACGCGGCCGTTCCGTCGGACGGCAGCGTCGTGCTGCCCCGTAACGCTTCCAGCGGCAGGTTCTTCGCGGCAACCGCGCGTATCATCGCCACGCAGTCCCTGCAATTCGCGGCGTCAATCCTCCATACGCGTCGTCCTATCGGCAGCGGCCGCAGCCTTACTGTGACTTCGGTGATCAGCCCCAACGTCCCGAGCGAACCGATGTACAGTTTCTCCATCGCGTAGCCCGTGACATTCTTCACCACCTTGCCGCCGCATTTGCGCGCCACGCCGTCGCCGTTGACGATGGTCATGCCCAGCACCATGTCACGCAGCGTGCCGTAGCCGAGAGCCCGCGGGCCGCTGTGGTCCGTGGCGATCAGCCCGCCGACCGTGGCCTTCGCATCGCCATCCAGCGGCAGCCACTGGCCGTTCTTGCCGAGCGCTTCCTGCAGCGCTCCCAGTGCCATCCCCGCCGGCACAGTCGCCACCATGTCCGCAGGCTCATGCTGAAGGCCGTGGTGGGCGGGACTCTCAGTCCCACCCAGGCGCCGTGTGGATATGGTGAGCGCCTCGGGCGGCGGCGCGTGGCCGATGCCCTGCGCCGTGCCCCCGCCGCGGGGCACCACGGGAATCTTCCTCTCCGCGGCGAACTTGATCGCGGCAGCAGCCTGCGCGACATCGCCGGGCGTGCACACGCAGGCCGGCTTGACGCCCTGAGCGGCGCAGGCTTCCAGCGTGGCGTCATCGGCGGCGACGCTCTCTGATCCGACGATCTCGGCTAAGGCGGAGTGCCACGATGGAGCGGAGGACATGGTTGTTGGTCTTCAGCCGTTGAGCGTTGCCACCGGCCGCATTATTGCAGAACGAAATGCCTGTGTCGAGTTGCCTTCGTTGCAGGGCAAGCTTCCCAGCGGGCCCCGGCGGCTACACCGTCGGCGGCTTCTCGGGGGTTTCGTCTTCGACGCGCTTGATAACCGCCCCGAGGCTCCGCAGTTTGCCTTCGAAGTTCTCGTAGCCGCGGTCAATGTGATAGATGCGCCGCACGTGCGTTTCGCCCTCGGCCGCCAGGCCGGCCAGCACCAGCGCCGCGCCCGCCCGCAGGTCGCTGGACATGACCGGCGCGCCCTGAAGCTTCTCGCCGCCGATAACCACACAGGTGTTGTTCACGCGCAGGATGCGCGCACCCATGCGTTTGAGTTCCGCAACGTGGCTCAGCCTGTCGGGGTAGATGCCGTCGGTGAACACGCTGGCGCCCTCGCCTTTGGACATCAGCGCCATCATCGGCGCCTGCAGATCGGTGGGGAAGCCCGGATACGGCAGCGTGGAGACCTCGATCTCCTTCGGCCGCCCCTGCATGGCGATGGTCACGACCCGGCAATTGCGGCCCAGCACGATCCCCGCTTCGCGGAACTTGTCGAAGACCGCCTCCAGGTGGGTCGGCTCGATGTTCCTGATCGTCACCTCGCCGCCCGTGATCGCGGCTGCCATCAGCAGCGTGGCGGCTTCGATCCGGTCGGGGATCACGTCGTACGTGCAGCCCTCCAGCCTGCGCACGCCGCGGATATGAATGCGGTGGCTGCCTGCGCCTTCGATGCTCGCGCCCATCTCCTTCAGGAAGTTGGCCAGGTCCTCCACTTCCGGCTCGCACGCCGCATGCTCGATGACCGTCTGTCCTTCGGCCAGGGCGGCCGCCATCATGACGTTGGCGGTACCGAGCACCGACGAGCCGCTCTGCCCGCCCAGGTAGATGTTGGCACCGCGCAGCTTCTTCGCGCGCGCGACGACGTAGCCGTGTTCGATCGTGATCTCCGCGCCGAGCGCCCGGAGGCCCTTCAGATGCAGGTCCACGGGCCGGTCGCCCAACGCACAGCCGCCGGGCAGCGACACGCGTGCGAACCCGCGCTTGGCCAGCAGCGGGCCGAGCACGCAGAAACTGGCGCGCATCGTGCTCACCAGTTCGTATGGTGCCACGCTGTTTTCTTCGCTGGTGACCTTGGTCGCGATGCGGCCAAGCGGGTCGCGCTCCACCGAGACGCCCAGCGTCTGCAGAATGCGGGCCAGAACATCCACGTCGCGGAGCCGCGGGATATTGCCGAGGCTGCAGGAGCCTTCGGCCAGAAGCGTGGCGGCGAGGATCGGCAGCGCCGCGTTCTTCGACCCGCTGACCGTCACTTCGCCCTTCAAGCGGTGCCCACCGACGACAATGAACTTTTCCAGTGCCACGCTGCAACGCTCCGCTCAGCCGGTCTGAGATGACAGCACGTATTCATCTCATCGGCGCCCGGCGGCGCGGAGTTGAGCGAAAAGCGTGGCGGGGGGGTCCGCCCCGGCTCCGGTGGCTTTTCGCCTCCGGTCGCCGTGCCTCATGTTGAACCGCATCCGGCACGCGCTAGGATGAGATGGCCCGCGCGGACGTGGCGGAACTGGCAGACGCTCCAGACTTAGAATCTGGTGGGGCAACCCGTGGGAGTTCGAGTCTCCCCGTCCGCACCATTCACGGGACTTCCTGCGGAAACCATCGGTGCTGCCGGCGGGAGCGTTCTATGCAAAGAAGACAACGCAGGATCGCCATCGGGATTGACCTGGATTCGCCCCACAAGCATCACACCGATGTGGCCGGAGGCATTCTGGCGTATGCCCGTCAGCATGACTGGGAGTGCAGGTTCGAGCCTTTCATCGGGCCTTCGCCACAAGTGTTGGATCGCCGCGGTCAGTACGACGGCATCATCGCGCGGGTCAGCCGCGCCGCGGCGGACTACGTACGGCGCGCCCGCATCCCCACGGTGAATGTGTGGCTGGGATCTCCGGACAGAAGTCTTCCCCGTGTTGTTCCCGACCAGCACGCCGCCGGACGCATGGCTGCGGCCCACCTGCTCGAACGCGGCTTCCGCCGTTTCGGATTCCTCGGCTACCGGCGGGACTACAACTCCGTGCTGCAGCTCAACGGCCTCCAGAGCGCTCTCGCGGGAACGGAGTACACCTGCAGCGCGCACACCATCCCCAGGGAGCCCAGGAATTCGCAGGTCTGGCATCACCTGCAGGAAAGCCTCGTGCACTGGGTCAACTCCTGGAAGACTCCCATCGGTGTTTTCGCGACGCAGGATGTCACCTGCCGGTATCTGGCGAATGTCTGTCTCCAGATGGGCTTGCGTATCCCGGATGATGTCTCACTGATCGCCTGCGGCCTCAGCGAGTTGATCTGCGAGCACCTGTACCCGCCGCTCACGAGCATCGAGCACAACTTCGAGCGGATTGGCTACCTCGCGGCCAGACTGCTGGACCGGCTGATGGCGGGCGCCACTGAACCCTCACCACGAAGCACACGAAGACCACAAATAAGAAATGGGCTGAACGGGTTTCAGGCGGCGGCGTTGAAATGAGCCACGGATTCAAAGGCGAAGCGGTGGCTGGCATTGATGTGGCGTGAACAGTTGTGGGCAAGAGCCTTGGCCCAGCGGCGGGCGTGGTAGTGACGAACTG
>JAPLOD010000925.1 GCA_026692735.1 Planctomycetota bacterium | reverse complement strand
GGCCGCGGTTGATGTGCAGGATGCGCGTGACGGGGAAGTTGAGCAGGCCGTAATCGGTCTTCAGGGCGACCGCTTCCACGCCCTGGATCTCGCCGCGGATAACGGAGCCATCCTGAAGGCGCACCTCGACATCGCGAGGGCCGTATCTGGGCCTCTTGCCGGCGTCCCGCGCGGCCGAGGCTTCCGTGGTGGCGGCCTCATCTCCCGCGAACGACGGAAGCCCTGCCGCAAGCGCCACAACGATAGAGAGTATGTGGATTCTCATCTGCTTCTCCTGGCGAACCACAGACGACGGACCAAAGACTACAGAGCACAGACCAAAAAGGAAGCTTCAGGCCCGACCACCATGGTACGCTCTCCAGCCGTCCTCTGTTCTAACGAATTGGACGCTCACGAATTGCTGTCCGGCATGGAAAAATCGGCCGGCGGGGCTCTCAAGCCTTCCCCGTCCGGCGCCGGATCTGTACGAGCGCCCGGTCGAACACGTTTGGGGCCAGCCACTGCAAGAGCACGCCGCCCCGGCCGGCGAACGTCAGGTACCGGTTGCGCCGCGGCCGGCGCACGGCGCGCAACAACGCCCGCGCCACCGAAGGCGCGGTCATGCCGGTGGCGGGATGGATGTAGGTCTTGGGGCGCACGCCGTGCGCGGAGGAGAAGAACTCGGTCTGCGTGACGCCGGGGTTGACAACAGAGACCGCGATGCGCTCATCCCACAGCTCAATGCGCAGCGACTCGCTTAACGCTTCCAGCGCGAATTTGCCGGCGCAATAGGCGCCCATGAACGGCAAGGCGCGGCGGCCAACGAAGGAACTGACCATCACGATGGCCGCAGAGCAGCGGCCGCTTTTCACGAGAGGGTCCCGGACGGCCGCGCGGAGGAGCGGCAGGGCGGCCTTGGTGCAGCGGACGACGCCGAGGAAATTGGTCTCGAGGTTGGCTCGGAAGGTTTCGATGGCGGTCTGCTCAACGCCGCCGTAGACGCCGAAACCGGCGTTGTTGATGAGCGCGTCGAGCCGTCCGAAGCGCGCCGTGACGGCCTGGAAGGCAGCCGCCACGGAGGCGTCGGAATCAACGTCGCAGACGACGGGCACACACTGCGCCGGCCGGCAGTCTCTCGCCGCATCTGCCGCGACCTTGTCGAGCCGTTCTTTGCGCCGCGCGGCCAGCACCACGTCATAGCCGGCGGCGGCGAAGAGGGGGACAGCGGCAGCGCCAATGCCCGATGACGCGCCGGTGATGAACACCACCGGCCGTGGACGCTTATCAGTGTCTTGCATGGGGGGGAGTGTAGCTCATCAATTGGGCAGTCGCCAGTGGCACGCGGGCTACCGCGGTGCGGCACGCTGCCGGAAACGGCCGTCGCCGAAGACAAAGGGCGCCTGGGTAGGACCAGCGACCTTGATCGCCTGTTTCTCGATGCCGGTGACCGTGCAACCATACGCGGGGATCGAGTCGCCTGCCCGCACGTGAAAGAGGGCGGAGCCGTCCTGGGGACGCAACAGGCCGTGGGCGGATCCGCCCACGAAGACCACGCCGACGAACTGCAGCGGGAGCTTCGGATCAACCGGAGGGTAATCTTTTGCCGGCTGCGTGATCTTCACGGGCTTTACCACCGGCGCGCCTGTGGGGCCGCCAGCGTTGCGAGTGCCGGCGCCTTCGTCCAGTCCCCGCGGTTGCGTGGGGGGCTTCGCGATGGTAAAGGGCCGTCCGCCAGACAGAACAGAGTCGTGGAGAGGGAGGGGCGCGGGGTTGGCCAGGAGGACCGGGGCCGGGAGGTCGGAGGAACCGCGAGGGCTGGCGGCTTCAAGGGGGCGCGGCGCGGACGTCAGGTACAGATGGAGTGCGGGGGCGAAGGCGAAGAGGGCAAGCAGACAGACGAAGCGCTCTTTGCCAAGGCGGCGAATCTCGGGACGCATAGGAGAGCCTCAGCCATTACTTCGGGGCATTCTGCAGGGCCTGCTGGAGTTTCTTCTCGAGGTTGAAAACGTTGTTCCTTTGGGGACTCAACTGCTTCTCAAAGAGCCCTCCTGTGGTGGACCGCGCCAGTTGAACCCTGGCCTGCTCGAGCTTGGTCTGAAGGTCCTGAATCTCATTGGGGTCAAAGGCCGCAGGCTGGGCGCCGCCTTTGGCAGCGAGTCCGCCCTTGCCTCCGCCGCCCTTGTCGCCGCCGCCCTTGCCTCCGCCGCCCTTGCCTCCGCCGCCCTTGCCTCCGCCGCCCTTGTCGGCGCCCGGGCCGCCGGGCTTCTTGCCGCCCTTGTCGGGACCTTTGCCGCCGCCCTTGCCGTCGCCTTCGTCCTTACCGGTGGAATCGGAGGCGCCGGCGTCTTCGGTGTAGCGAGTGTCGCGGAGCAGGAAGGGGCGGTCATTGGCGTCCACAACCGAGATAGCCTGCTTCTCGATCTTGGTGACGGTGTAGTCGCAGTCGGGGATCACGTCGCCGACTTTAACCCAGAACGGCTTGCCGCCTTCCTTGGGGGTCACCATGCCATAGGTGCGGCCGCCCAAGGTGACGATGCCCATGAACTTGACGGCAGACTCGGCATCCGTCGGACCGAACTCCCTTTTCTTCTTTTTGGAGTCAGCGGCGTCTTCCTTCTTCGCAGGCGGGGGCGGAGGAGGAGGCGGGGGAGGCGGGCCTTCGGGGGCCTTCTTGGTCGCCACCTGGCCCTCAGCGCGCGCCTTGAGGAACCTGGCATCGGGCATGAACGGGGTTTTGCGGTCGCGGTTCACGAGCTGGTTGGTGCGGGGGTCAATCAGGCGGGTGACCTTGCCATCCACGACGTAGAAGCTTTCGTGCTGCGGGTTCTCGAGGCTCGAGTCGTGGAGTGCCACAGGGCCGGACTGCTCGCTGAGGGCAGCCTTGTCGGCCAGCAGGACCGGTTCGGAAGCGAGATAGCAGTACAGGCCCGCGGCGCAGACCAGACCACACACCACGAAGGACATCTTCTCTTTATTGAAGCCCTGCACATTATGTTGCCGCTGCATACGCTTCAGCCCTTCGTCATCTGTCCTGCGTTCGAACGTCCCTCATTATACAGCAAGCGGGCCGTTTGCGGTACATCTTTCTGCCCGCAGCCTACGGGGTGGCGGGCGGGAGCGTCCGGAGCCGACGCCTGGTATTGTCCGCAGGGGCCGCCTTGTTCTTGGGGCTATCGTACAGCCCATGCGGGAAGTCTTTGGGATTAAAGAAATCCATGCCGGAGGCGGACATGCGCACCAGGACATGCTCCTGGTTCATCTTGTTGTGCAGCTTCTTCTCCACGTCGCCAGGGGTGTCTATCTGGAACGATTTGAACTCCGTCTTGTCCACCTGGGTATCCTCGATGAACGGAGAGAAGATCTCCAGGTTGCGGATCACCAGGAACTGTCCCGGGGTGCGGACGGAATGCAGGAAGCGCATGAAGCTGTTGATATCGCACTGGAGGACGATCTGGACGGGATATTCCTGGATGAAGGGCTTGCCCGGCTTGACGAGGTATTTCCGGAAGCGTTCGGAGCCGGGGTTCTTCTCCTCGGGGCTGTACCGCGGATTGGGGATGAGGCTTGAGGGAGCGCTCGCGACGGACTTCTCGGGCTTCACGCTGAGAATCCGCATGAAGGCCTCCGGCTGCACGCCGGACCCTTTCTCGAAGTTCTCCTGGCGCTGTTTGGCGGCGACGCACAGACCGATGATCTTCTCGGCGATGGACAACTCGCGCAGCATCTCCTCGGTCTCGTTCTCGGCCATGCGCACGTCCCCGCCGTACTTGCTGAAACCGATGTCCGCGTCCATGCATTCCACCTTGGCCAGATTCAGGGCGCTGGCCAGGCGGTTCCTCTTGAGCTGCCACATATAACGGAAATAGACACCGGGGTCGCGCTGCTCCTTCTCCGGGACCTTCGTCCAATCTTCAAAGGCCATGCGGCTGATGCTCTTGGTGTCCTCAATCTTGTTCTGAATGTCGAGGTTGCTCTGAGTGTACAGGCTTTTCAGCCCCGCGATCGGCTGTCCCAACGGGTCCGACGGCTCATCGAAAGGGAAGTCACCGAGATACGCGGGGTGCAGCGGGCCATAGAAGCGTCTGTACTTGTCGCCCGACTGCCGCAGTTGCTCATGGGCGTCGCGCTCTTCCTGCTTCTGGTCCTTGTACCCTGCAAGGCCGAGCCCGGGCAGGTGCCAAGGCAGAAAATAGGCCAAGGCACCGAAGACCACGGACCAGATCATGCCTTTCACGAGCCGTTTGTCTGTGTCATCCATAGCCATAGACGGCACCTCTATTCCTTCTTCCCGGCCGCGTCGGGCGCGCCCGCCTTGGCCGGGGCATCCGGAGCCGCCTTGGGAGGGGTATCCGGAACGATGAATTTCTTCCTGACCTGTGGACGATCCCCGCCGTCAGGCTCGGCCGGCGCGGGTTTGACCACCGTCGGTGCGGCCGGCGCGGGCTGGACCACCACCGGCGCGACGGGCGCGGGCTGGACCACCACCGGGGCGACGGGCGCGGGCTGGACCACTGCCGGGGCGACGGGCGCGGGCTGGACCGCTGCCGGGGCGACAGGCGCGGGGCCAGCCTCAGCCCCGATAGTGCGGCGCGCAGTGGTGGCAGTCGTTGTCGTGGCCGAGGCTCCAGCTTTCTTGGGCTGCTTTTCGCGCGTTCCTTCGGTGTAGGCTTCCAGAACGAACTCGGTCAGGTAGAACTGGCCGTGCTTATAGTCTTCAGTGCTGAACCAGATGGGACGGACGTCCTTGAAGAGGTTGGCGGGATTGTCAGGGTCATCGGGGAACGGCACGAGGCGGCGCGAGTAGAAATCCTTGATCTTGAGGATCATGCCTGCGTCGTTTTCGGTGGCACGCACGAAGCCGCGCAGGTAAACGACGCGCCGCATCTGGAAGGTTTCGGAGGAAGCGCTGGGTTCGGGGGCATTGGGAGTGGGCGGCGGCGGGGCGCCTCCCTTCTCCGGGGTGTTGGTCTCGTTGGCGGCGGCCTTGTAGACGACTTGGGGCATGCTGGTGGATATCTGGGTGAGGTAGATGTCATCGGGGATGCGATTGGTGCTCTTGAGCTCCGCGAGCAGGTTCAGGAAGAAATGACCGGAGAGGGTGTTATCGGCAATCTGCTTGAGCTGATTGCGCCGCTCTTCGTTCTCCATCTCCAGTTTACGCAGTTCCGCGTTTTCGGTCTGTCCCTCGTTGAAGGCGTTCTCCGCGAAGTCGAAGTTCCGTCTCAGGACCTGCGTGTTGCGGTAGGGCGTAAAGAGGAACAACGCCGCGGCCAGGACCAGCAGCGCGGCGGCATAATAGAGATAGGCGCCTCGCGCCCAGAAGGTCTTGCGCTGCCGGAGCGCGTCGGGCCAGAGCAGGAAGGACAGGGCGCCCTTGTGGAGGTCGCCGAGCGCCAGGCCGGCCGCCATCGCCAGGGTGTGCTGCTCGGCCTTGAGCGCCTCGGCCTGTTCGGGCGCGAGGCGTTTCAGCGAGAGCTGGCGGAACGGCTCGAGCGGCATGACTTCGACCCGCAGGCGCCGGCTGAGGAACTCCTGGAGCCCCTTGAGGCGGCTGCCGCCGCCGGTGAGGTAGACGCGGTCCACCTTAAGGTCGCGGAGTTTGTTCTGCTGCTTGGCGAGCAAGACCACGTTTTCGAGGGCGGCGCAGAGCGCGGCGGCCTCGCGCACCAAGGCCATGGACATCTGCCGCTTGCGCCTGTCTTCCGTGGTCTCCGGACCAGAGGCGGAGGGCCTGAGAACGGGGCCCAATTCGCTCCTTGTCGAGGGCGGCGCGCTGAAGGACGGGGCAGCCGTCAGGACTGTGGGCTGGGCATCGCCGGCGGGCGGCTCGGCCGGAGCCTGGTCCCGCGAGATCGGCGGCGGGAGGGGCGGCGGGGAGGCCGTCAGCGCGTCGGCCGCAGGCGGCACCTCGGCGCCGCTGTCCTGATCGCCAGAGGGGGG
>JAPLOD010000924.1 GCA_026692735.1 Planctomycetota bacterium | reverse complement strand
GGGCCTGGCCCGGCTCCCGGCGTGAGAGCCAGAACCGTCCGAATTCCGCGAGCACGAGCGGGTTCTCGGGAGCCAGGCGGAGGGCGGCCCGAAAAGCCTGCTGCGCGTTTTCGTACGCCGCATCCTGCCGCTCCAGCAGCTTCGCATAGTCGGCACTGCCGGTGGACAGCGCCGCGCGCACGTCGCGTTCCAGCGCATCGCCGAGGCGCCACGCCTGCCGCGCGCGCTCGACGGCCGCGCTGACGTCCGGCGCGGGCTCGCCGGCGAATGCCGCGGCAAGCACGAACGAGGCCGGGAGAACCCAGGCACAGCGACGAAGCATGGACTCAGGTTAGTGTGGACCGCCGCTCCGGTCAAGACTGGCCGGGCGACGCGGACGGGGCATGGCCTGCCCGATCGCCCTTCCCCCTGCGGAGAGGGCACAAAAAACCGGACGGGCGCTGGCCCGTCCGGTTCTCTTCTTCGTCTCAGCCGGGCGCGTGCTGCAGCGCCCGCGGCCATTCCGCCTTAGAACGCCACCTGGAAGTTGACGATGAAGTTGTCGTTCCGCACTTCGCGGAAGCCGTACGACTTCTCGAGGCGACCCTCGTTCGGATCGTTCACCCAGTTGTAGTTCGCCTGGATCTTGGCGTTGTTGCCTTTGATGTAGTAGTTGATGCCGGCCGTCAGGATCTTGGTCTGGAAGATGTCAGTCCGGCTGTTGAGGGACTGATCGGCGACCATCACGTTGCCCATGGCCTGATACCGGAACGCGAATTCCCACGGCTTCAGCCAGCTCGGAGCTTTGTCGGCAAAGATGCTGTCGCTGAGCTTGTAGCCGGTCGCGACGTACCAGCCCGACGTGTGGATCGGCGCGGGGTTGCTCTGTGCCAGGCCCGTGCCGCTGTCGGTGTTGCCGAGGTCCGTCCCGCCGTTGGCCAGGATGTCAACCACGGTGCCCGGCGCATTGCGGTCCTTCATCCACAGGAACTCGCCGCGCATCCACCACCCCTTGACCGGCCCGCCCGGCATGTAGCTGCCGTACGCGCCATGCTTCATCGCGAACGTCTCACAGCGGTTCAGGCCATTGAGCGGGGTGGCAATCGGATCGCGCCCGCCGGACTCGCCGTGCTTCCCAGCCATGAACGCGTAGCCGAGCTCGATGCTGCCCCATGTCTCGCTCTTCCACAGCGGGCGCACCATCACGGACGCCAGGAAGTCCTTATAGTCGTTGTCGTCAGAGCGGTTCGGATGGGTCGGGTAGCCGCCAAAGTAATTGCCGGCGCCGTCAAACGCACCGAGCCAGTACTGCAGCCTGTCGTCCCACCAGAAGCCGTGCATCTGGATTCCCAGATCGCGGTCTTCGCTGATCTTGCCGATCTCGGAGCGTTCCACGAAGTCCAGCTCGGCGCTGGAGCGCGGGCCTTCCTCGCCAACCTGCGGCCTGAACTGGCCGATCTGGAAGTCATGGTGCGGCACCACGCCGTGATACCTGATATACGCATCCTTCAGCAGGCCGGGGACGCGGCCGGCGCCGGTCTGCACGGCGCTCACTGTCGCGGTGCTGCCGAGGCCGGGACCATTGACCGCGTTGTACTCGGGGGCCACATTGTTCCACCCCTTGAACAGGCCCTTGTTGTCCGGGAGATTCGGAATGCCCCTGTTCTCTCGTGGCGGGTCAATCCGGATGATGGCCTGCACGTTCTCGTGGATGTCCATGTTGAACGTCAGTTCCGTGCGGCGGACTGCGAAGCTGTCGTTATCCGAGGCTTCGTTCGTGTCTACGATGCCGGTCCCGTTGAGGTTGTCGAACATCCCTTTGTTGTCGTTCTGAATGCTGTAGTACCAGATCTGCACCAAGCCCTCGATCTTGAGCTTGCCGTTCTTCGTCGTCACGGTTGCGTTCGGACCGTACTTGCCTTTGACCGCCTCATCCACGGGCGATTTCGGTATCGCCGTGGAGGGACCCGAGAGCTGCTTACGGATCTGCTCGACCTCCTTCTTCAGCGCATCAACCTCGGCCTGTGTCGCCTCGCCCGCCCGGACCGCGCCAGGCACCACCAACACCAGGGCCGCGAGCAGCGCTGCCACGAATCCTTGGATGCGAACCATGTTCGTTGTTCTCCTCTCCCTCTGGCTTGTTCCTGTCACGGGCGGCTTCTGCGCCGCCCCCGGTAAGCCACAACCACCCTAAGACTTCCCCAACTGCAATGCTTCCCCCACCAGGCCGACAATCCCGTCATCAAAGCAAAGTAGTCAGTGAACTGCGGAGCTATGTACCACAATGCCCCCTGGAAGTCACGTGCAAAAAAAATACGATTTGGCCGGGTGACCAGGAGCAGGCTCCCTGGTTCATATGGCTGCCTGGATATCCCCACAGGGCAACCGCATGCCCGCCGGAGGTCGCACATGGCATCCACCGCGAGACTCTCGCTCCTCTCCTGGCACCTCTTCGACTCCCTCTTGCGCGGCAAGCTCCTGCCCTACGACCGCGTCCGCCTGCTGGTGAGCTGGCTGGCGTGGCAGAGCGTCTGCGCCGCCGTCTTCGGCCTGTCGCTGGGTGTCTACGCGCTGACCAGCCGCCCGGACCCTGACGTCCGTTTCATGGCCGCAAGTTTCGTCAAGATGCCCCTGCTGTTGTTCCTCACGTCCGTCGTGACCTGTCCGTCCCTCTATGTCTTCGGCGCCTTGCGCGGGCTGCGTTTCAGCGCGCGGGAGTTTGCGGCGATGCTGATGGTGGCGCACACCATCCTCGCCGCCGTGCTGGGTTCCCTGGCGCCGGTCATCGCCTTCTTCGCCCTGACCACGACCTCTTACTCCTTCATGGTGCTTCTCACCGTGCTGGCTTGCGGCGTCGCGGGGTTGCTGGGCATCCGCGTATTCGTGAAAGCCATCAACGAACCGCCGCCGCCGGACAACGCCGCGGAGGGCGCCGGCTCGACGCAGGAGCCGGAGGCGGGCACTGCTGGACAAGCCAGCAGTGGCACGCGGTCCGGCGTGAACGCGACTATCTGGCGGCTCCTGGGCTGGTGGGTTGTGCTGTATGCCTTTGTCGGCGCGCAGATGGGCTGGATGCTGCGGCCCTTCATCGGGGCGCCCGATCTCCCCTTCATTCTCTTCCGCGGCAAGAGCGGCAGCTTCATTGAGGGCGTCCTGCACCACATCCAGCATGTCTTCGGAGGGTAGCCGGCGTGCGCGGCGCCAGCGTGGACCTCGAACCGCCGGCGGCAAAGCCGACACCGTTTTACCCGTGGCTGAGGGCGCTTTCGGCGTTCCTGCACGCCGGGGGAACACGCGGCGCGGAGTGGCGCCGTCTGCCGGAGTACGCCCCGCCGCTGATCGTCGTTCTCTGTGGCTGTGCCTACGGCGCCGTGATGGCCGGCTACCACGGCTTCGGCGGCGACCGCCTGCAGATGGTCCTCTATGGCGCGCTCAAAGTGCCGCTGCTCTTCCTGGCCACAATGGTGTTGGCGGTGCCGTGCTTCTACGTCACCAACCTGCTGCTGGGCGTGGGCGACGATTTCGAGGCCGTCTGGCGGGGACTCACCGACTACCAGTTGCTGGTCGCCCTGCAGCTTGCGGCGCTGGCGCCGGTCACGGTCTTCGTCAACCTCAGCAACGGCGACTACCGGACCGCGCAGGCGTGGAGCGCCCTGATGTTCGCCGTCGCCGCCTGGAACGCCCGCCGCGCCTTGCGCGCGTGTTACCGCCCCTTGATTGCCCGGCATCCCGCCCACCGGCTGCTCAGCCGCGTCTGGTTTGTGCTCTACGCATTCGTCGGCATACAGATGGGCTGGGACCTGCGTCCGTTCGTGGGCCATCCGACGATGCCCGTGCAATTCCTCCGCGACGACATCGGCAACGCGTATGTCGAGACGGCGCACATCCTGCGCCTGTATGTTGAGCAGCTTCTCTCAACGCTGTGACTGCGGTCGCCCAGCATTCGTTATCTGATGTCGAGGCCGTTCCGAAGATCCGTTGCGCGCTCGCCGGCCCACCGCGCCACTTCCTTTGCCGCGCCCGCGGGCAACAGGCGCGAGCCGGCCTTGGCCAGCGGATCGGCAAGCCTGGAATTGGCCCACCACCGGCTTTCGGGGAAACACGAGACCGCCGCCGACACCATGATCAGCACCAGCACGCAGCCCTTGAGCGCGCCGAACATGCCGCCGAGAATACGGTCTTCAGCGCGACGCTGTTCGCGTTCGGGTCTGGGCAGCCCCTGTTCCGAACGCACCTCGGCCCACGCGGCCAGGACGCGGAGCGACACCCCTACCAGGCACTGCACAAAGAGGAAGGCCAGCAGTCGCGCCCGAAAGGGCTGGCTGGTGACGTACTCATGGAAGACGCCGCCCAGCAGCGGAGCGCACGCCCAGCCCAGAAGCACGCCGAACGCCACGCTCGCCACGCCTGCCACCTGCCACAGCAGACCGCGCCGCCAGCCCAGGAACGTCTGCAGAACAAGGAACAGGACGATCAGGACATCCAGCATCCCACCGGCGTTCATCCGCGCACTCCCCCGCGCTCACGGTTCTCCAGGTGGTTTTATCGGCGCGCCGGGCGGGAAAGTTGAGCCGGTCGTCACTTGTCGCCGGCTGCTCGCGTGATCAGCAGCGCGATGTCCCGCTTGAACGGCGGCACGCGCACGACGGTCGCTTCCAGCGGCTTGTCTATGTGCTTGGCGGGCGCCTTGTGTGCCTCGGCGAGAACGATGGCGGCCTTCCAGGTATCCAGCCACGTCATCTGGTAGGCGCCCTCCACCAGCCCCGGAAGGCGCAGTTCCACGCCTTTGATTTCGTCGAGTTCCTGCTTCGCGGCCCACGTTGAGCGTTTGTCCTGGACCC
>JAPLOD010000923.1 GCA_026692735.1 Planctomycetota bacterium | reverse complement strand
TCGAGCGTCTCGCCCTCGCAATACTCCATCGCGTAGTAGTGATGGCCCACGTCCTGGCCGACGGTATAGGCGGTGACGATATTGACGTGGTTCAGCTTGCCCGTGGCCTGAGCTTCACGGCGGAAGCGTGCCAGGAACTCGGGGTTCTCGGCGTATCTCCTCGGCAGGACCTTCAGCGCCACCTTGCGCCCCATGCTCACGTCTTCAGCGAGGAAGACGGCGCCCATGGCGCCCTCGCCGATCTTCTTGAGGAGCTTGTACTGGCCCAGTTGCCTGATCCCGCCCGCCTGCTGGGCTTCGAGCCGCTTCTCCACGGTTTCGCGCATCGCCGGCGTGAGGAGTCCCTGCAGGACCATGGTATCGGCGAGCGAGAGGGCCACGCCCTTCTTGGCGGCCTCAGTCTGTGTCGCCTTGGCCGCCTCGATGTGCTCGAGCGTCACGGCGCCCATCTGGTTGACCGCGCGCGCGAAGACTTCGTCGGAGACTTTGCCGGCCATGGGATGCCCCAGCGGGGGAAGCGCGTTGCAGCTTCGCAGCGCTCAGACTTCGGATGCGTATTAGAAGACGCGCAGGGAGAACGGTCAAGCCAACTTTGGCGATAACGGAGCCTGCACGTGCCGATGCGGGGGGCTGTTGCGTTTCAGCCTTCTTTGCGGTTCAGGACTTGCCGTATGGCATCAATGAGAAGCTTGGGCGTGGCGGGCTTGGCGAGGAAGTCATCCACGGGCAGCCACTCCTTGTCGGCCTCGAAGCGCCAGGGGATGCGTTCTTTCACCGCGGTGAGCATCACAATCGGGATGGTCTTCGTCTCTTCCCTGGCGCGCAACTCGCGCGCGACGTGGATGCCTTCCGTGTCGGTCTTCATCATCACGTCCAGGACGATGACGTCCGGGCGTGCCTCCAGGGCCTTCGCTTTGCACTCCTCGCCGTCGTAGGCGACGAGGACTGTGAAGCCTTCCTTCTCCAGCAGCAGCTTGTTTATCTGCACGAGGTCTACGTCGTCGTCAACCAGAAGCACCGTGGGCATAGCGGTCTCCGCCGTGCGGGAAGAGCGAACCTAATCACATTTTCGCGTTCGGGTCAAGGGAAGTACCCGTTTTGCTGCCGTGCCGCCCGCCGGGGCCCACGCCGACCTCCCGGCCCAGCGAGACAATGCGCGCTTTCAGGCAGCCGTGGCATGTCAGCGCGTCCTCAAAGATGCAGGCCTTGGCGGGGTAAATCTCGTACAGGGCGCGGTACTCCACCGGAGTCAGGTTGGGCATCACGACGTTCGCGCCGCGCATCAGGCCGAGCTCGCGGCCAGTGGCCTTGTTGATCGTCGCCAGCGCTGTCGTGCTGGGGATGTTGGCTTCCGGGCAGACGAGGCGCGCCAGTGCCACTACCTTGTAGACCATCAGCTCGGTGTTGGGCACTTGCTGGCCGGCGGGGACCTCACGCTTCCATTCCCGCGAGCCCAGCGGCGTGGCGGGATGCGAGATGTACGGCCCCACGCCGATCATGTCCAGGTCGAGCGTGCGGAAGAGGTCAATGTCGGCGGCGAGGCTGTCGTAGGTCTGGCCGGGAATGCCGATCATCACGCCGCTGCCGACTTCATACCCCAGCGTCCGGAGCGAACGCAGCAAGGCAATGCGGTCGGACGGGCGACCGGGCAACGCCGGGTGGATCAGGCGGTACAACTCCTCGTCGGATGTCTCAAAACGGAGCAAATAGCGATCGGCGCCGGCTTTGCGCCAGGCAACGAGATCCGCCTCGGGCCGCTCGCCCATGCTCAACGTCACGGCCAGCGGTGTCTCCGCCTTGATGCGCCGCACGACGTCCGCCAGCCACGGGCCGGTGATGCCGTAGTCCTCACCCGCCTGCATGACCACTGTCCCATAGCCGAACGCCACGGCCTTGTGCGCGCATTCCAGGATCTCGTCGGCGCTCATGCGGTACCGCCGGAGCGTCTTGTGGCCGGCGCGCAGTCCGCAGTAGCCGCATTCGCGAACGCAGTTGTTCGAGATCTCAATCAAGCCGCGGAGGTGCACGGCATCGCCGACCTGCTTGCGGCGCGTCTGGTCGGCCACGCGCCAGAGTTCCTTGAGGCGCGTCTTGTCGGTCTCGCGCAGCCAGGAGAGGATGTCGGCTTTGTCCATGGTGGGGCAACCCGCGTCGCTCGTCACTTCCTGTTCACCGCCCTATACGCTTCCAGCGCCGCCGGGAACGGCTCCAGCGCGCGTTCAAAGATGCCCAGGCTGAAGGCAATCACAAGGCCGTAATTGGTGATGGGCACGCCGGCCTGGCGGCAACGCAGGATGCGGCTCAGCATCTCGCGGCGGTTCCACATGCACGCGCCGCAATGGATCACGAGTTTATAGGGCGACAGGTCCTGCGGGAAGTCGTGGCCCTGCACCGTGTCGAACTGCAGTTTGCCGCCGACGTACTGCGTCAGCCAGCGCGGAATCTTCACGCGCCCGATGTCCTCGCCGATCGGATGATGCGCACACGCCTCGGCCACCAGAATCCGGTCGCCGGTTTTGATCTTCTCGACGGCGGCCGTGTCCTGGACCTGGCCGACGAGGTCGCCTTTGAAGCGCGCGAACAGGATCGAGAAACTGGTCAGCGGGACGTTGCGCGGCGTATCGGCGGCGACTTTCAGGAACGCCTGCGAATCGGTCACGACAAGCCTGGGCGGGGCCTTGAGCCGCTCCAGCGCGCTTTTCAGCTCGCGCTCTTTGACGACCATGCAGTAGGCATCGTTGTCCAACAGGTCGCGGATAGACTGAACCTGCGGCAGAATGAGCCGGCCCTTGGGCGCTTCCTTGTCAATCGGAACGACCAGCACCGCAAGCTCGCCCGGTCCGACGAGATCGGCCAGGATCGCGGGGTTGTTGACGAAGTCAGCCGGGGCGGCATCGAGCAGGGCCTGCCGGAAATCGAGAACGCCGGCGCCAGTGAGCGCCGAGACGGGCACGGCGGGGACCTTCTGCGCCGTCAGCCGGGACATCACTTCGGGCTGCGGCGGCGCAAGATCGGCTTTGTTGAAGACGACAACGGCGGCGGTCTTGCGCGCGCGCAGTTCGGCGAGAATCTGCTCTTCGAACTCGCCCCACGTTCCGGCTTCGGCCACGATCACGCCGAGGTCGGTGCGGTCGAAGACCTGGCGCGTTCTCTGGACGCGCAGTTCGCCCAGCGCGCCCGTGTCGTCAATGCCGGCGGTGTCAATGAAGAGCACCGGCCCGAGCGGCAGCAGTTCCATCGGCTTCTCAACAGGGTCGGTCGTCGTGCCGGCCTGCGGCGAAACGATGGAGACCTGCTGGCGCGTGATGGCGTTCAGCAGGCTGGACTTGCCGACGTTGCGCCGTCCGAAGAAGGCGATGTGCAGGCGAAGACCTTTTGGAGCGCGCTCAGGCATCTAGGACGACTCCATGGAACCACAGATGAACACGGATGGACACAGATGAAACGCGCATCCGGCTACGCTCGTCCGCAGTGTCATCTAACAAGGCGCTTGATCTCCACCTTTGGGTTGCCAAAGTTCACGAGCAGACACAGCCGGATCGCCGTGGCCTTTAGGTAGTTCAGGCACTGCGCCTTATGGACGTCGTCAAGGAAGCGGACGGCCTTCAGTTCGATCAAGACTGTCTTCTCTACGAGTAGATCCGCAACGTAGTCGCCAACCACTACTCCGTCATAGCGGACCGCAATTGGATGCTGTTGCGCCACGTCGAGCCCGGCCTTTCGCAGTTCGTGGGCTAACGCGTTCTCGTAGACCTTCTCCAGAAAGCCCACGCCCAAACTGTTGCTCACGGCGTAGACGCACTTGATGATGCGCTCCGTAAGCACGTTCATCTCCGCAGGAATCGGCTCTATCTGTGCCATGCGGGGCCGTCCTCGGGGCTGTTCCTATCCGTGTTTATCTGTGTTCATCCGTGGTTCCCGCTCGCGGCATCCCCAGCCTGCAAACCGCTTCCGCGCTTATTAGCTCATCGAACTGCGCGGCGGTCATCAGCTTCTCGCTCACGACGATCTCGCGCAGCGTCTTTCCCGTTTCCTGCGCGCGCTTGGCGAGTGCGGAGCATTTCTCGTAGCCCAGCGCCGGCAGCAGCGCGGTAGCGATGGCCGTGGACCCCTCCACATGCGCACGGCAGCGCGCCTCGTCGGCCTCGAGGCCCTCGACGCACAAGCGCCGCAGCATGTCGTCGGCGTTGGCGAGCAGATCGAGGTCTTCGAGCAGGCATGCGGCCACGAGGGGAAGGAACGGGTTCAGCTCCAGATTCCCGGCCGCGCACGCCATGGCGATGGCGTGGTCGTGCGCCATGACGAGCATGGCCACCTGGCTGGCCGCTTCGGGTATCACCGGGTTCACCTTGCCGGGCATGATGGACGAGCCCGCCTGGCGCGCGGGCAGCTTGAGCTCGCCCAGGCCGGCCTCCGGGCCGGAGGAGAGCAGGCGCAGGTCGGTGCAGACCTTGAGAAGCGAGACGGCGTGCGCTTTCAGGATGCCGGAGACCTCGACGAAGACGTCCGCGTTCTGCGTGGCTTCCACCAGGTTCTCTGCCCGGGCAACACCGATGCCCGTCACCTCGCGGAGCGCTTCCGCCACGCGGAAGACGTACTGGCGCGGAGCGGCCAGGCCGGTGCCGATGGCGGTGCCGCCGAGGTTGATGACGCGCAGGCGTTCCTCGCACTTGTAGATCCGCCAGCGGTCGCGGTTGAACGCTTCGGCGTAGGCGGCCATTTCCCTGCCGAGCGTGATCAGCACAGCGTCCTGCAACTGGGTGCGGCCGACCTTGACCACGTGCGCGAAGCGTTTCTCGGCGGCCTGAAAGGCTTCCTGCAGCGCCACCACGCGCTCTTCGAGCACATGCAGCAGGCGGATCGCCGCCAACCTGAGCGCGGTGGGGTACGTGTCGTTGGTGGACTGGTGGAGGTTGATGTCATCCAGCGGCGAGACGCGCCGGTACGCGCCGTGCGGCTCACCGAGGATTTCCAGCGTGCGATTGGCGAGCACCTCATTGACGTTCATGTTGGTGCTGGTGCCGGCGCCGCCCTGAAGCAGGTCCACGACGACGTGCTGCGTCAGGAGTCCGTCGGCCATCTCGCCGCACGCGCGTTCGATAGCATCGGCCTTTGGCTCGTCATCCGCCCACGCGCCCAACGCGCGGTTGGTCCGCGCACAGGCAAGCTTGACGGCGCCAAACGCCCGGACAAGCGCCGGATGCACCGTGCGCCTGGCCAGCGGGAAGTTCTCCAGGGCCCGGACGGTATGGATGCCGTAGAGGGCCTCGGCGGGAACCTGCGCGGTGCCGAGCAGGTCGTGCTCGCTGCGGAATGTTTCTGCCATACTCCTACCAGCCAGCCGAATGGCGAGACAGTCAGTGCGGGAAGGTCATCTTCTGCACGTGGACGCCTTTGATGGCCTTCAGCTTCTTCTCAAACCTGCGCAGTTCCGCCGGTTTGCCCATCATCTCCAGGAGGATGAGGCCGCCGGGCGAACTGTAGTTGTCGTGGACGTCATGGAGGCCAAGGCGCGTCCGTATCGAGCGGCCAAACTCAGTAAAGACTCTCTGCACATCAACAGCGTGCTCGACGCGATTGGTGATATGCACGCCATAGATCACATGCGGGCTCCGCATATGCCATGCTCCTTTGCCTGACCCCTCCAGCCCGACGCAGGCTGTACGCTCAGCAATATACATCGCGTTTTCCGGCGCGCACCTGCTGTACCAGGTTTTCCGCGGCGCGGCGGCAGCGCGGATCCATGGCGGCGAGGCGCTTCTCCATGGCCTGTTCGCCGACGGTGCGCGTCTCCGGCGACGCGTAGTCCAGGAGGTATTCGAGGAACGTGGAGAGGGCGTTGGGGTCGCAGTGATTCTTGATCTCGCCGGGCTTGGCGAGGTCCATGAAGTCCTTGCCCGTGCGGCCCAGGCGGTAGCAAGCGGTGCAGAACGAGGGGATGTAGCCCAGCGAGGCGACATCGCGCACGACCTCGTCGAGGCCGCGATGATCGCCCAGGCTGAACTGGGCGTTGTCTTTCAGGTCCTCGCCCTTGCCGTAGCCGCCGGGGCTGGTGCGGCTGCCGGCGGAAATCTGCGAGACGCCAAGGGCGAAGGTTTCGCGCCGGATGTTGGCCGTTTCGCGCGTGGACATGATGATGCCGGTGTAGGGCACGGCGAGGCGCAGGATGGCCACGATGCGGCGGAAATCAATGTCGGACACGGCATGCGGCGGATGGGACGCGATGTCGGACCCCGCGGCCGGCTCCAGGCGCGGCACGCTGATGGTGTGCGGGCCAACGCCGAACTGCCCGTCCAGGTGCGCGATGTGCTGCAGCATCGCGAGGATTTCGAAACGCCAATCGGCGAGGCCGAAGAGCACGCCGATGCCCACGTCATCAATGCCGGCTTCCATGGCGCGGTGCATGGCCATGACGCGCCAGTCGTAGTCGCGCTTCTTCCCGCCGACGTGCATGCGCTTGTAGGTCTCGCGGTGGTAGGTCTCCTGGAAGCACTGGTAGGTGCCGATGCCGGTGGCTTTGAGCTCCCGGAATTCCTCCACGCTCAACGGCGCAACATTGGCGTTGACACGGCGAATCTCGCCGCGGCCGCTCTTGACGCTGTAGACGGAGTGCACCGCCTTGAGCACGTAGGAGAAGCCTTCCTGCGGGTACGACTCGCCGGCCACCAGGAGGATGCGCTTGTGTCCCTGGTCCACCAGGAGTCTCACCTCCTGCGCGATCTCCTCCTGCGTCAGCGCGCGGCGCTTGAGTTCCTTGTTGCGCGCGCGGAAGGCGCAGTAGAGGCATTCGTTGCCGCAGAGATTGGAGACGTAAAGGGGGGCGAAGAGCACCAGACGCGGGCCGTAGATTGCGTCCTTGACTTTGCGCGCGGTGTCGAACAGTTCCCCCACCAACTCCGGATCGCTGATCCCCATCAGCACGACCACGTCGTTCGGGCCGAGGCCCTTGAGTTCCCGCGCCTTGGCCAGCACTTCGCGGACAGCGGCGGCGTCCCGCTTCGCTGCCGCGGCCAGAGCCGTCTCGATTGCCGCCTCGTCAACAACTGCCATCGTGGAACTCCTTCCCATTGCGTGAGCAGCCGTCCGTCGAGCCCAGGCGGGTTGCGTCTGTCACTTGTTGGATGCGGGGGCTTGCGTTGCGGCGTCGCACTTCAGGACAACCGTAAAAGTGCTCCCGTGCCCCGGCTCACTGTCCACCGAGACATCTCCACCGTACAACTGGGCGAGCTTCTTCACAATCGAAAGACCGAGCCCGCTGCCCAGGATGTTGCGGGTCTTCTCGTTCTTGATGCGCACGAAATCCTGGAACAGCTTGCGGGCCTCCTCCGGCGTCATGCCGATGCCGGTGTCGGCCACGGTGATCTTCACCTCGCCGTCGTGCGCCGCAATGCCGATATCCACCCGTCCGCCATCGCGGTTATACTTCACGGCGTTCGAGACGAGGTTGTTGAGGATGATCTCGATCTCGCCGGGGTCGCCGGTCAACTGCACCGACTGCGGCGCCTGCAGGGCCAGCGAGATGTTGCGCGGCTTGGCATCCGGCAGCGCCGTCTCCATGGCCGTCCGCGCCACCTGGCACACATTCACCGCGACACGCTCGCGGTTCTTGTTGCCGGACTCTATGCGTGTCAGGTCGAGGAGGTCGAGGATGAGCTTGCGCATGCCCTGGAGCCGCACCAGGCTGCGCTCCACCATCGGGTTATAGGGCGCGAGATCGGCGCCGAGCGTGCGGCCTTCGATGATCTGCAGGTAGCCTTCAATGGCTGCCAGCGGCGCCTTCAGCTCGTGCGCCAGCACGCTGATGAACTGGAAGCGGACCTGGCGTTTCTCCTGCGCCAGCTTGCGGGCCTGCCGCTGCAGGAGCAGGTGTCTGACAGCCTTGCGGACCGACGCTTTCAGCTCGGTCGGCGTGAACGGCTTGGCCAGGAAGTCATACGCACCCCGCTTGGTGGCGGTGATGGCGGTGTCCAGCGAGGCGTACGCGGTCATCATGATGGTGAGAACGTCTACCTTGTCCTGCATGAGGCGGTTCAGGATGTCCAGGCCGCTGATGCCCGGCAGCTTATGGTCGAGCAGCATGATATCAGGCGGCGCGGAGCCGATTTTGGCGAGGGCCTCCTCTCCCGTCCCCGCGAGATCCACCACGAAGGTCACGTCGCCGTTGAACTCAGGCAGACTGACCCTGAAGGCGGACAGCGCGCGCTCCGCGCCCAGCCTCATCCCAGGCTCGTCGTCAACCACCAGGATCTTCAGCGACTCAAGCATCCCACCGATCCTTCACGGCCTTGCTCCCGGGCATCCTCTTACCCTGAGCGGCCCTGCTCTTCCGGTCCGAGACTGCCGGCCGGCACCGCCGCGGTGATGCCGCTATCCGGCTTTCGGTCTTCCTCCTGTCGCGGCCGGCGCGGCAGGGAGACGGTGAACGAGGTACCCGTGGGTCCGGCCGCCGGGTCGGCGTTGGTCTTCACGGAAATGTCCCCGCGGTGCATTTTGACAATGCCGTAGGTGACGGAGAGCCCCAAGCCCGTGCCCATGCCGATCTGCTTGGTGGTGAAGAACGGCTCGAACATCCGGCTCAGGTTCTCCTGGGCGATGCCCGTTCCCGTGTCGCGCACGATGAGCTGCACCCGCGCATTGTCGCCCCGCGTCTGCAGCGTGAGCTCGCCGCCCTTCGGCATGGCGGCGTAGGCGTTGTCTATCAGGTTGGTAAGCACCTGCGCGATCTGGTCGGGATCCACTTCGCAGGACGGATCGGCAATGTCGTGGTCCACGCGCACGGTGACGTGATCCGGCGGGGGCAGCGTCTGCAGGCTCTGCTCGACCAGCTTCCGCACGTCCACCGTCTGGTAGAGGACCTTGCTTTCACGGGCGAAGTTGAGGAGTTCAGAGACGATCTTTTTGCAGCGGTCCGCCTGGCTGGCGATCATGGCCAGGTCCTTAAACGACTGCGAGCGCCCGTCAGCCTGTTCGAGCAGCAAGTGAGCGTACATCAGGACCACGCCGAGGGGGTTGTTGATCTCGTGAGCGACGCCGGCCGCGAGCTGGCCCATGCTGGCCAGCTTCTCGGAGTGCTTCAGGGCTTCGCGCGTGTCGTCCAACTGCTCCTGCGAATGGGCCAGTTCCTTGATGGCCTCGTGGAGCTTCTCGATGGTGTAGGGGAGGCACATCTCGCTTTCGGCCAGACCTCTGTAGATGGCCACGGCGTGTTCCACGCACGTCTCGTAGCCGCAGGCGCCGCAGTTGAGCTCGTCTTCCGGTTTGACTTTGCCGAGGTGCCGCAGGATGCGCGCCAGGTCGGTCTTCGAAGGGAGCGGCGTGCGCTGGTCGTTGGGCCGGTACTGACGGCTCAGGTCGAGGCCGGCACAGAGTTCCATGTCGGCCTGCCAGCGCGCGGCGTCGAACTTGGCCGTCCGCTGGCGCACGTATTGGGCAACCTGGGAGCGGCGCTGGAACATGGCGCCCTGCGCACTCATGCCCGCGCCCATGATGCAGCCGTTGCAGCAGAGGACCTCGAGGAACCGGGCGTCGAGCTGGCCGGATTCGAACTCCTCGATGGCATTGACGAAGTCGCTGCGGCCGTGCGCGGCAATGACCATGCCGGCCAACGGGTCTTCGCTGATGCTGGCGGCCTGCAACATGCCGCGTTTGATGGCGAAGAGCCTGCCCAGACCCGGATGGGGCGGGTCGAAGTCGGCGGGCTCGACGGTCTCCGGCCGGATGCCGTGGCGCTCGAACATGCGCCGCAGCTCCGCGAAGGTGACGACGGCCGCCACGCCGCTGTTCACGAAGGGGCTGGCGGCTTCGGCTTTCTTGGCGATGCACGGGCCGATGAAGACGACTTTCAGGTCCGGCCCTTTCAGCCGGTGCAGGGCCCGGGACATGGCGACCATCGGAGAGACGATGGGCGCGAGGACGTTCACCAGATGCGGGTAGTACCGTTCGATGTAGCCGACGATGGCGGGGCACGTCGTCGCGATGTACCGCTGGCTGCTGCCGGCCTGCAGAAGATCATGGTAGGCCCGCGCGACGAGGTCCGCGCCGAAGGCGACTTCCGTAACCATCGTGAAGCCCAGCTTGCGGACCATGCCCACCAGGCGCCTGTGGTCCATGCCGTGAAACTCGGCGGGAAAGCTGGGCGCGAGACAGGCCGCGACTGGTGTGCCGGACCCCAGGAGCCGCGCGACCTCCTCCGTCGCGTCAACCACCTGCTTGGCATGCTGACTGCAGACCCGCACGCAGTTGCCGCAGGCGATGCAGCGTTCGCCCAGGATGTTGGCCTGGCCGTCCGCGATCCGGATCGCCTTGGCCGGGCACTCCCGGACGCAGGTGTAGCACTTGCGGCAGCGCTCTTTGATCGTCTCGACAAACGAGATCGGGAGCATGAACCGCCCTCCAGGGCGATCATTACGGCAACCGTGCGCAGGCGTCAGGAAGCCAAGGGCACAGCGCCAACACCGGCGTTCACGGCTGCCGGAGGCACACGCGCACTGGTGGGCGGAGCCCCCAGCGGCACAGCTAGGCCTGCGGCTTGGCCGCGACCTGAGTGAGCAGACGCGCGATCTCCGCCTTCAAGCGTTCCGGGCGGACCGGCTTGTCCAGCACGCAGTTGGCCTGCACCCAGGACTGTTCATCGGGCGACGAGGGCGTGAAGCTCAAACCTGTCGCCGCCTTCACCGACGTAAGGATGATCACCGGCAACTCCGGGTACAACCGCCTGATCTCGTGGCAGAGGATCAGGCCGGCGTCCTGCGTCTCCATCATCAGGTCAACGACCGCCAGGTCGGGCTTGCCGCTGATCAGGGCTTCCTCGGCCTCGGTCTGGCCGCCCGCGACGACGACTTCGTAGCCTTCCTTTTTCAGCATCACTGTCAACTGGTCGGTGATGTCCGGGTCGTCATCCACCACGAGGATCTTCTTGTGCGCGCTCATGTCTGCTCCTTGAGTGTTGGGAAATCCGGGGACGTCATCGGATCGCGTCATCTCCCCGGGTTTTCCCGTGGCATCCATCCTAGACCAACACCTCCCGCTTGTGATAGTGCGTGTGCAGGAGGTGGTGGCTCTTCTCGCCCAGCGGCTTGCCCAGGAATTCCTGATAGAGCCTGGCCACCGAGGCGTTCTTGTGGCTGACCCGCAGCGTATCATCGCGGTCAATCTGGTACAGTGCCTGCATGCGCGCCCGGACGGCATCCAGGTCGGCGCCCAGGGGTTGGCCGCCGCCGTTGATGCAGCCGCCGGGGCAGGTCATCACCTCGATGAAGTGCAGGTCCTTGCGTCCGCCGCGGATCTCGTCGAGCAGCTTCCGCGCGTTGCCCAGGCCGCTGACCACCGCCGCGCCGATCTCGAGATCGCCGATCTTGGTGTGGAGTTCCTTGCAGCCTTTCAGCCCGCGGAGGGGCTGGATCTTCAGCTCGGGCAGTTCCTTGCCGGTGAGCAGGTAAGAGGCGCTGCGGACGGCCGCTTCCATGACGCCGCCGC
>JAPLOD010000922.1 GCA_026692735.1 Planctomycetota bacterium | reverse complement strand
CAATGCCGTGTCTTCCGGGGAGGGCGCTGTACCTCCCTTCGGCGCTTGTTCGAGGAAGCAGCGGTGCCGCTCCTCAGCCCGAAAACGTTCCAAACACACGTGCAGAGCCGTGCGGTAAAACCACGTGCTTAGGCGCGCCTTGCCTCGCCAGTCGCGCAGTCCCTCGAAGGCTCTCAGGAATACCTCCTGCGTCACGTCCAGTGCGGCTTCCCTGTCCCGTAGAACCCGCGAAGCCAGAAAGACTACGTCGCGGTGGTACGCATCAAACAATCCGCCATACGCGCCCTGATCACCCGCCTGGAAACGCGCGATGAGATCCTGCTCCGTGGCTTCATCCATCTTCGGTGCTCACTCCGAGCCGTCAGGGAAGGACATTCCTATTCCACGATTTTGCATGAGGTCACGGTGATCCACTTCACGCCGTCCTTCTCCTCCACGTTTCCTTTGATCTCGACCTTCTTGTCCTTGGCTTCCGCGGCGACTTTCTTGCCGTTCTCGTCCTTCGTGAGCTTGTAGACCACATTGCCAACCTTCACGGTGGCGGCTTCTTTGGCGTCCGCCGCGGCGGCGGTCACAATGCCAGTTATCATTCGTTCATCCGCGGATACCGTCCTTGTAACCGCCAGACCGATCAGGCTGGCAACCACAACAGCCCACATCGCACGCCTGAACATTGTCATTCTCCTCAAGCATTACTTCTGCGGTGTCTTCTTTTCCGGCTTCTCCTCGACGACGATGATCTTGACGTCAACGGACTTCCCGATGATCCTCTTCTTGCCGTCCTTCTCGTAAACCACCCCGGTGACCTCGACCTTCTTCCCGTCGCCTTGCTTGGCGACGATGACGCCTGCCCAGCCACACACATCGTAGACAGTCTCTTTCCCGCCATCGTCCGTGACAGTAAGCGTGGCGTTCGCCTGGGTCGGATCCAACTTCCCGCTGGCGTCGCCCAGTGCTTTTCCCATTCCCGTCAGCGTTACTCTTTCGTGGGTCCCGCCGTTCGCTTCCTGTGTGCCTGCCTCCGCGCCGAACACTCTGCTCTCCCCCGCCGACAGCGTCCACGTCTTGCTGTCGAATTCGACTCGCACACTGCCGGCCAACACCGCGACGGCCAGCAACACTGCAGCCTTCCGTTCCATGCGGTCTCCTCCTTCCCGTTCCACGGGCCGGAGTTCCACACTGAACTCCGTCCCCATTACCATCACGGACCCCAGGGGGGTCGCGACGCTGAACTGTTTCGGATCCGCCGTCACTTTGAATGTTCCCGCCCCGCGCTCCAGTTCCACTACCTGCCGCACCGCGCCGACCGGACCGCGCAGGACCGCCACCGCGCCCGGGTGCAGCGCGGCCTCCGAGCCATCGGCCAGACGTATCACCGCCCGCGACTCGCCGGCCACCGTTACGCGCGAGCCGTTCGGGATGCGCACGGCTGGGACGCCGTTGGCCAGCACGCTGCCCGCGACGACCTGGTTCGGAGCGTCGGCGGAAGATGGTCCCGGCGTCCGGCCTCGCAGGCCGAGCCAGGCCAGCCCCACAAGAACGATCACTGCCGCGGCTGCGGCCACTCGCCAGGCGAACCGCCCGTGCCACTGCGAGCTAGCTCGCAGTGCCACCGGCCCGCGGGCCAGGACGCCCGTGCTGCGCATGGCGGCCAGGAGCTTCGCGGCGTTGGGCGGTTCGCGCTGGGCGGCGATCAGCAGGGCTTCGAGGGCGAGGGCCTGCGCGAAAAGGTGCGCGGCGGCCTCGTCGCGCTCGATCTCAGCGGCCAGCGCCTCGCCATCGGCAGGCGGCAGCACACCATCGAAGCAGTCGGTCACCATGCTTTCGAAGTTCTCACTAGGCACGGGTCGCCTCCTTCCCTCCCATCCGCCTTTGCACGCACTCGGCCAGACGACGGCGCAGCCGGAACAGACGTTGCTTGAGGTAGCCGACGCTCTGCGCCACATCCGCGGCCACCTTCTCCAGCGGCTCGCCGCGTTCGTAGCGCGCGGCCAGGAGCGTGCGGTCCGGGCCGGGGAGCTCCGCCAGGCACTGGCGCAGCGCCGCGAGTTCCTCGTCAAAAGAGGCGTCTGCCGGGCCGCCGGCGGACGGGGCGGGGAGCGCATCGGCGCACGCCGCCAATTCCGGGCGTTTCCTGCGCAGCTCGTTCATCGCCAGCCTCCGAGCGACCTCACGCAGCCACGCGCGCATGCCGGGCCCGGAGGAGAGTCCCTTGCGGAAGGCCAGCAGGAACACGTCCTGGGTGAGCTCCTCCGCAGTCGCCGCGTTGCGGGTAATGGCCAGCAACACCCCGTACACCTCCCCGCTGTGCGCCCTCACCAACGTTTCCAGCCGCTCGCTGGAGTCGGCCATCAGTCATCCCCTCAGTCAGCTAGATGTCATCACGTGCACGCCGGTTATCACCGAAAAGCAAGCGTGCGCAATGCAACAACCGAAGGGCGATCCGGAGGGTCGCCCCACGAGGCGTGGGCCACAGGGCGCGTGTCCGCAGCCGCGGAGTTCAAAAGGCCAGGGGCGGGCGGCGAGACGCCGGCGCTACAGTTACGGACAGGCGCCCTCTGCCCGTCTACCCGTCAATGATCTGGATATCGTCCATGGCGCCGAGGATGCCGTTGGCAAGCTTGAGGTACTCGATCCTGCGCGGGTCGTGGCCGAGCAGTTCGCTGCCGACGGCATCCACGGCGACGGGGTCGAAACTGGCCAGGATCAGGCCGAGGTTCCTGGGCGTGCCGGCCAGATGCATGCCGGTCAAGGCCACGACAGCGTCCACCACGCACAGGTCCGGAGCCTTGTAGCGGCAGACGTCAACGACCGAGCGGTGTGTCGAGGGGGAGTGCAGCTTCGACTTATTCCACGAGCCTTCGTAACGCGGCGCGGGCGCAAGACCGAACATGTTCTTCATGGCAATCGTGGTTCTGGTGAAGCTGTGGTCTTTCAAAATGGGCAGCGAGATGATGAAGGCATCGAGGGCAATCCGCGGCATGTAGAGCTGCTTCAACTGCAGAGCGTCGCTTCGCTGCAGCAGGATGTCGGGTTCCCGGTTGAAGTCGAGGAGCCGCAAGCCGTGTTCCTCGGCAAGCTTTGTGTACCCGTTGGCCTGGTAGGTGTCTTGCGTCACGCCGCTGCCGCAACCCTCACCGATAGCGATCTCCGCCTTGCAGTGCGCGCGGCAGTATTCGTAGACCGCTTCGGCGGCGGCAACGGGCGTGGTCACGGGCGGGCCGTCGGCGTTGGTGAGGTTGGGCTTGATGATGATCAGCCGGTCATTGGGCAGGCGCGCGGCGGCGCCGATGGCGTCGAGCGCCGTGCCGATGGCGGCGCGGTAGTCGGTGAAGCGGACCTTGGCGACCTGGCTCATTGCCACACCTCGTTGGTCCTGTGACACGGGCTCCAGCCCGTGAAAATGGGCGGGACGCCCATGCTACGAGTACTGCGGCTACTTCGCTTCCACGGCCATCACCGCTTCCGCACGGGCGAATCCGTCGGAGGCGCGGAGCTTCAGCGTGTACGTTCCGGGCTGGCTGAACTGGACGTTCGTCTCCGGGCTGCGCGGGTTGGAGAACTGAACAGCCTTGGGGTTATCGCTGCGCCACTCGACCAGCACAGCCATGCGCGTCTTTTTGTCGTCGGTGACGGTGGCTTTCAGGGCCAGCGCCTTGCCGACTTCGGCTTTGGTATCGGTCAGCCCCGCGATGGCCGGCGGGGCGTTGTCCAAGGGGTTCGCCGCGGCCCAATCCAGCGTGGCCTTGAGCTTGGGGCATTTCTCGGGCGTGTCATCGTAGTATTCAGCCAAACCCCACGAACCCCACTTGCTCCATCCGCCGACTGACGAGAAGACGCAGAAGAGGTCGCCGCCGGCTTCCTTCCACGCGTCGTAATACTTGCGGTAGATCTCGCCCATGCGCGGGTGGCGGTTGGCGGCCATGAAGAGGTCGGTCATCTTCTGGTTGTTCTCGCCGCCGCCCACGCCGACGAGGTGCTGGCCGCCTTCGTAGGCGAGCAGGCGCAGGCCGTACTTGTCGGCGACTTTCTTCTGCGTCTTCATCCAGGCGATGCATTCGGGCAGCGCTTTTGTCTCGGCGTGCTCAAGAACCTGCTCGACGGTCCAACCTGCGACCGTCTCGGCGTCGAGGCCGCCTTTGCCGCCCTTCTGCGGGATACACATGGTGATGTAGGGCGCGATGGCCAGCGCGTCGGCGTTCTTGCCGGCGTCCTTGAAGGAGAGCACCATCTTGTCGCTCCAGTACTCGCCGCCCGCCGCCTGCCAGGCGATCACGCGGACGAGCCGCTCCTTGCCGCCGAAGACTTCCTCCCAGAGCTTGAATATCTCGACGGAGCGCTGGGCGTGGAACATGCCGGCGCCTTCCCAGGGACGCTCCTTGGGGCCGAGGCCGAGTTCCTTGGCTTTCTCCTCCGCATACTTGTGCTGGACGAAGCCGCCGTTCCAGACTTCGTTGGAGTATTCGATGTAGACATGCAGCGTCGGATCGAGGCGCTCGCGCACCATCGTGGCGAACTGCCGCACGAAATCGTCGTCGGCCTGGTGGGGCATGCAGAACCACGGCTCGATGAGCTGCCGGTTGCACAGGTCGAGCATCAACTCGAGGGGCACGCCCTTGGCCGTGCACGTAGCGTCCTCGGGCTTCGGGCGATCCGACCACTTGACGATCTTTGAGCCGTTCGTCTCCATCCAGTCCATGAAGCGGTACGCGCTCATGGGCCCCCACATATCCAAGAAGCCCTGACGGAACGGGTTGTCCTTGTAGGTCTGCTCACACCCCGGCATCACAAAGCGGATGTTGCGAAGCGGCTTCTCGGGGTTGACCTCCATAACGTTGACCATCAGCTCCGGTGACTTGAGATCAACGACCATGCGGCCGGGGTCGCTGGATACGATCCGCGCTTTGTCGCCGGGCCAGAATTCGATCTTCCCTTCGCCCTCGTAGAGCAGCGTGTACTGTCCGAGCGGCGCGCGCTTCACCGTGAGAATCGGCGAGGTCGCATGGCAGCCGGACTCCAGCCTGGCGATCCAGCCGTTGGCGTCGAGTTCCAGCTTCGGCCCCTGGCCCCAGTTCTTGCCTTTCTGCTGGCTGATCCACTGCCGCGACAGGCGGAAGACATCCACAAAGGGCAGCTCCGAATTCCAGTCCGCCGGCCCGTTGAGGTTGATCGCGAGCAGGCTCTTCGCCGGCGCGGCGGGCTCCTTCTTCGCGGGCGCCTGCTCCGCCGCGGCACACCACGCCACCAACCAGAGCGCCAGCCAGCCTCGAATCCTCATGTCGTGCCCTCCGATCCCGGATGTTGCAGCGTCCTGCATGGTATGCAGACGGAGGGGATTTCTCAACCTCTCTCGCGTGGACGCGGCGGGTAACATACACCCTCTGCCGACGGAGGCGCGGTAACTTGGTTCTCAGTCCGCATCATTCACCGCTGAGACGCTGAGACGCAGAGAACAGCGAGATGCAAAATGAAGAATTAGGAATCAGGAATTCTGAATTCTGCATTCCACTACGGTTTGCCGAGATGCTTGTCGGCGAAAGCCAGGAACGCGGTCCAGTCTTCGCGCGTCATGGAATGCTTGCCCGGGCGGATGAAGTAACCCAGCGTGCTGTCAACCAGCTTGCCGGGCTCGGGCATGGCCTTGGCTTCCAGGCCGCCCGCGCCGAGGAAGCGGTAGACCGGGTCGGCAGCCTGAAGGACTTCGAACTGCCCGGCAGGGTTGGCCCACGAATCCTCGACCGCATTGGAGAAGAGCACCGGCCGCGGCGCCATCAGCGCCACCAGACCGTGCTGGTCAAACGGCAGGCGCTCGGGCCGATCGTTGAACTTCTTGAACTCGTCGTCAAACCAATGCGGGAAGACCGTGTTGATGCGCTTCACCGATTCGCCGATCTTGCCGCGGCTGGGCGCCGTGCCGCCGCAACCCGCCTGAAGGGGGATGACCATGGCGAAGCGTTCGTCAAAGGCCGCGGCCAGCATGGCCGTCTTGCCGAGGCGCGAATGCCCGACGGCAATGATCCTGGCCTTGTCAATGTCGCCGTCGGTGACGAGGTAATCCACGACGCGCTGCATGCCCCACGCCCAGGCGGCGATGGCGCCCCAGTCGCGCGGACCGCGCTTCTGGCCTTCCTTCAGGTAGAAGGGATGGATGCCATCGGCGAAATCGTTTTTGTCCGGGTCAATGTCGCCGCAGTAGAACGTTGCGACGGCATAGCCGCGGCCGACCGCGAATTCGACGTTCCAGACATCCACTTCCTTGCCGCGCCCTTCGTCAGTCGCGCGGTTGTTCTTGGCGCCCGGCGCGGATGGGGGCATCCAGGCCTGCGGTAGGGCAATGGTGGGATCGTTCAGCACTTCGTGGTTGCCGTTGAAGTTCGGGCCCACAACGACAGGCGCGGGCTTCTGCCGCTCATTGGGCACGACCAGGAGGAGGTTTATCACCGGCGCGCCGGCCGGGCCGAAGGAAATGGTCAATTCCTTCCTGGTGGCCTTGCCGCCAAAGCACTTCTTGTCTTCGCGTTCGACCTTCGCTGCGATCTTGTCCGGCGCCGGGGGCATGTAGCCATACATGTAGTGCTGGAACAGCGCCTTCAGTTCGGGGCGCCGCTTCTGGACCCACTGTTCCCTGGTGGCGACCCGCTCCCCGTTGAACATCAGCAGCATGTCGGGAAGCTCGGCCGCCGCCGGCAGTTGATCCACCTCGGGGAACGACTCCGCTCTCGCGTCAGCCATGCACAGCGCCCCCGCGAGGACGCACACCGCGACAGCTCTCATCGCCCCTTGCCTCCATGATGCCCCTCCGCGTCTTGATACACCGCATCGCCCTAGCGGGCCGGTTTCGGGAGTATTTTCGACACAGCGTCCAGAAGCTTTCCGATGCCGTGACGGATGGGATCGCAGGCGGGCAGGCCGGTCTGCGATTCCGTGTCGCGGACCGCGCGCTCGACCTCGGCGTCGCTCATGCCGACCGTGTTCAAGCTCACCGCCAGGACTTTCGCGGGGAAGACCGGCCGCGTGAGGTCCTCGGTAAGCTGTATCGCCTGCGTGATGGGCGGCAGATCGAACTGGTCGTAGTGGCTCATCTTTCTGCGGGCGGGCGCGTGGACGTAGACCATGCCGTGGGGCATTGAGCCGTGCAGCAGGCCGACCGTCACGCCGCTGTAGGCCGGGTGGTAGACGCTGCCCTGGCCTTCGACGACCACGACCTGCCGTTTGCGGCGTTCCCAGCAGAGCCGCTCGGCGGCGCCATTCACGTAGTCGCTCAGGACGTGGTCCACGGCGATGCCGGAACCGGCGATCATGATGCCCGTCTGCCCCGTGGCGACGAACTCGCTGTCCCAGCCCCGCTCACGCAGCCCGCGGTCCAGTTCCACGGCGGTGAGCATTTTGCCGACGCTGCAGTCGGAACCAACCACGGCAATGCGGCGCTGCGAAAGCCGGCGCAGCTTGTCTTCGACGACGCCGAGGTCGGGTGGCGGAACGCGAACATCGAAGAGCCGCACTTTCTTCTTGCGCGCGAGGGCCGCAAGCTCGGGGTCGTCCTGCAGGACGAAGTGCAGGCCGTTCACGATATCCAGACCGGCGCCGATGGCCTGGACGACGATCCTGCGCCACGGGGCGGGCAACTGGCCGCCCACGGGCGCGATGCCGATGACCAGTTGCGTCGGCGTGTGCTGCAGGCCTTCGCGCACGGAGCTGACGATAGGGACGCCGCGGCCGATGCCGATGAGCGCCTCGAGCGGCTTGCCGCTGCGCGCGGCTTTCGAGTCCAGGATGCAGACGACTTCAGCGGGGCAGTAGCGGACGAGACAGACCGCGGTTTTCGCCGAGAAGATGCCGAGCTTGCCCTCGGTGAGGATCATCATGCGGCGGCGCGATCGAGGTGCGGACATGGAGAGAAGAGCGTAATCCGGAATCGCCGGCCCGCAACCTGCTTTGGGGGCCTGTGGGGCGGTCAGGGGCGGTCCGTAGCTGCGGAACGGTACTGCGGGGTGACACCGCAAGGCCGCGGGGCGGGCGGCGAGACGCCGGCGCTACGGTTACGGACATGCACCCCGGGGCCAGCACAACCTTGACTGCTTCACCGGCACGGCTATTGTGACGTAGCGACGGCCCATACGACAGGAGGGCACTGGGGTGTCGGATCAGGCTAAGCACGTTCTACGCCTGTTTGTCCGCGAAGGCCCGGACCAGGGGCGCGAATTCCTGCTGGCGGCCGGCAAACCGTGCGTGGTGGGCCGCGGGCGCAAGGCCGACATGCGCCTTACAGACGGGGCTGTCAGCCACCGGCACTGTATCGTGCGCGCGGCCGGCGACATGGCGATGGTGGAGGACCTGGGGAGCGGCAACGGCACTCTGGTCAACGGCAAGACGGAAGCCCTCCATGCGCTCGACGGCGACGGGGTCATCGAGATCGGGCAGAGCGTGATCGAACTGGCCTGGATCGGCCGGAAACAGGAAGCTCCCCTGCCACCGCAACCTTCGGCGCCTGTTGTACCGCAGGAGTCAGGCCTGCCTTCGGCATCCGAAGCTGCGGCGCGGCAGTCGGCCCCGGCAGATACGCCCACCGTGACAATGAGAGTCCCCACTGACGAGTGCGAGGCGCCGGCGGTACAGGCGGCCGGCGAGGCGCCGGCGGTACAGGATGCCGGCGAGGCGACGACGGTACAGGATGCCGGCGAGACGCCGGCGGCACAGGCGGCCGGGCTGGAGTCAACAGTTGTCGGTTTTGCGCCGCAGGCCGGCGGCACGCCTGCACACGGGAAGGGCCTTGCCGCGGCGATGAAACTGGTCGGCACGCGCGTGGCCAGCTACAGGCTGGAGAGCGTCCTGGGGCTGGGCGGGATGGGAGCCGTGTACGGTGCGCGGGACGTATACGCGGGCATTTCCGTGGCGGTGAAGCTGATCCAGTGCTCGCAGGCGACGAGCCTAGAGCTGCTGCGGCGGTTCGTGCGCGAGGCGCGGACCGGCATGGCGCTAAACCATCCGAATGTCGTCAGGACGCTGGGCAGCGGCGAGGACGGTCCCTATGCGTACATCGTGATGGAGCTGGTGCAGGGACGCGACGTGGCCAGCCTGCTGGATGAAGGGAGGCGCTTCCGTCTGGGTGAGGTGGTGGCCATTGGGCTGCCGATCTGCGACGCGCTTTCCAGCGCGCACGTGCAGGGGATCATCCATCGCGACATCAAGCCGGCCAACATCATGCTTACTCCTGCCGGCCAGCCGAAGCTGCTTGACCTCGGCCTGGCGAAGAAGATTGACGAGAAGGGCCAGAGCATCCTGACAGCGACTGGCGACGTTATGGGCACGCCCAGCTATATGTCACCCGAGCAGGCCACGGATTCAAAGCACGTGGACGGCCGCAGCGACATCTACTCGCTGGCGGCAACGCTGTACGCCATGCTCAGCCAGCGCCCACCGTTCGACGGCAGAACGAGCATCGAGATCCTGCGGAAGGTGCGTTCGACCGACGCGCCGCTGGTGTCCGCGCTGCGCCCCGATGTCCCGGAGGCTTTCGCGCAGGTCATCGCGAAGGCGATGGCGAAGGATCCCGAGGAGCGGCATTCGAACATGGTGGAGTTTGCGCAGGCGATACGGGGCGCGGCACCTCACCCAGCAGGCAGCCGGAGCACCACGGTCCAGTGAGGCGCGCGGGGCGGGCGGCGAGACGCCGGCGGTACGAACTTGCCGGCGAGACGCCGGCGGTACAGGCGGTTATTCGATCTTCGGCCAGACGAGCTTGCCTTCGAGCTGGCCCTGGAGGTCATCGTAGGCGCCGAAGAAGTCGCTGTTACAGTCCATCCAGAGCGTGATGCGGTGGAAATCCTCCGGGGAAAGCTTCACGTCGTGATGGCCCTTGACGAGCATCTGGTAGAGCTTGGAGGCCCGGGCGCCGAACTTTCCCGGTGTGGTGACCGGGACTCCGTCAAAGACGGCGTTGTCCCAGAAGAACGTGTAGGTGCGCAGCGAATCGTAGGAAATGAACCACTGGCCGGGCTTGCGCTTGTCGCCCTTCGAGAGGTCGGGGGATTTCTTGCCTTCGGCGCGGCTCTTTTCGTGGCAGGCCACGCAGTTCTTCTCCAGCACGGGCTGGACGAGGATAGGGTAGCTGAACGGCCGGGAGCCGGCGACGTCGGGGACGATCTCCGAAGGCGCGCGCAGGAACGCCTTGGGCGCCTGCCGGACAGTGGTGAAGGTGAGGTTCTTGGGTTCGTGGCAGCCGCGGCAGGTGAGTTTCTCGCCGGGATGGAGGTAGGTGGCGCTGCGCATGGACTGCACGGCGAGGCCGTCGGCAGCGAGGGCCTGGAAGAAGACAGGGCGGTTGGCGGGCATCTTGAAGTAGGCGCTGCCGTCTGCCTCGACCGGCACTGTCCCGAGGACCATGCGGGCGCTCTTCTGATCGCCATAACCGATCCGCGGGTTATTGGCATAGGGGGTCGTCTTGGGCAGCAGTTGCATGACGCGCAGATGGGTGATCTTCGTGTCCTTCGGCATGGGGTACAGGCTGTCATAGACGTTGATGATGCTCACCACGCCGGCGCCGCCGCCGACGCCCGAGCGGCCCACGTCGGGGATGACGGACTTGTCGTCGGGCGACGACGCCTGGGTGGTCTGACTGGGGATGACCGGCGGACGCGGGCGGGGCTTCAGCGGGATGGGATCGAGGCAGGAAATCTGGGGATCGCGATAGAGCAGTTCCTTGTTGCCGAAGGCGTCCAGCAGGTAGATGCCGTAGTTGTTGTTCGTGCCGGCGTTGGAGCGGCTGTCGGGGTCGTGGACGCACAGGAAGAAGTACTCGCTCAACGGATACGGCCCGGCGTAGTTGGCGGGGTCGCCGTGCGTGCCGATCTCGGCCTCTGGGAAGAGCTGGTCCGGCGTCAGCCGCTTGACGGGCCCCATCGCTTCGTCGTCCGGGATCGTCGGATCAATGAGGAGAATCGAGCCATACGCCTGGCCATGATGGCATGCGGCCGTGGCCATGTACTTACGGGACCCAGGAACTGCTCGCAGCGTGGTTTCATAATGAGGCCGGGAGCCTTGATTGGGGGAGAAATTGCCGTGGATCACGCGCGGGTCGCGGCCATCGGGGAAGGTGGTCCAGGCGTGGTGCGCCTGGTTGAAGCCGCGGTCCACATAGTCCCAGCGCGTATAGACGATCATGCCGTTGTTGTCCACGCTGGGCTGCCATTCGTTGGTCTCGTGAGGGCTGAGGCAGACGATGTCGCTGCCGTCAGCGTTCATGGAATGGAGGGTGAAGCTGGGCACGGGACGGCCGTGACAGCGACCGTAGCCGCCGCGGCGTTCCGAGATGAAGACGATCCTTCCATTGGGCAGGAAGCAAGGATCGAAGTCGTTCCAGGGGCCGTCGGTCAGCTCGGTGAGGCCCGTGCCGTCCACGTTGACGCGGAAGATCTTGTAGGTGTTGTGCTCATTCCACTGCTGGTAGCGCTTACGATCCTGTTCTTTCTCCGCGACCTCGGTCCAGGCGAAGAGGACCTGCTTGGCGTCACAGCTCAAATCCGGCGCCAGGAAGCCGCCGTCCGACGTCAGCTTCTTGCCCTGTAAGCGCTTGTTCTCGCAGACCGAGTTCTCCAGAACATTGCGCACGGCCGGCTTGTCTGAGAAGGCGTTCTCGAGGACGAAGAGGCCGCCGCCCCTGATGGCGTTGAAGCCGAAGCACTGGTCGCACATGTGGTTGCCGGTCGTCTCGGCGTCGGGGCAGAAGTGGCGCTTGATGAAGAGGATCTTGTCGAAGTCGAGGAGGGGGTTGGCGAAGGCCACCTTGCGTCGCAGCCGGCAGGCATCCTCCAACAGTTTGGTCCGCGCGTCCACAGCGGAGAGGTCGGTCTTCTGGGCCTGAGCCTTCAGGTCCGCCAGGCACTTCTCCTCTGCCGCAAGGTTGAGGCACTCGTTGGTCTTCTTGAGGTGCTCCACCAGCACTCCCACCCGGCGGAGCACGGTCTCCGCCTCATCGCGGTCGGAAGGGTCGGGCAGGCTGGCCTTATGGAATACCTGGTCGGCCGGCGGCCAGCGATGGTTGAAGGAGTTGGCGGTTTTCTTGGCGACGGGCGGCGCGCCCGTGTACTCGATCTTCGTATCAACCCAGTCGGAATGGTCGCAGCCGAAACCGTCCGGAGTCGTGTCCACAACGAGGTCGAGAATCTTCACGCCGGTGAGGTTGACGTCGCAGGTCTTGATTTCTCCGCCGCCCTTCAGCACAGCGCTTGACCAGAGCAGCTTGCCGTCGCCTATCACGCGGAACTCAACCGTGCCGGCATTCGCCACCTCGTCGTCAACGCCCACCGTGGCCTGGAAGCGGACGGCGCGCTTGTCCACGTCAATCCGGAACATGCCCGGCGTGTGCGTGCCAATGCCCCGCGCATACGTCTTACCCCGCAGACGAAGCGGGTTCCCTGCCGCCGACTTGCACCGTTGCGTGGTGTTCCAGCCACAACTGGAGAGCTTCACATCAAGCTCTTCGAGCGCGATGGTCTTGGTCTCGGCCCCAGAGAGCAGCCCCGCCGTGAAGACCAGCAGGGCGGCAAGCAGGAAGCCCAGTGTTCTATTGCAGCGATGATGCATGGTGCGCACGTGCCAACCTCCGCTACGGTGTTCCTTCCATGGCTAGTTGCAGCCACTACGCGCTACGATATCATTACCCCGCAAATCGTCCAGCCGTTGCCATGAAATTCTCTGCCGGACGCATTAGAATGGGCCTGGCAAATCCACGGAGGATGAGGATGCCGCGGTATCCGAGGATACCATTGGTTGCTGCTGCGCTGGGCCTGGTGCTGGGACTGGCGACAAGCGCCCAGGGGGCGAACCAGCCGCCGCGTTACCGCTACGGCGAAGCGTGGTGGGAAGAGTACGAAAGCGACAAGGATACCAGGGTACTGCTGCACTTTGGCCCGCCGACGCCGTCCGCGCACCGCAGTCTGTCCGCCACCGTGCGGCAGGCGAAAACAGAGGAGCAGTCGCTCACGGGTGGGCTTGAGGAACTGGGCACTGAACGGCGTGCCGGCACGGGGGCTGAGCTTCCCAGCGACGGGCCGAGCCTGAAGCAGCTTCCGCCCGTGGACGAGAAGAGCGCCCCGCCCGGCGTGGTACTCGACTACAGTGACACCCGCCGCAAGCTGACGTTGGGCGCCGGGGTGGCCATCGTTCCGGACGGCCGCTTCGGCGGCGGCCTGGCGTGTGACGGCACAGGCGGTCTGAGCTTCAGGGCCGGCCCCGTGGTGGCCATCGAGGGCTGGTTCAAGGCGGACAGCTACCCGGCGCAGGGCGCGTGCCTCTTCTCCGTCGCCAGGGACGAAGCGCGCCTGCTGCTGCGCCCCGACGGGAGGCTGGAGCTCCAGCTCAAGAAGCCGCGCGGCATTCCCAGCGAAAAACACCTCACACCAGAGGCGATCCAGCTTCTGCTCACGCAGAAGGCCGATATCGTCTCGCCCGAACCGGTGACGGCGAGGGAGTGGTTCCATGTGGTCGTGTACAGCAAGTCGCACCCAACACCGGGCGGCGGCGAGCCGTGGGACGCACGGCTGAAGGTGAACGGCTTTGACGTGGCCTGGTATCTGAGCGAGCGGTTCAACAGCTACAACTTCCTCGGCAGCGGGGACGTTGAGATCACGCTCGGCAACAGCGCCGCGGGCGGCCAAGGCTTCAAAGGGCTGCTGGACGAGGTACGGGTCTCCTCGGCCGAGCGCGGATACTACGAACGGCCGGCGCTGCCCTGCGCGACACTTTCGCTCGAACGCCCGCTGCAGTTCAACCGGCCGTTCTTCCGCAATGACAGCACCGTCTTCCACGCGTCGCTTGACAGCGGGCTGAAGCTGGACCTGGACGGCGCCGGCGCAGGCGACATGCACGTGCCCACCGGCGCGCAGAAGCTCGACGGCATCTGCGTCCCGGGCATCCGCGGGAAGGCGTGGGTGATGGACCCGGAGATCGGCTTCGCACGCGTGCCGCTCAAGGGCCTGAGTACGCGTGAGGGCGCGCTCGAATTCTGGCTGCGCGCCGTCAACTGGGACGACATGACGGGGTACTGGCATCACACGCCGCCGGCGCAGAAGGACCTCACGGTCGCTCGGCTGTACGGGAAAGACAAGCGCGACGGCGCGGCGAAGCCCTTCCTGAGCATCATGCTGCCGCGCGCCTACAACCTCGAACGACAGCGCGTCCCGGTGGACCCGGGGCACTGGCTGCATCTCGCCGCCGTCTGGGACCGGGATGACTTGGCGCACGCGCGGCTGTACATCAACGGCCAATCCGGCTCCGGCACGGCCGGCGGCGGCCAGGCGTGGCGCGCGAGCGCGGCGGACGCGCAGAACCTCGAGCCGGCGTACGCCGAGTTCGGCGTGAGCGAGAAGGTGTGGGCCGCGCGCCGCGAGGCGCCGCGGATCGAGATAGACGAGATCGTGGGCTATCGTGCGCCGTTGCGCGAGGACGAAGTGGCCCAGGCGCGAGCGCGCTGGATGGGGAAGCTGGCGCCGATCAAGCTGTACGACGACCAGTTCACGTTCAAGTGGTCGCTGCAGAAGCTGGAGTTCTCGCTCACGCCGCTGCTGCCGGAAGGCCAGACTGCCGCGTCCTGCACCGTCGCGCTGCACGACCAGGGCGGCAAGGTGACGTATGGCCCGGTTGAGAGCAAGGCGCTCGACGGCGACAGGTTCCATCTGCTCCTCAGCGAAGGCAAGGAACTGCCGTACGGCAAGTACCAGTTCCGCTTCGAGGCCAGGGACGCCGCGGGCAAGGCGGTCATCTCCGGGACGCGCGACTGGGACTACGAGGAGGAACCGTGGCGGCATTGCCGCGCGGGGATCCTCGACAAGGTCCCGCCGCCATGGACGCCGATCAAGTTCCAGGGCGACACGCTTGAGACGCGGATGACGAAGTACGTGTGCGGCGCGGACGGCCTGCCCAAGGAGATACACGCGGACGGCACGAACATCCTCGCGGGGCCGATCCAGTTCCTCGAAGACGGCAAGCCGATGAGCGGCGCGCGGACAGGCGACACCGCGGCGAAGGAGACCGAGGCGTCCTGGGGCGCGACGTTCACGGGCCAGAGCTGCGACATACTGATGCGCTGCACGGCGGAGTACGACGGGATGATCCGTTACGAGCTGACCCTGAAGCCCAAGAGCAAGCCGGCGCGGCTGTCGTTCGTCGTCCCCGTGAAAGCCGAACACGCCACGCGCTACCTGTGCTATCCGGCCGGGGCGCGGGGCGT
>JAPLOD010000921.1 GCA_026692735.1 Planctomycetota bacterium | reverse complement strand
AAGCCCCCGCCAGCCCCGTCCCGACCACGATGAGATGGTACTTGCGCTTGTTGCCGGGGCTGACCAACTGCAGCCTGCCGCGATGGCGTTCCCACTTTTCGGGAAGCGGCCCGTCGGGAACCACGGGCGCGGGAGCGCCCGTGTCAACATGCTTGCCGGGCCACGGAGCCCCCCAGGCCATGAAACAGACGACGATGGTGGCGAACGTAGCAGACAGAACCACGGCGCCGATCTTCCCGAAGAGGTCCACCCACGGGTCGTGCAGCGGATGGCGCAACCCCAGACTGAGGAGCGCGCTGGAAGCCCCATGCGATACATGGAAGGCGAGGGCCACCAACCCGACCAGATACGCGACAGCGTACCAGCGATTCGCCAGCACCACGGTTACCCTGTCAAAGGCGGGAGTGGCCTCGCCCGGAGCGATGCGAACGGTCCAGACATGGAGCAGCATGTAGGCCAGAATGGTCAGGCCGGTATAGATCATCGTTGTGGACGCGACGGTCTTGGCGCCGTGGCTGCGGGTCACCGCGTAGCCGATGGGGCGAGCCGCAAGGTTCTGGAACGTGAGAACGATGCCCATGGTAATGTGGGTGAGGAAGAGGAGGCCCAGCGCGATCTCCAGCAGCGGCAGAAAGGGCAGCGCATGGAGGCTGTGGGCATACCCGTTGAAGGCCGCCGGGCCCCCATACACGACGGTGTTGCCCAGGATATGGACGATCAGGAACCCGATCGCCCCCAGGCCGGTCCACGACATGACGATCTTCCGGCCGACGGAAGTGTTCACGAAGGGAAACAGGAAGCCTTTCAACGCCTTGGAGGCCGTCATATGCGCCTGTCCTCCCCCGACACCCCAACAGGGCGGCCCGCGCTACACGGGAGCACGCCTACACCCGGTCAGATCCGCTCCACGTACCCCATGCCCTCTTCCATACCCACACTCCCCCCGGCAATGGCATGGGCTGCCTCCGCTTCCACCGCGACAGCAACGTGGCCCTTCTCCGATTCCAGAATCTCCGCCGGCGACGCGAGCGCGACAGGAACCGGCACCGGACCAGCGGCCGCCCGCGCGCTCTTTGGGAACAACTGCCCCTGGCGGACGTAGCTGAAGTCGGGAAAGAGCGCGCGCATCTTGGCGGACTTGCGCGCCAGAATCTCCTCGGCGGCGGCAGACCCCACGTCAATCGCCTTGGCGTTGCTCTGCCGGTGGCGAAGGTCAGCGCGCGGCCGTGCGTGGTGTGGAGCGTGTTGCAGTCCAGGTAGACGGGGATGCGGCCGGTGCAGCCGATCCCCGAGACCACCACGACGTCATCCTTGCGGTAGTTGAGGCGCATCAGGGCGCGGGTGAACGCGCCCAGGATCGTCCCGAGTCCGCATCCCGGGCACCACAGATGCGGGAACTTCTTCTTCACGCGCAGCCAGTCATACAGGCCGGGGCGCTTCGCAAGGAAGCTTACCGGCTGCGGCGGCTCGGTCATCGGCTCGGCCGCCACCTCGCTGTCGCTCATTATCTCAGGCATGGACGCGCCCGCCTTTCCGCGCTCTGGGCCTGAACTCCAGCGATACCACGCGCTCCACAATCTGCTCCGCGGTTATCATGCAGGAGTTCATCACATTGAGGCCCTTAATGCTGTGCCGGCGATCCTTCGACAAGCGCTCGACTTCCTTGCGCACCTGCCCCACATTCATCTCCGGCACAAGCACGTACTGGATACGCTCCAGCATCTCTTCCACTGCCAGTTTTGGGAACGGCCATACGATCTGGGGACGCATCAGGCCGGCACGGATGTTGTGGCGCCGGAGCATCTTGACCGCCTGCCGCGCGGAGCGCCCCACGGAGCCGACCGCGAAGATGCAGATGTCGGCGTCCTCCATCATGAACTCGTCCACCATCGTCAGGTCTTTGGGGTTGTGGATGACCTTGTTCTTGAGCTTTTCGAGCAGGGCCTGGATCTCGTCGGGCCTTTCTGTCGGGAAGCCGCTGGGGTCGTGAGTCAGGCCGGTGACGTGGAAGCGATAGCCCGTGCCGAAGCTGGCCATCGGGGCGATGCCCGTCGTCGTGTCGGGGTATCAGAATGCGAATGGGCATAGTCCCCTCAAGTCTTGGGGCCTGTCTCAGCAGGCGTCAGCGGGATACCTACGTGGATCGTGGTTCCCGCGCCAGGTCCCGATTCTATGGTGCAGGCGCCGCCCAGCAAGGAAGCGCGCTCCTTCATCCCCGTCAGACCAAGACTGCGGGCACTGGGCGCGCTGGCCACGTCAAAGCCCTGTCCGTTGTCCTCCACCACCAGCGTAACGTTGGAGCGGGCCTGCGGCTCGCCGGCGGCCGACGGCGCTCGCCCCACAAGCACGACGACGCTGGCTCGCGTGGCATGAGCGTGGGAAACGATGTTGGTAACGGCCTCCTGCACAATCCTGTAGAGCGTCACCTCGATGCGGCTGGCAAGCCGGCCCACGTCAGGCGGGCAGGAATACTGGTAGTCAATGGTCAGACCCGAGGCGGAGGCCATCTGGCTGATGTAGCGCGCGAGCGCGGAATCCAGCCCGTAATCGTCAAGGATCGCGGGGCGCAGGCCGGCCGCCAGGCGGTGGACTTCGTCGCCCAATTCGCGCAGCCTCGCCGCCACTTGCTCGCGGACGTTTGCCAGTCCGTCCTGTGCCGCTGCGGGCTTGCCTGGCGGTGCGCCGCCTGCCTGTACGGTCATAAGAAGAGCGGCCAGGGAACCGCCAACCTGGTCGTGAAGTTCCCGCGCAATGGCCTTCCGCTCGTCTTCCTGTGCCTGCACGATCGTGTCCAGGAGCGAAAGACGAGCCCGCTCCTTCTCTTCGACCTGCTCGCGATACCTGTGCAGCGACTCAGTCATCTGGTTGAAGGCGCCGGCCAGACAGCCGATCTCGTCCGCGGAGACGACCCTCGCACGGGCGTCGAAATCGCCCTGGCGCACGCGGTTCGCCGCCCGCACCAGGTGGTAGACCGGCTGCGTCATGAAGAGATGGGTGAGCAGCAGGCCAAGCGCCGTGCCGAGGACCATGCTGAATCCCAGGGACCACAGCACGGAGCGCCGCAGCGCGCCCACTTCCGTGGTGATCTGCCGGTCCATGACACCAAGCTGGAGCGTGCCGGCGTTTCCGCCGAGGATGGGGCAGCGCGCCTCCATGATCAGGCCTTCGCGGCTACCTAAGCAGTGGACTTCGCATTCCCGCGTCGGCGACGACCGCCAGAGGTGCTCCAGGTCGGGCGGCACGCCCTTTTTGAAGGTATGCGCAGCGACCTGCCCGTTGGGCTCGCGGACGATGATGTAGCGTATGTCGGGCGCGGTTTCGAGGGCGCGAGTGAGCTTCTCGCGCACGGCGGGGAGATCGCGCACAAGCATGGGCCGTTCCAGCGAGAGGGCGAGCCAACGGGCGTCAGCGCGCGTGCGCTCCTCCAGGAAGCGGTAGAGGCCGCGAAAGAGCGTGCTGCTGGTGTAGAAGAGCGTGATGCCGCCAAAGATCGAGGCCACCAGCAGGCTGATCCCCAGGACCTTGATGAACACCGGGACGGAGAGCAGCCACCAGGCCACCCGAGAGAGGAGCCCACGGACGCCACGCCGGCGTCCTTCAACGTTCGTCGTTCGTTGTTCGTCCCTCATCATTCATCGTTCGTCATTCATCCTTCAGAAGTCATCGTTTCGTTCGTGACTCCCACACGTCAACGGCTCGGCGAACGTCGTCGTACAACGAGTCCTCGGGAACAGTGAAGCGCTCAACCCCCAACGACGCGAGGACCTGCTTGCCGGCGGGGTCCTCGTGAGCACCGAGAAACACCGCCAGCAGAGCCTGCCGCAGGCCTGAGTCCATGTTCGGCGGCACGACCACGGGCGGCATCCCCAGCGGCGGCGATTTGAGGATAACTTTGGCCGCCGCGGCCAGGTTCGGATCGGCGTGCGTCATCTGCTCGTACACCACGCTGTTCAAGGCCGTGCAGTCCACGTATCCCGTGGCAACGGCCTGCAGGGAACGGTCGTGGCTGCCGGTGATGAGGTATTCGCCGAAGAACCGGTCCGCGTCCGCGCCCTGCGTCTTCAGCCAGACGGTCGGGTACAGCCAGCCGCACGTGGAGAAGACGTCCGCCGCTGCGAAGCGCTTGCCCTGCAACTGCAGGAGCGAGGCCGCCGGCGAGGACGACGACACAAGGAACAGCGCGTTACAGGTCACCGCGCCCTTGACCTGTGGAACGACCAGAGCCTGCAGGCCGAACTCCCGCTCGCCGCGAACCAACGCATACGCGGAGATCAGCGCGGCGTCGCAGGACTTGTTCCGTAAGAGTTCCACGATCTCGCCGTAGCTCCGACCCCGCAGCAGCACGGGCGCTCGGCCAAGGCGAGACGCGAGGCAGTCCACCAGCGGCTGGTACTGCTCCAGGGATTTCGCGGGCGAGATGACCGGGACGACAGCAAACCGGAAGACCGCCTTCGCCTGCAGCCCCGGCACCACGGGCGGGACGCCCGTGGTACCACGAACGTCCCGTTCGTGACCGGCCCCCGCCACGCTCGGCTCATCGAGGTCCACCCAAGCATACGGCTGCTGCGGCCAGGAGGGCTGCAGCAGCGCCGCCAGCCGGACTAAGGCGAGCAACGCCGTGAGCAAGACGATTGCAGCAACCAGCAGGTACATGACATGCCGGCGCGCGCTGGGCACTCCGTCCGCCCCAGTTGGCCCGAGCGCGTCGCTCCGGCCGTTTCCTCTTGTGTCGGGTGATGGAGTAGGAGGGAGTTCCTTGCCAGGCTGTAGGTCGCTCTCTGTCATGCCCGGCCTCCCATCGCACGACCTGCTCTCGTTGCGCCACTGTATGTGGTTAGATACCTTTCGCGGCATGTCCGTCAAGGAACCATCCGTTGCCCCCTCGCGCAACCTGCTCTCGTTGAGCTGCAAGCGAACGAGAGCCCACGCACGCTGAACCCCAGCGGCTTGGCTTGACAGCGTTCACCGCTGGAAGTCTCATGGCCGGACTGTTGGGGAGCGTCCGATGCCACGCTGGGTGCAGGTCCTCATTCTTCTCTCGATCGTCGTGCCGGTCTACGGCGGCATGCACTACTACGTGTACAGGCGTTTCCTGACCGCGGCCGGGCCGCTCCCGCCAACGTGGCTGTGGTTCACGCGCGTGTTCCTGACAGCGATGATGGCCGGCTTCTTCCTGGTGCGCTTCTTCCGCGGTGCGTCGCCGCATGCGGCCATGGTGGCGCTGTACTGGCTGTTCGCGGTCTGGCTGGGATTCCTCTTCTACGTCTTCGTGCTGACGCTGGCCGCGCATCTCACCGCGGCGGCCGCCCGCGTCTGCGGCTATTCGACGTGGGCGTTTCTCGGGTCGCGTCCGGGGCTGACCGCGCTGGCCGTCGTTGTCGCGATGGCGCTCGTGGTAGCGGGCTATGGCTTCCGTGAGGCGCGCGGGGCACCGAGAACCACGGAGCTCGAGGTTCCCGTCAAGAACCTGCCGTCCGGGATGGATGGCTTCTCCATCGTCCAGTTCTGCGATCTGCACAACGGCCTGGTCGTCGGCGAGAGCCAACTGCGGCGCATCGTCGAGCGCATCAACGCCCTGGACCCCGACCTCGTCGTCATCACCGGCGACCTGGCGGACGAAAGCGCCTCGGATTTCGGGGACGTGGCACCCTTGCTTGGAGAGCTGCGCGCCCGTCACGGCGTTCTCGCCGTCACCGGCAACCACGATTACTACGCCGGGGCCGAGAACGTCGTCCGCCACGCCGAGGCTGCGGGCGTCAGGTTCCTGCGCAACGAGCAGGTGAGCATCGGGAATGGCAGCAGCGGCAGGACGCCCATGCCCCCTGACAACGAAGGACTGCTGGTCTACGGCATGGAAGACCCCACGGCGCGGTCCCTGGGCGGCCCGTGGCGACCGCTTGAGGAGGTGATCGGCCCGGAGGCCCGCACGAGGCCGGCGATCCTGCTGCGGCACCAGCAGATCGGCCTGAGCCAGGCCCGCGCGCTGGGCCTAGACCTCGTGCTTTCGGGCCACACGCACGGCGGGCAGCTATGGCCGTTCGGTCTTGTCGTCGGCCTCTTTCAGCGCCATGTGCACGGCCTGTATCAGGCCGACAATTGTCGCCTGTACGTATCCAGCGGCGCCGGCACGTGGGGCCCGCCTATGCGCGTGGGTGCGCCACCGGAAATCGTGCGCATCAGACTGCGCGCGGCACTGGTGGACGGCGCCGCCACTGGGACAGTCACCGGAACGTCTGTGTCCGGCAACCGTTGACGTACCCGGGGCCGAGATAGTC
>JAPLOD010000920.1 GCA_026692735.1 Planctomycetota bacterium | reverse complement strand
CCTGAAGACCGATTACGGCCTGCTCAACTTCCCCGTCACGCGCATCCTGCACATCAACCGCGGCCGCCGCCTGCCGGCCGAAGACGTCAAGGAGATCACCGCGGCCCTCAAGGACCTCGACGACGACAACTTCGCCCGCCGCACCGCCGCCCAGCAGAAGCTCGAAGGCATCGGCGCCCCCGCCATGCCGCTGCTCAAGGAAGCGCGCGACCGCGCCTCCGCCGAGGCCAAGAACAGGATTGACGCCCTGCTCAAGAAGATCGCCGCCGGCGCGTCCAGGACGCAGCTCGAGGACATCGTCAAGGCGGAGAAGTTCGAGGCGCAGGGCGTGCTGCAGATTGAGTCCCTCAGCGTCAAGAGCCGGCTGGGACTGTTGACGGTGAAGGTTGAAGAGGTCGAGATGGTGCGTTGGCTGGCCAGAGGGACCGTCAGAACGTTCGACCTGGACGCCACCACCGGCTTGCAGGATTGGCAGGACACCGGCCTGGACGCCATCGGCGGCGACAAGCTGGCCATCACCTGCTCCGGCACGGCGACGCTCTTCGGCAACAACGGCTTCGGCCCCAACGGCAATGCCAGTTGGGGCAACCGCGGCAAGCAGTTCAATGTGGGCGCCGTGATTGGCAGGTTGGGCCTGAACGGCAAGCCGTTCGCCATCGGCAACGGCAAGCAGATGGTCGCGGAAGCCAGCGACCGGCTCTACGTCCGGCTCTTTTGCCCGGACGACATGAACCGGCAGGATGGCAACCACTCAGGCCAGTTCAGCGTGCGGGTGGCCACCGGCGCGTGGGCCGATGAGCTCAACGTGACGACGGGCCCGTGACGCCCCTGTCTTCCACGACCATGACGGAGTTCCGCCCGCCGTACCCGTCGTGCGCGAACCGGCTGGACGCCGGGTCGGTGATGTACCATTCGCCGTTTATGACGAATTTGTAGGCATAGCGTCCTGGCGCCAGCTTCACGCCCAGGCTGAAACGCCCGCTCGCCTCGCGCTGCATCGGATCAACGTCCTTGTTCCAGCCGTTGAAATCCCCCGCCACGGTGATGCTCTGCGCCGCGCCCGGGTCCTCCGGCACGTACTCAAAGTGAGCCGCCGTCGCCGGCTGGTACATCGTGATGCGGTTGCGGCCGGCGCTCTTGGATGCATACATGGCCTGGTCCGCGGCCGCCAGCAGCGTCTCGGTGCTCTGAGCGTCCCGCGGGTAGGTCGCCAGACCCAGACTGACCGTCAGCCGCTGCGGCTCCCCCTGCGGCAGTTCCACCGGGCTCTGCTCCAGCCGTGCCCGGATGCGCTCGCCAAGCGCGTGCGCCTCGTGCTTGGCCGTGTCCGGCATCAGCACCGCGAACTCCTCGCCGCCGTACCGCGCCACCAGATCGGTCTCGCGCGCCTCGGCCTGCAGCACAGCCGCCACGTGCTCCAGCGCCCGGTTGCCCGCCAGGTGGCCGTGCCTGTCGTTGAACTGCTTGAAGTGGTCCAGGTCCAGGAACAGCAGCGACAGCAGGTGGCGGTATCTCCCCGCGCGCCTGGTCTCCTCGTGGAGCCGCCGCGTGAAGTAGCGGAAATTCGCCAGCCCGGAAAG
>JAPLOD010000919.1 GCA_026692735.1 Planctomycetota bacterium | reverse complement strand
GCCAACGCTCCGGCGGTCATGATCACCACCGCCGGCTCCGTCCTGCGCGCCGCGTCATCAACCGCGCGCAGACAGCCTGCCGGCGTGCGGCGCCCGGTGACCGCCTCCGCGGTGAACAGGGTCTCGACCCCCCACGCGCCGAGCTCCGCCGCGGCTGACGCCGCGCCGGGGCCGAGCACCACTGCGTGAAGGGCGCCGCCAAGCTCCTGAGCCAGGGCGTGCGCCACCGTGAGCAGTTCAAGCGCTGTTCTCCTCGGCTTGCCGCCCGCTTGTTCAATGACTGCCAGGATGCCGCTGCCCACAAGTACCCTCTGCTACCGAAGCGCACATGACGAGCGACCAGGAACCAATGGCAACCTTTCAGACGACCCGCCGGGAGGCCCAATTCCTCCGGCGCTGTCGCGGGCGGCTGCTTCTTCTTTGCCGCCAGCCGCGCCTTCAACGTCGGCACGCGCGGCTCGGCGCGTCCCTTGTCGCAACTGATCACCGCCGGCAACGAAACTTTGAGCACCTGTTCGACATCCTCGAAGCGCCGGCGGCATTCCACGGACATGCCGTCAGCCGCGCCCGCCAGTTGCGTGGCCGCGGCGACGTGCGGCGCCTGCAGCAGTTCGGCGAGCGCCCCGGGGAAGAGCCACAGGTCGTCGTCCAGCGCCTGGCGTCCGCAGAGCACGAGGTCGGGCGCCAGCGGCTTCAGCGCTGCCGCGGCGGCCAAGGCGGCGGCGCGCGTGTCCAGGCCGGTGGCTCTGACGTGCAGCACGCTGTCGGCGCCCCGGGCCCTGGCCTGCCGCAGGCATTTCAACGCCTCGTCGCCGCCCACGGAGAGCGCGTGGATCGTGGAGCCCGGCGCCGCCTCGCGCAGTTGCAGCGCGGTTTCGAGCGCGTAGTCGTCGTACAGGCTGATGCCCGTCTCCACGCCTTCCGGGAGCAGGCCGCTGCCGTCGGGCGCGACGCGGATGTCGGCGTTCGTGGTGGGAACCAGCTTGAGGCACACAGCGATTTTCATGCGATTCAGTAGAACCATCCCGGGAGGAAGCCGCTCAACAGCGTCACCACGCCGGCGGCGTAGATGAGCACGGTCAACCCCCACGCGTACCGGCAGCGGGCCGCGGGCGCGGGCGCCGCGGTGTCATTGGCAGGCGACATGTACATTTTCACGATCACGCGCAGGTAGTAGTAGAGCGACACGACGCTCATGAGGATGCCCACGACCGCCGCGAAGAGGATGGCCGTCTGGTGCTGTCCCTGTTCCAGCACCCCCTGCCCGATGGCTCCGCGGAACACGAGGAACTTCGCAAAGAAGCCGCCGGTGGGCGGCACGCCGGCCAGCGAGAGCATGAAGATGGCCATGCACAGGGCGATGCCCGGATGCTCCTTCGCCAGGCCGGCGTAGTCATCCATGGTCTCCAGCGGCCGGCCGTCCTCGCGGACCAGCGCGACCACGCCGAACGCGCCCACGGTCATCACGCTGTACACCAGCAGGTAGAAGACGACCGCTTCGAGATTCGCGTTGATCGCGCCGACGTCCTTGGGATGCGGCAGCACCAGGAAGGCCAGCAGCAGATAGCCGGTGTGGGCGATGCTGGAATAGGCCAGCATGCGTTTCACGGAGCTTTGCCGTATCGCCAGGACGTTGCCGACGATCATGGTGAGCAGGGAGGCGACCAGGAGCAGCGGCAGCCACGCCGTGCGGTATTCGTGGCCGCCGAAGGTCTCGAACGCGAGCCGCGCGAGTACGGCGAACGCCGCGGCCTTGACGCCCGCCGCCATCAGCCCCGTGACCGCGGTCGGCGCGCCCTCATAGACGTCGGGAACCCAGAAATGGAACGGCGTCGCACCGATCTTGAAGAGCGCGCCCACCAGCACCAGGCCGAGGCCGAGCAGCGCGAACGAGTGCCGCGACTGGAGCTCATGCAACGGCAGCCGCAGCACCGCGGGATTGGGCGTCAGGGAGAGACTGCCGAACGCCCCGTAGTAGAAGGCAATCCCCATCAGCAGGAAGGCGGTGCTGAAGGCGCCGAGCAGCAGGTATTTCAGCGCCGCCTCGTTGGAGCGGATGTCGTCGCGCCGGCTGCCGGCCAGGATGTACGTCGCGACGGACATGATTTCCAGGCTGATGATCAGCGTGAGCCAGTCGTGGGCCGTGCCCAGGAGCATCATGCCCGCCACCGCCAGCAGCGTCAGGCCGTAGTATTCGCCCGAGGAGAGCGCGGACTCCTCCGTCGCCGGCGACGCGGCCAGGATCGAGAGGGCGCCGGCGAGGCACGCCAGCACCCAGATGGCCATGCCGAAGCCATCCAGGCAGAACGACCCGCGGACCATGACCGGCCCGATGAGGCGCGCGTCAGCCGGCCCGGCGGAGCTCAGGAACCAGATGCCCTGGTCGGCGAGCGTCTGGTGGATCTGGTACGTCGAGACCAGCGCCACCGCGCAGCCGGTCAGCGCCACCCACGGCAGCAGGTAGCGTTCCGTGCGCGGCAGGACTGTGTCCAGCAGCACCACCACCAGCGCGGCGGCGAAAACCACGCCAATGGGCAGCAGGTACATCAGCTCGTTCATCTGCCTATCCTGTCCTCAAAGCCATCCATGATACGCCTCACTAAGCCTTCTTCTGCTCCGGCGGGGGCGGCGCGGGCGGCGCGGGAGCGGGCACATCTTTCTTCGGTTCAACCTTTGGCGCGGGAGCGGGCACGTCCTTCTTGGGTTCAACCTTCGGCGCGGGCGCCGGAGTAGCTGGCACGTCCTTCTTGGGCTCAACCTTCGGCGCGGGCGCCGGTGCCGGCACGGCAGGTGGAACAACCGGCGGCGTCACAGGAGCGGCCTTCGGTTGCGGGGCGGGCACGACCGGCGGAGTCACAGGAGCGGGCTTAGGTTGCGGCGGGGGCACGACCGGCGGCGTCACAGGAGCGGGCTTGGGCTGCGGGGCGGGCACGACCGGCGGAGTC
>JAPLOD010000918.1 GCA_026692735.1 Planctomycetota bacterium | reverse complement strand
GCTCCAGCTTCACGCCGCCGAACACGCGCCCATCCCACGAGCGATCCGGCCCGATGCTGCCGGCCACCGACACGGTCTCGAGTGAGTCGAACACGCCATACAGCGTAAAGGGCGAAGGCGCGCGCGCGCCCTGATCGGCGTACGTCCCGCTGAGCGCCTGGAGGCGCAGGCTGCGGGCGAGGCCCGCCGCCCCGCGTTGTGCCGCGGACGGACCGGGGCGCGGGACGTTCCATTCCACGGCGAGGTCGCCTTCCCGCATGATGAACTGCTCCACCAGGTACGTTTCCTTTCCCGCGGACGGCTTGAGACGCAGGTTCCAGCGCCCCTGCTCGTCTCTGCGCAGGTTGATCTGCGGGCGCTCAATGGTGGCCGAACGGATGCGGCCCTCTCTGAGGAATGCGCCCACGTCCCAGTCCAGGATCAAGTCGCCGACGGTGAGCGCCGTGCTTTTGTCCGGCCCGAGGACGGTGACGTTGTTCACCTGCAGGTTCTTCAGCCAGTCGGTGCGGACTGTGCCAATCCGCGCGGGCGCGTCGAACAGCCGCGAGACATTCGCCACAATGCTGCCGTTCAGGCCGCCCCAGGAGACGTATGCCAGCGTTCCGAAAAACAGGATGAGCGGAATGGCCAGGATAACGATACAGACAACCGCGACCCAGAACGACACCCCCCGCCGTCGGCGCTGCTTGACGGGCGCAGGATCAGCTTGCTTGCCGGCGCTATCGCTGCTCAATTGCTCGTTCCTTGGCGCACGGGATGCGGGCGAGACGCCCGCGCTACGGTGCCTCCCATCGCCGGGTTCAGGGTTCAGGGTTCCGGGTTCCGGGTTTAGCACGTGCGCCGCTGCGCTGCTGGGCGGACATCAGCGGCATAGTAGCAGCCCCTCCCCGTTGCTGTACCCAAGCGCCCCAAACTCCGGACGGTGAACCCTGAACCCTGAACCCGGCAACTACAATATCGGCTGGCCAGGCAGTTGGCAGGAAGTTTTCCGGATCACGTGCCGCAGAGCGCCCGCCACCCAAGCGCATGAACCCGCAGGCGGTACTGCGGGCCGTGCCACTGCGCCAGCAATTCCCACAGCTCCCGTTCTCCGGCACACAGGCGGATGCGCGACGCCAGCCCCGGCAGTGCCTTCAGCCTCTCCCCCAGTTCCTCGCCTTCCTCATGCTCCGCCAGGCCCGGCGACAGCAACGCCACCTGCCGCCAGCCGCTCAACGCAAACGCGACCGTGGCGGCAGGATCGAACGCCGCCGGCCGTGGCGCGAGATCGGCCAGCGCCCGGCCGCTCGCCAGCACCTCCTCAGCCTGTTGCAGCAGGCTCCACAAATCCAGCGTGAAGTGCGCGGACCCCAGTCCCGCTTCCCCGGAGAACGCCAGCACCGCCGTTGGCCCCGGGTCACCTGGCGCGGCGGCGGGCGGGGTCGCGTGGTACAGGCTCAGCAACGCCTCCTCCAGCGTGGTTTCCCAATCCGCGCCGCCGCCGCTCGTCAACAGGACATCGTAACCTTCGGGTTGGCGGGGTTCCGAGTTCGGCGTGCGGAGTTCCGGATTTCCGCGTGCGGAGACAATATCCATCCTCAGCTTATGGCCGAGGCCCAGCACGACGGTGAGGCC
>JAPLOD010000917.1 GCA_026692735.1 Planctomycetota bacterium | reverse complement strand
TCGCAAAGTAAAGGGCAAGCGGGGGATCGGCCGCTACTTTGGTTGCGGCTCGGCCGCGCTACGTTGTCTTGGGAGCAGCCGGGTTTCGCGGCGTCGGCGATTATCTACCATACACGTCGGGACTGTTTCACTTTTCGGAAGCCCCCAAAAGCTAAACAAGGCTAAACAAGCCGGAACAGCGCCGCCGGGAAGGCGGTTGGGGCGGTCTCGGGGTTTCAGTCAGTAGCATTGAAACTATGAAGCGGAGGGGGTGCCGCGTGGTGCGGGGTTTCCTGAATTCGTGGTAAACCATAGGAGTGTTTTTTGATTTCCCGGGTTTCCACATAAGGAGAACGTCATGCACTTCATCGGCACCGACCTCCACAAAAAGACTATCACGATGCACGTCGTAGACCAAGCCCGCCGAACGGTCGCCGCCCAGCGATTGGACTGTTCGGACACCGAAGGCATCACCACCTGGCTGGCCCAGTTTCGGCCGTTCCAGTTGGTGGTCGAGGCCACGGCCAGCTACGAGTGGTTTGTCCAGCTCGTCGAGCCGTTGGCCGAGCGGGTAGTGCTGGCCCATCCCGGCAAGCTGCGGGTAATCGCCGAGAGTACGCGCAAGAGCGACCAGGTGGACGCGAAGGTCCTGGCGGAGTTTCTGGCCCTGGACATGATCCCGCCGGCCTATCGGCCGACCCCGCGGCAGCGGGCCCATCGCCGGCGGGTTCGATATCGCTACTCCTTGGTGTGCCGGATGACGGCGTTAAAGAACCGCATCCGGCGCATCTTGTCCGACTACAACGCCGACTGTCCGGACCTGTTCAGCCGGCGGGCCCGTCTGGCCAAGCGGCAAATGCCGTCGAAGCTGTCGGCCACCGATCAGTGGGTGCTGGAGCAATTGTGGCTAGAGTATGACTTCCAGCAAGAGCGGATGACGGCGGCCGATCAGGGCCTCCGCGAGTTTGCGGCGTCGGCGCCGGTGCCGGAGGCCCAGGCCCGGGCGCTCTTGCGGACCATCCCTGGCGTGGGCGAGGTGACGGTGGAGGCCTTCTTGAGCGAGATCGGGGACGTGCGACGTTTCGGGTCGCAGAAGCAGGTAGTGGCCTACGCCGGCTTGGCTCCCGGCCAGCGGGAATCGGCGGGGAAGACCAAGGAACTGGGTATCTCGCACCGTGGGTCGCGGATCGTGCGTTGGGCCTTGAACCAGGCGTCATGGCAATTGGTTCGTCGGGACCTGCGTTGGCGGCGAATCTTCGAGGGCCTGGCCAAGCGGCGTGGGAAGAAGAAGGCCATCACCGCGATCTCGCGGCGGTTGTTGTGCGTGATGGTCTCGCTGGTGGTCAGCGGGCAAGGGTATCACTTGGCCGCCGCCTAGGCGGAACGGGAAATGTGGCGTGTGGCCTGAAGCCCAAAGGGCGGCAGGCAAGTAAGGCCTCAAGGGCGGCACGTAAGAAGCGGCAGTGAGTCGAGTGGGAACGTGGACGTGACGACTTTGCGGACGACCCCGACGGTGAGCAGGAGCGTGCCCCCATCGGCGACGCTCGTAGCATTGAGTGGTGGCGTCCGTCGCATAACTTTTTCAGGGGACGCCGCCTGG
>JAPLOD010000916.1 GCA_026692735.1 Planctomycetota bacterium | reverse complement strand
TGTCTTCGCGCCGCCGGCCGAACCCGCGGCGGGACCGGCCGCCAAGAGCATGGATCAGAAGCTCATCGGCACGCTCCGCCGCAAGCTCGCCCTCGCGGCCGGCAAGGACGCCACGGTCACGTTCGTGGTCGTCTGGCACTTCCCGAACGACCGCATTGACGGTCTGCAGGGCGCTGGCACGCGCCGCTACGCCAAGCGCTTCAAGGATGCCGCCGAGGTGGCGGAGTATGTCGCGAAGAACTGCGAGCCGTTCACGGCGCAGACCCGGCTGTGGCACGACACCTGGTACGACTCGACGCTGCCCTACTGGTTCCTGGACCGCACCTTCCTCAACATCTCCATCCTCGCCACCTCGACGGCGCACTGGTTCGCCAGCGACCGCTTCTGGGGCTGGGAAGGCGTGGGCTGCTGTCACGGCACCTGCACGCATGTTTGGCATTACGCGCACGCCGTGGCCCGGCTGTTCCCTTCCATCGAACGGGACACACGCGAGCGCGTGGACCTGGGTCTGTCGCTCAACCCCGACAGCGGCGTGAGCGGTTTCCGCGGTGAGTTCGACCGCGGGCTGGCGGTGGACGGCCAGTCCGGCACGATCCTGCGCATCTATCGCGAACACCAGATGTCGCCGGACGATGCTTTCCTGAAACGCAACTGGCCGAAGATCAAGACCATGTTCAAGCCGTTGCTGCAACTCGACGGCAACGACGACGGCGTGCTCGAAGGCGCGCAGATGAACACGCTCGACCAGGCGTGGTTCGGCAAAATCTCCTGGCTCAGTTCCCTCTATATCGCGGCGCTCCGGGCCGGTGAGGCGATGGCGCGCGAGATGGGCGAGACGGAATTCGCCGAGCGCTGCCGCACCATCGTCGAACGCGGCAGCAAGAACATTGACGAACAGCTCTTCAACGGCGAGTACTACCTCCAGTTGCCGGACAAGAACCATGCCAAGACCGTCGGCTCGTTCGACGGTTGCGAGATTGACCAGGTCTTTGGCCAGAGCTGGGTGTGGCAGGTGGGCTTGCCCCGCGTGCTGCCCGAAGCCCACGTGAAGACCGCCTTGCAGTCGCTGTGGCGCTGCAATTTCTCGCCTGATGTCGGTCCGTGGCGGAAGGCGAACAAGCCCGGCCGCTGGTACGCGATGGCCGGCGAGGCCGGACTCATCATGTGCACATGGCCCAAGGGCGACGCCGCGCGAGTCCAGCAGGGCTACGATTTCTACTTCAACGAGTGCATGAACGGCTTTGAGTACCAGGCCGCGGGCCACATGATCTGGGAAGGACTGCTCCAGGAAGGCTTGGCCGTCACGCGCGCCGTTCACGACCGCTACCATGCCGCGCGCCGCAATCCCTGGAACGAAGTTGAGTGCGGCGATCACTACGCTCGTTCCATGGCCAGCCATGGCGTGTTCCTCGCCGCGTGCGGCTATGAATACCACGGCCCCAAGGGGCATCTGGGATTTGCGCCGCGCCTGACGCCGGATGATTTCCGCGCGCCCTTCACCGCCGCGGAGGGCTGGGGCACCTTCAGCCAGAAGCGCGAAGGCCAGGCGCAGCGCGAAACCATCGAACTGAAGTCCGGCAAGCTGCGCGTCAAGACGCTGGCCTTCGCGCTGCCCGAGAAAGCGCAGCCCAAGGCCGTCAGCGTGACGCTCAATGGCCAGGCCGTGCAGGCGGCGCACGCCGTGGAAGGCAACAGGATAACGATCACGCTGGCCGCGGATGCGACCATTCAGGCCGGGCAGAAACTGGAGATTGCCATAGCGTAAAGGGGCGGAGAACAGCAGGAAGGCGCGGGTTTTGATCTGGGAGTGCGGACGGCGCATAGGGCTCGGTGTAACTGAGTGCGTGCGTTGGCCAATCCGCAATCCGAAATCCGAAATCCGCAATCGAAAAGGAGACCCACACATGAGATGGATTGCGGCGTTGGTGGTTCCGGTGCTGGTGCTGCTGAGCGGCTGCGAAGCTGAGCGCAAAGAGGAGGGCGAGATGAAGAAGGGCGCGGCGACGTTTGGCGACGATGTGGACTTCCTGAGGAAGCACATGGAAATCATCGTGCTCTCTGACAAGAGCGGCGGCGCGCAGGTCGCTGTCAGCCCGGGGCTGCAGGGCCGCGTGATGACCAGCACGGCGGCCGGCGCTAAGGGCCTCAGCTACGGCTGGACCAACCGGGAGCTGATCGCGTCGGGCAAGAAGCTGGAGCACTTCAACCCGCTTGGCGGCGAGGAACGTTTCTGGATGGGGCCGGAAGGCGGCCAGTTCTCGATCTACTTCGCCAAAGGCGCCACGTTCGATCTGGCCCACTGGTACGTGCCGCCGGCG
>JAPLOD010000915.1 GCA_026692735.1 Planctomycetota bacterium | reverse complement strand
CCATGATGCAGAGCTCCAGACCGGGCGGCGGCAGGCCAACGGATTCGGCGCGCGCGAGCGCCTCGGAGTCGGGCAGGACCGTGGAGCAGGACGTGGTTTCGGTCAGGCCGTAGAAGTTGTGCAGCTCGACGCCCGGTCCCCCCGCCCTGCCCTCGGGAGAGGGGAACAGGGCGCGGAGGCGCTGGATGGTGAGCCTCGACATGGGCGCGCCGGAATAGCAGATCAGGCGCAGCGAACTGAGCTTCTCCCGCTGCAGGTCCTTCAGATTCGCCAGCAGGTAGAAGGTCGTGGGCACGCCGAAGAAGGTCGTGCAGCGGAACTCCTGAACGGTCTCGACGATATCCTCCGGGTCAATCGCGGACGAGACGACCAGGCAGCCGCCCTGCGCCAGCGCCGTGGGCATGATCGTGTTCAGCCCGGTGACGTGGAAGAGCGGCACGACCAGGAGATGGATGTCGTCCCCGCGCAAGCCGTGGCCGGCCTTCGTGGCCGAGACGTTGTAGAGAATGTTGCCGTGCGACAGCATCGCGCCCTTGGGGCGGCCGGTGGTGCCGGAGGTATAGATGATGGCGGCGACGGACTGGCTACTGGCTATTGGCTCTTGGCTCTTGGCTCCTAGCTCTTGGCTCTTGGCAACGGGGCGGAGGAGTTCGGGAAAGGGGATCGTGCCCGGAGGCGGCTGGTCGAAGCACGCGGCGATGATGGGCTTCTGCCAGTGGAGCGCCTTCAGCGCCTCCTGCGCGGGGCGCCAGGTTCCGGGGTGGACGAAGACGGCCTGGGCTTCGCAATCGCCGAGGATGAACTGCAGTTCCTCCGCCTTCAGCCGCGCATTGATGGGCACGGCCACGCACCCGGCGCGCAAGATGCCGAAGTACGCCGGCAGCAGCTCCAGGCAGTTGGGCATCAGCACCGCGACATGCTGGCGGGGTTTGATGCTGCAACGGCCCGCCAGCGCGGCGGCGACGGACATGCTGGCGGCCTGCAGGCCCGCGAAGGAAAGCTCAGCGCGCGTGGCGCTGTCCACCGCGAAGCGCTTGCCGGCGTAGGCCGCGGCGGCAGCGTCGAGCAACGCGGGGAGATGCTGAACGGTAGTCTCCATTACCCCTCCTTGGCTTTCTTCCTGCGCAGCACGTCCGCGACAAAACCATGTCCCAGTTCGTAGGCGTACGCCAGCGCCGTCTTGCCGCTGTTGTCGCGGACTTGCGTGGCGGCGCCGTGCGCCAACAGGAACTCCGCGACCTCCGCGTTGTCGCCGGCGCGCGCGCAGCAGTGCAGGGGAGCCTGGCCGGTGGTCTCTCCGCACGTTCCGCGCGCATGCACCAGACCGGGCTCTTCCGCCAGCAGCGCCGCGACGATCTGCACATCGCCCTTCTGCGCCGCCGCGATCAGCTCCCTGGCCTTCGCGGCAAACTTGCCGCCGGCGCGCCCTGCGGTTTCCTTGGCGCCACGGCTGCGCAACAGAGCCGCCAGTTCGCGGTGGCCGCGTTCGATGGCGTGGTCGAGCGGCGTCCAGCCGTTGTCGTCTTTGGCGTTCAGCTCCGCGCCGCGGTCCATCAGGAAGCCCACCACATCGCGCGAGTTGCCCCACGCCACGGCGTGATGGAGCACGGTCATGCCGCGTTCCATCGCGTCCTCGGCGTTCAGGTCGGCGCGGTTCTCCAGCAGCAGCGCGACGATCTCCATCACGGCCGGAGAGCTGTGTCGAGGCCGCACTGCCCAGAGCAGCGGCGTGCCGCCCTGGCAGCGGGCATGGACGAGGCGGCGGTCCTGGCTGAGCCGGCGCTGCACGGCGTCGGGGCGGCCGAGCGTGCAGGCCGTGAAGATGTCCATGTCGGCGCCGCGGTCCAGCAGGTACTCAACGACGGCCTCGCATTCCTTGCAGCTTCCGGGCGCCAGCGCGGCGCGCTGCAACGGAGTACGGCCGAGGCCATCCTGGGCGTTCAGCAGGCCGGGTGCCGCATCGAGCAGCTTCTTCAGGTGGTCCAGCAGGCCGGCGCGCGCGGCAGCGAACACGTCGCAGCGCGCGCCGGATTCCACCAGGTACTGCGCAATCCGGAAGCAGTTGGGCCGCTCCCAGGAGACACTCTCCGCGGCGGCCTCGACCGCGCTCTGCCCTTCCGGTGTGTGCGCGTTGACCAGATCCTTATCCTGCGCCACAAGCTGCCGGACCGCCTCAATATTGCCCTTCTCAACCGCCGCGAGCAGTCTCGCCCACAGAGGGTTGACGGGGGCTTGCGGTGTGTCTTCGCCCATAGCGCACTACCTTCAGGCGAGGCCGGCGCGTTCCAGCACGACCTCCGCCAGTTTCCCATGCACGCCCAGCGGCGGCGTGATCCGGAACGTCACCCCGGCGTGGCGCGCGGCGGATTCGGCAACGAGGCGCGGCATGTCCGTCAACACGTGCCGCCCGGGACTGAGCATGTAGGGATGGACGATGACCTCGGTAGCGCCGTCCTGCACGCAGCGTTCAAAGCCCCGCGCGATGTCCGGTTGAGCCAGCGTCATGTGCGCGACGTGAACGATCAGCCCCGGGCGCGACTGGCGCAGCAACGCGGCGACTTCATCAAGGACCGCGGCGGCTTCCGGCTGGCGGGAGCCGTGATCTACAAGCAGCAGCGCTTTGCCCGGCATCGTGCACCCCCCTGTTTCTTTATGGTGCATGGACCGGGCAGAATCAAGGCATAGCAGACGGGTTTCGGGCTGGGCACGTGGCTGCGTTGACTGCCGCCAGTGCAGCATGACTCATGATAGGTTTTCCTTGCATCCCTCCTGGGCTGCTGCATAATGCCCGCGTATCACCGTGTTCGTCACACAATGGGAGGAGAAGGTACATGGCATTCAAGCCTCGCCGCCGCCGCAAGATCGGCAGTAAGAAACGCCGCATGCGCAAACTGATGCGGAAGAAGAAGTAGGTTGGATTTTCGATTTTAGATTTTCGATTTGCGATTTGCACAGCAACGCCACCCGCCGCTGCTCACGTCGGGGTGTGTGGTTGTTGTTAATCGAAAATCGCAAATCTAAACTCGCAAATCGGAAGGGGGGCGTCATGCCGGGCGGTGCAGCCAAGAAGCCGTGGGGCGGCAGATTCAGAAAACCCACGGACGCACAGACCGAGACATTCACCGAGTCGGCCTCGTACGACCGGGTGCTGTACCGCCATGACATCGCCGGCTCCATGGCCCACGCCACAATGCTGGCCCACGTGGGACTCATCGGCCAGAGCGAGAAAGACGCCATCGTCAAGGGCCTCTCCGACATCCTGGCCGAGATGGAAGCCGGGCGGTTCGTCTTCCGCTGCGCCTACGAAGACATCCACATGAACGTCGAGAAGGCGCTCGAAGAGAAGATCGGCGACCTCGCCGGCAAGCTCCACACCGCCCGCTCGCGCAACGACCAGATCGCTGTGGACGAGCGGCTGTGGCTGCGCGACGAGTTGGACAGCATCCGCCGTTCCATCGCGCTGGCACAGGCCGCTCTGGTGGAGCTGGCCGACAAGCACGCCGACGACGTGATGCCCGGCTACACGCACCTGCAGCGCGCCCAGCCCGTCACCGTCGGGCATTACCTGCTGGCCTTCGTCGAGATGCTGCAGCGCGACTACGAGCGCCTCGGCGACTGCCGCAAGCGGGTGAATATCCTGCCGCTGGGCGCGTGCGCGCTGGCGGGGACGTCGCTGCCGATTGACCGGCAGTACGTGGCGCGGCTGTTGGACTTCGAGGACGTGACGCGGAATTCGATGGACAGCACTGCGGACCGCGACTACCTGCTGGAATACGCGTTCTGCATGACGGCCTGTTCGCTGCACCTGTCGCGGCTGGCGGAAGACTTCGTGCTGATGGCGACGACGGAGTTCGGGTTCATCAGCATTGACGAGGCGTTCTGCACGGGCAGCTCGATCATGCCGCAGAAGAAGAACCCCGACATCTTCGAGCTGATCCGGGGCAAGACGGGGCGTTCCGTGGCGCTGCTGACGCACCTGATCACGCTGACCAAGGGGCTGCCGCTGACGTACAACCGCGACATGCAGGAGGACAAGGAACTGCTCTTCGATGCCACGCGGCAGTTCCGGAACTGCCTGGACATTCTGCCCGCCTTGCTGCGCCACGTCAGCTTCAACCGCGAACGGCTGCTGAAGGCGTGCGAAGACGGCTTCATGGACGCGACGGCGCTGGCCGAGCATCTCGTGCGAAAGGGCATTCCGTTCCGGCAGGCGCACCACGTCGTCGGCAAGCTGGTGCGGCTGGCCGAAGAGCGCGGCTGCACGCTGGCGCAACTGCACGTGGGCGACCGCAAAGCGGCTCACGCGCTCCTGACCGAGGACGCGCGGGCCTTCCTCGGGGCGCGGAACGCGGTCGGGTTCTACGCTTCGCTGGGGTCGGCCAACCCGAAGTTCGTGCGGCGGGAGATCGAGGCGTGGAAAGTGCGGCTGCGGGACGAGGGGGCGATACCGGGAAAGGGCAAGAGGAGGCGGAAGGGGTAGCGGGTTGGTGGCACTGCGAGCTAGCT
>JAPLOD010000914.1 GCA_026692735.1 Planctomycetota bacterium | reverse complement strand
ACGTCGTTGAGCGTTCGGGGAACGTGGTCGTGAGGCGCTCATGGCCGCGCGTCCTACTGCAAGCGCCGTTTGCGGCCGCCGGGGGCGACGTGTGGTTGGCCTCGACTGACGGCTACGTCGCGAGGCTGTCGCTCGAAAAGGGCGGGGTGGTCGAGAAGCATCTCGGCGCGCAGCTCAAGTGCGCCCCCCTTGCTGACGGCGTGTTCGGCCTGGGCGGCACCGTGTCGCGCCTGGACGGCCCCGTCGCGATTGTGACGCCGGCGAGCGATGACGTGGTGGCTCTGGTGCGGGATGGCCAGGGCTCAATCTTCGTCGGCTACCGCAAGGGCGTGTTGCATCTGCGCGCGGACAAGGCAACATCGGACGCGACACAGATGAAGAGCGTCGGCTTCTCGAACGTAGCCGAAGGCGAGATCGTGAAGAATGGCCTGGCCATCACGGCGGGTAAGCTGATCGTCACCACGACGCGCGGGATACAGGTCTTCGAATAGCAGGCCCGACATTCTTGTCGGGCACTGAGCGCTCAGCTTCCGCGCAGCACGAAACGTTCCCCATGCCGACACACGTGAACCTTCAGCTTGGGGTACTTCGCGCGCATGTAATCGGAGAACGCCGCTGGGTCGCCGAGGTTGTTGGCGAACATATCGTAGTGCGCGGGGATGGTCAGGCGCGGCTCAAGCGCACCGGCGAGGTCCGCGGCTTCCTGGTAGGTCATGTTGCCGATGCAGCCGCTCGCGTAGCGTGTCGCGTCCCGCCCGTTGATCGGCAGGATGACGGCGTCGAAGCGCCACTGGCGCAGCTTCGTCTGCAGGCCTTCGTAGATGCAGCAGTCGCCGGAATGGTAGAGCGTGCAGCCGTTGCCCTCCAGGACGTAGCCCAGGTGCGGATACAGGCCCGTCGTGGGGTCGCGGTCGAGGAACTCATGCGCCGCGGCAATGCCGGTGATCTTGACGCCGCCGACTGTCGCGCTTGTGCCGTCGCTCAGGCCGACGAAGCGCGCAACCGGCATGCTGAGTTCTTCGGCGAGCCGCTCGCGCAACAGTTCGGCCAGGACGAACTGCGCGTTCGGCGACGCCTTTGCCAGCGCCGGCCAGACAGGGCGGTCAATGTGATCGCTGTGGTCGTGGCTGGCCGTGATGAGCGCGGCGTTCGTGACCTCCTTGGGTCTGAGCAGCGGCGGGACGAGGCGCGACTTCCTCGGCGAGAGGTACGGGTCAAGGTAGACCACCGCCGGCCCAAGCTTGACGATGAAGCTGTGCTGCCCCAGCCACCACAGAGCCGCTTCGCCGTGCTTCACGTCGCAGGCATCAACGTCGGCAATGAGTTCTGTTCCGGTGGGCATCTCCATCCTCCTTGGGCTGTCCGGCCGGTCCCCTTGTAACCGCGTCTGTGGCCGAGTACAGTATAGCAGAGGGGGAGATTCGGCCATGGGATTGACGAAGGTCACAGCCAAACTCTCCAACCTCACACGCAAAGGCCGGCCTTTCGAAGCGGAGTTTCTCGTGGATACCGGGGCGATTGACTGCCTGGCGCCCGCCAACAGACTCGCCGCCGCGGGCATCAAGCCGGAAGGACGAGCTGTCTACGAGTTAGCCAATGGCAACCCAGTTGAGTATGAGTACGGTTTCGCGCGTATCGTGTTCATGGGTTCGGAGACCGTGGTGCAGGTCATCTTCGGTCCAGCGGGCTGCGAACCGATCCTCGGCGTGGCGGCGCTGGAGAACGTGGGCATTATCGTTGACCCCGTCAGCCGGACGCTGAAGCGTCTGCACGCCAAGCCCCTGAAGTAGCCGCAGAGCGGAATGTAAAATGCAAAATTCAAAATGCAAAATTGGATGGTTTCGTCTTCTTCATTTTGCATTCCACTCTCCGCGTCTGCGGTGAATAGTGCCGGTTACACGCGGTGCTCCTCGCGCACGATCTTGCGAGCGCCGGCGTGCCAGCTCGGACGCCAGTCCTTAGCGGGGTAGACGCGCTCGAGGTTGTCGAGCTGCCCGATCGCTTCGAGGCGCTTGTAGATGAGCTGCCAGGCGCAGGGACGCTCCGGGTCAGCCACCTCGCAGCGCTCCTCCGTCGAGCCGCCGCACGGGCCGTTGAGCATGCGCTTGGCGCAGCGCGTCACGGGGCACACGCCGCCGAAGTCCGAGAGGACGCAGTCGCCGCAGCCCAGGCACTTCTCCGTCCACACCGCCTGCTCCTCGAGGATGCCAAGGAACTGGGTGTTGAGCGCCGCGTAGACGGGCTTCTGCGGGAAGCGCTCGGCAAGCGCCTGCACGCCGGCGCCGCACGCGAACGAAAGGATGGCCTCGTTGCGTTCCACGGCCGCGGCCACGTCCTGGATGAACTCGTTCTCGCACTGCCGCTCGATGGTCACCTGCTCGATCTCGAGCGGATTGCCGTCAAGTTTCCTGGCCATGCGCAGCGCGTACGCGGTGATGCCGACTTCGCGCTCGCCTCCGGCGAGGCAGACCGTGACGCACGTGCCGCAGCCGGCGAAAAGCACCTTCTTGTGGCGCGCGAGGACGCGTTTCAGCTCGGGGATGGGCTTTCTGCTTCCGACGATCATGTGGACGTTGCTCCTTTTGCGGTGCAGGCTTCCGGCCTGCGCGCAGCCGGGACGGCTACACCACGGGCATTAGCGGTTACGCGCAGCGGGTTGGGGCCGAGGCGCTTCACCGTGGCCACCATTTCCTGCACCCGCTCGACAAAGGTGGGGGCCATGGCCGCGGACAGGTTGACCATGAGCAGGCGGTCGCGGCCGAGGCCGATCTCGTCGAGCAGATTGCGGATGGCCTCGAGGCGCCGCTTCGCGCGCAGGTTGCCCTCCAGGTAGTGGCACCCGCCCTCCAGGCAGCCGGCGACGAGCACGCCGTCAATGCCGCGTTCGAAGGCGGCCAGGACGGCGTCCATCTCGAGCTTGCCGGTGCAGGGCAGATGGACCACGCGCACGTTGGCCGGGTACTGCATGCGCCGTGCGCCCGCCAGATCGGCCGCGGCGTAGGCGCAGAAGTTGCAGCAGAAGGCGATGATCTTGTAGTCGTCGTCCGTAGGGGCCGGGGGCGGCGTGGCGTGGTTGTCACTCATCGGGCTCCTCCGCCGACGAGCAGGAGCTCATCGAGCATGGCGACGACCTGGCGCTCCTCCTGGTGCTGGAGCGTGATGGCCTTCGCCGGACAGGTGGCCGCGCAGCTTCCGCAGCCCATGCACTTCGCCACCTCGACCTCGGCCTTGCGGGTCTCCTCGTTCTGGTGTGGCGCGCTGTACGGACACACCTTGACGCAGGTCATGCAGGCAATGCACTTCAGCGGGTCCACGCGGGAGACCTGCCCGGGGATCTCCAGGTGCGCCTTGGAGAGGACTGTGGCGGCGCGGGCGGCGGCGGCGCGGGCCTGGGCGATCGTCTCATCGGCGAACCGCGGCGAATGGGCCAGCCCGCAGACGAAGATCCCTTCGGTCGCGAGGTCCACGGGCCGCAGCTTCGGGTGCGCTTCGAGGAAGAAGCCGTCGGCCGTGAGAGACGTGCGCAGCAGCTCGGAGAGCACCGGGTTGTCGGCGCCCGGCGCGATGCCTGTGCTCAGCACCAGCAGGTCGGGGCGCAGTGTCAGCGTGCGGCGGATGCCGGCGTCGGTCACCTGGACCTGAAGGCCTCCACTGTCCTTGGTCTCGGGCTCCTTGTCTTTCGGATAGCGGATGAAGATGACGCCCGCCTCACGAGCCTTCTGGAAGTAGGTCTCGCGGAAGCCGTACGTGCGGACGTCTCTGGCCAAGACGAACACGCGCGCGCCGGGAAGCCGGGCCTTGAGAGCGAGGGCGTTCTTCACGGCCTCGGAACAGCAGACGCGGCTGCAATACGGGTGCTCGGCGTTCCGCGATTCGACGCACTGGATCATGACGACCGTGGGGGCCCTCCCCAGTGTGCCGAGGACGTCCCGGCTCGCCTTGGCGTGGAGCTGGGCTTCGAGTTCGCGCTGCGTGATGACACGCGGATGTGAACCGTAGAGATGCTGCCTCGTCGCGCGTTCGACGCCGCCCGTCGCGAGGATGGTGACGCCGTGGTTCACGCTGACTGTCCCGTCGGAGGTCCTGACCTGGCTCTTGAAGTTCCCGACGTGGCCCTTGGCCTCGACCACCTGCGCGTTCAGATGCACCTTGATGCGCGGGTTGGACTTGATGCGCCGGACCAGGTCCGCGAGGAACGCCTGGGCGTCGGGGTTTTCGAGCGTGGCGTAGACGGAACGGAGGTTGCCGCCCAGCTCGCCTTGTTTCTCGACGATGGTGACCTCGAAGCCCTGGTCGGCGATGGATTGCGCGGCAGTGAGCCCCGCAAGGCCGCCGCCGATGACCAGCGCCGCGCGCGTGACGGGGAGCCGACCAGTCTCGAGCGCGCGGAGCCAGCGCGCGCGCCCGACCGCCATGCGCATCAGGTCAATCGCCTTCGCGGTCGCCCGCGCCGGATCGGTGCGGTGCACCCACGAGCATTGGTCGCGGATGTTGGCCATGGCGAACAGATAGGCGTTGAGACCCGATTCGCGGAGCGTCTCCTGGAAGACCACTTCGTGGGTGCGCGGCGAGCAGGACGCTACGACGAGCCGGTTGAGGCGATGCTCCGTGATGATGTCCTTAATACGCTTCTGGGTCGTGTCGGAACACGTGTACAGGTTCGCTTCGGCGTAGGCGACGTTGGGGAGCTTCTGCGCCGCCTCGACGACCGCCTCAACGTTGACGACCGACGCGATGTTGTGGCCGCAGTGGCAGATGAAGACGCCGACCCGCGGCGGCTCGTCGGTCACGTCGCGCTCCCACGGGTATTCGCGCCGGGTGATCAGCGTGCCGCGCCCGCGGGCGAGCAGTTCCATGGCGCAGCTCGCGGCGCCGCTGGACTGGGCGACCGATTCGGGGATGTCCTTGGGTTCCTGGAACGTGCCGGCCACGAAGATTCCCGGCCGCGACGTGGCCAGCGGCGTGAAGCGGTCGGTCTGGCAGAAACCGAACGAGTTGCGGTCCACGCCCAGCCGCTCAGCGAGCCGCTCGACGCTGTTGCCGGGTTTCATCCCGACAGAGAGGATGACGAGATCGAACTCCTCCTGCTGCTCCTGGCCGTTCTCGTCGAAGTACCGCACGCGCGGGTTCTTGCTCCCGGGCATTTGGACGATGCGCGAGGGGATGGCGCGGATGTAGCGCACGCCGTGCTCGTCCCGCGAGCGGTCCACGTAACGGTCGAACTCCTTGCCGAAAGCGCGGACGTCCATGCAGAAGACGGTGGCCTTCAGGCCCGGCTCGTGCTCCATCGCGATGACGGCTTCCTTCGCCGCGGACATGCAGCAGATGGACGAGCAGTAGCCCCGGCCGCGGGCGCTGTCGCGCGAGCCAACGCACTGGATGAAGGCGATGCTCTTGGGGTGCTTGCCGTCGGACGGCCGGCGCACCTCGCCGCTGGTGGGGCCGGCGGCGCTCAAGAGCCGCTCGAACTGGACGTGAGACAGGACGTTGGGGTAGCGGCCGTGGCCGAACTCCCCGCGCAGCGCCGGCTCGAATTCGTCGAAGCCCGGCGTGAGGATGATGGCGCCGACGTTCACTGTCTCGGTCGTCGGCTGCATATCGTGAACGATCGCATTGGCGCCGCACGCTTTCACGCACTGGCCGCATTCGCTGCAGAGCCCGCACGCGAGGCAGCGCTTGGCCTCGGCGATGGCGTCCTCCTGGGAGTAGCCCAGGTCAATCTCGCTGAAGCCGCCAACCCGCTCGTCCGCCTTTGCCTGCCGCATCCTGCGCCGCGGCACGCGCGGGGCGTCAAGGTCGGGATTGGGCGCCAGTTCCTCTTTGGTGCCGCCCGTCTCCTGCACTACGGAGCTCTTTGCCGGCGCGGTGCCACGCAGGTAAGCGTCAATCGCCGCGGCCGCGCGGTGGCCCTGGGCCATGGCGTCCACCATCGAGGCCGGGCCGAGGACCGCGTCACCGCCGGCGAAGATGCCGGAGACGTTCGTCGCCAGGGTCGCGCGGTCGGCGAGAATGCGCCCGCCCGGCCCGGTGGCGAGGGGGGACATCGCGGCGGCGTCAACGCCCTGGCCGATGGTCACGATCACCGTGTCGGCCGCCAGCGTGGTGGTCTTCGAATCGTCGAACTGCGGCGAGAAGCGGCGCGCTTCGTCGAAGACGCGCGTGCAGGCGCGGAACGCCACGCCGGTGGCCTTGCCGTTCTCCGTCAGGATCTTCGTGGGCCCGAGACTGGTGTGGAACGCCACGCCTTCTTCAAGCGCCTCGGCGGCTTCCCACAGGTGCGCCGGCATCTCATCGCGCCGCTCCAGGCAGGCCAGGTGGACGCTCTTGACGCCCGGCAGGCGCCGCGCACACCGCGCGGCGTCCATGGCCACGTCGCCGCCGCCGATGACCAGCACGTTCGGCCCGATCTTCGGCTGGGCGCCGGCGTTGACTTCATGCAGGACCTTCAGGCCCGGCCACAAGACCCGCGCGTCCTCGCCGGGGACATTGAGAATGCGGCTGACCCAGGCGCCGACGGCCACGAAGACGGCGTCGAAATCGCCGTTCGTGGCATGGGCTTCCAGCCCATTGTTGACGGGCAGGATGCCCGTGCCACGTGCCTTCAGGAGCTGTGCCGGATCGGCGATGCGGGTATCCGTCTTCGCCTCGATGCCCATGTCGAGGATGTACTGGATCTCGTGGTCAAGCACGTCCTTCGGCAGGCGGTATCGCGGAATGCCGTAGCGGAGCATGCCGCCCAGCGCCGGATTCGCATCGAAGATGGTCACCGCGTACCCCTTCAGCCGTAGGTCCGCCGCGGCGGTCAGGCCGGCGGGGCCGCCGCCGATTATGGCGACCTTCTCCTTCTGCTGAGTGGCCGGTTGGGGCGGGACGTCCTTGATCTCTTTCCTATGAGCGTGCACGTAATCGGCCGCGAAGCGTTTCAGATCGCGCGCCGCCACCGGCTCGTCGAGGTCGTTGCGGTTGCACTTGGTCTCGCAGGGATGCTGGCAGACGCGCCCGCACGCCGCCGGCAGCGGGCACCGCTCGCGGATGACATCGTACGCTTCCTTGATCTTCCCCTGGGCGAGGAGCGCGACGTAGCCCTGCACGTTCACGCCGGCGGCGCAGGAGGCCTTGCACGGCGCGCGCCCCGCCGCCTTGGAGATGCCGAAGACATTCGGGATGGCCTGCGGGTAGGGCCGGAAGATCGCTTTCCGCCCGCCGAGCCCGCGATCGAACTCGCTGGGCAGCGTGACCGGGCAGGCCTCGGCGCAGTCGCCGCAGGCGTTGCACTTCTTGGCGTCCACGTAGCGCGGCCGCTTGCGGATGGTGACCTGGAAGTTGCCCGGCTTGCCGCTGACGCTTTCGACGTCGGACAGCGTGATGATCTCGATGTTCTTGTTCCGGCCGACGGCGACGAGCTTGGGCGAGATAATACACATCGCGCAGTCGCCCGTCGGAAAGGTCTTGTCGAGCATGGCCATCTTGCCGCCGATGGCCAGCGAGGGCTCCAGCAGGTACACCTTGAAGCCGGATTCGGCGAGATCGAGCGACGCCTGAATCCCGGCGATGCCCGCGCCGCATACCAGCACCGCGCCGATTGGTCGTTCCTGTTTCATCGCTGGTTCCGTTCCGTCTCCGCGCTCTCTGCGCCTCTACGGCGAATCTTCCGTGCTAATGGCCGCAGCCTGTGCACCCCTGACGCTGGCCGGCCACCTGTTCCCCAAGCATGCCCGCAGCGGCCAGCAGCGGCTCGGGGTTGACCACCAGGCTTCGCAGTCCCAACTGCGCGGGCTTGAGGCCGAATGCGAGACCGAGCAACTGCGTGAAGTAGAACACGGGCAGGTCGAACGACTCCCCGAACTTCTCGGCGATCTCGCGCTGCCGCAGATCGAGGTTGAGCTGGCACAACGGACAGGCCGTCGCAATGCAGTTCGCGCCGGCGTCGCGGGCCATCGCCAGCACGTCGCGCGTGAGCTGATGGACGATGCTTACGTCGGTGATGGAATAGCTCGCGCCGCAGCATTCCGTCTTGTGCGGCCAGTCGAGCGTCTCCGCGCCCGCGGCGGCGAGGACGTCGTCCATCAGCGTGGGGTTCTCGGGGTCATCGAACTGCGTGACCTCGGGCGGCCGGACGAGCAGGCAGCCGTAGTACGCGGCGACGCGCAGGCCCTTGAGCGGCCGCACAACCCGCTCCGCCACCTTCTTCAGTCCGATGTCACGGACGATGATCTCGAGCAGGTGCTTTACGGGCGTCGAGCCGTCGTAGTCGGCCCCGAGCGCTTCGGCCACCGCGGCGCGGGCCTTGGGGTCGTGCGCCAGCGTATGGTTGGCTGCCTTGAGCCGGCTGTAGCACGCCGCACAGCACACGGCCACGGTCTTGCCGCGGGCGGCGAGCAGGTTCTGCGCCGGCAGGGCGAGCGCCAGCAGCTCGGACGATTGGTGCGCGGGCGTCGAGCCGCAACACGTCCAGTCGGGGATCTCGGGAAGCTCCAGGCCCAGCGCGCCGGCCACCGCCTGCGTCGAGAGGTAGTAGTCTCTGGCGGTCGAATCGAGCGAGCAGCCAGGGTAGAAGACGCAGCTCATCGGCTCTTCCCTTCCATGTCCTTGGCCCGGTCGAACAGGCGTTTCCGCTCGGCGCCGCCGCGCACCTTATGCGGCAGGAGCGCGATCTTGCGCTTGCGCAGCATCAGCGGGACCTTGTCCATGTCCTCGAAGAAGCGGAAGGTGCGGAGCTTGTACGAAGCCATGAGTCCCGCCTCGTACATGCGTCCCAGCCTGCGCACCGTTCGCAGGAAGATATCGTTGAAGACGGGGACGGTCGTGGTTGCGGCCGTCTTCTTCGCCGCCCTGGAGGCCTGGCGCAGCGCGTCCATCATGGCGGGGATGTCCACGTTCTGCGGGCAGCGGGTCGCACATGTCTCGCAGGACGTGCATTCCCAGATCATGCGGCTGGCGAGCACTCCGTCGCGTTCGCCGAGCTGCACGAGGCGGACGATCTCGTGAGGCTTGAGGTCGGAGCGCGCCGCCACCGGACAACCGCAGGAGCACTTGCGGCACTGCAGACAGATGGCCAGATTCGCGCCCGATGCAGTCGCCACCTCGCGCACGAAATCGTCGCTCTGGGCGACCGAACACACGGCTTGCGCTTCAGTGCTCATGCGTTGCTCCCAACAGCGTGAGATGCGGGTTGGACCGCGGCAGCCAGGGCTTCCGCGCGCTCCGGCAGCGCTTCTTCGGATTCGGCGACGGCGCCCTCTTCTTCCGCAGCGGCGTCCGTTACCTCGGCGCCTTCTTCTTCCGCGGCTGCGGCCAGGACCTTCAGCTTGACGGCGCAGACCTTGCGGTAGACCTCGGCCGGCTCGCGGAGCACGCCGTCCACGGTGAGCAGCTCTTCCACGGAGATGCCGAACAGCCGCTCATTCTCGCGCAGGTAAGGCTCAATGAGCTGCCAGTCCGCTTCCGTCAGCGGCACGTACGAGCCGCCGTTCAACTGCTGCTCGACCATCTGCCTGCGCGGGTCGCGGAGATAGATCGCTCCGCCCGACGCGAGCGAGAAGAGGTTGCTGCCCGGATACGGCAGCGCCTGCGGCACCATCGTCCCGTGATCGTCGAACGTGATGCCGTTGAGGATCACGAAGCCGCCGCCGTTCAGCGCATCGCCGGCCATGAACGACTCGGCGAGGAAGTCGAGACACGTGCCGTTGATGACGACGCGCGGCCTCCCGACGGCGTTGATCAGCGGGCGGCCGGCGCCGTTGCCCAGGACGTACACTTCGCCGCCCTTGGCGCCGTACATGAACGTCTGCCCAAAGTCGCCGTAGACGACCAGCTTGCCGCGTTTCATGATCTGGGCGAGTTGGTCCTGCGCGTTGCCGTGGACAACGACGGTCAGCCCGTCAATGCCGGACGCCAGGTAATCGCCCGAACTGCCATAGACGTCAATGCGGACGCCGTCGCTGGCCGGGCCGAAGCCGCAGCCCGTGAAGCGCTGGCCTCGGCAGCCATAGACGGTGAATTGCCGCCAGCCGAGGCAGTAGGCCTCGCACAGCAGCACCGCGTCGCACTCCTCGCCCTCGGGCGGAAAGCCTTCGGCGTTCACCAGGAGCACCTCTGCGCCCTGTTCGGGCTTCGCGAGGCGGCTGCGCGTCGCCAGGTCAATGCGGCGGTAGCGGCCCGTGCCCGGCTCGCCGACGCGCGGCGTGCTGTCGAAGACGGCCTTCAGCGTGTCGTCAAGGAGCTGGAGGACGGAGCAGCGCCGCTTGTCGCCAACGTCATAGCGGCGGTCGTGCAGGAGCGTGAGCGCTTCGATGGCCGTGGCCTTCAGGGCCCCGTTGTTCCCGCCGTTGCGGATGGCCGCGCAAAAGCCGCGCAGCTCGGCCGGCGACCAGTCTCTCATGTGATCCGCGCCGTACCGGAAGAGGCCCAAGCTATCTTCCTTCTGGAGAGCTTCGCGGACGGACGTGGCAGGGGCATCCTGCCCCTGAATCACGGGCGGGACGCCCGTGCTACTCGGCAGGTCGCAGCGGACGCGGCCGCCGCCAATCTCCACGGGCCGCCCGAACTTGTCGGCGCACGCGAGGATCTTCTTGCCGTCTTTCTCGGCGATGGTGAAGACGAACGCTCCGCCGTCGGTGCTGCTGCCGCCGCGCGCGTTCCAGTAGCGGTCGGCGACAGGGCAGATGCGTGCGTCCTCGCGGGCGAGGCTGCGCAGCGTCGCATCAATCGCCTGTTTCTCGGAGCAGATCAGCCCGACCTGCACCTCGCCCTCGGACAGCGCGAAGACCTGCGGCCGGAGCATTGCCGTGTCGGTGATGCCCAGGAGCTGGAATCGCTTCAGATCGGGCATGCTGCGGGCAATGATGAAGAACCACGGGCCGTCCGGCGAGCCATGGATGTGCGTGGCCTGAACCTGGCGGTAGATGTCCTGCTTCTCCGGCGGCAGCCGGTCGAAGTCCAGCTCCGTCGTCGGCGCCATGGCCTCGATGATGTATTCGAGCGGATACCCGTAGATGCGGTCCCACAGGTCGAAGAGCTGCACGGAGACCTCGGTATCGGTCAGGAACTGCTGGCGGATGTTGCGCTGCTGGAGGTACTCGGCGACGGACCAGTAGTTCGCGAAGTCGCCGTTGTGGACGAGCGCTTCGTTCAGCCCGATGAAGGGGTGCGCCCCGCCCGGATGCCAGACGCGGCCCTTCGTGGGATAGCGCTGGTGCGCGATCCACACGTGGGCGCGGAAGTCCTCAAGCTGGTAGTACTGGACGATCTGCTCGGCGTAGCCCACGAGCTTGAAGATGAGCAGGTCGCGCCCGTGCGAGAGCACGAACGCCTGCTTGTCGCCGAGCGATGCGTAGAAGGCTTCGTTCAGGCGGTAGCTGTTGCGGTAGACGAACTCGTCTTCGGCGTCGCGAGGCGAAAGGTCCTGAAGGCTATTGGTCTCGATGAACGCCTGCAACACATTGGGCTTGACGCGCACGAAGTAGCGGTGGACTTCCGGCGGCTGAACCTCGAGGCCCGGGATGTCGTGGAAATCGGCGATACGGGGCACTCGGACCGAGTGAGCGACGTTGAAGTCCGACAGGATGAACCGGTTCTCGACCTCGGCGTGGCACGCCGGGTCCAGCAGCGCGATCTGGATGAGGTAGTGCGTATCGAGCACCTCTCGCGAGACGCCGAGTTGCTCGGGCACCATGCCGACGGCCGCAATGCCGCCGCCCTTGCCGTTGCCGCGGTTGTGCATCTGCACGGACGGCTCGTAAATGTGCCGGCCGCGCACGGGGACCGTGCAGGCAAAGCCCGTGACGCCGCATCCGCCTTCTTCCGCAGCCTTGGGCTGGACCCCGGCGGCGCCGGGCCCGTACATGGCCCCGCGGGATCGCAGGATCTGTTCCGCCTTCTTACGCATAGGCCCTCTCCCGCTCGTCTCGCCTCTCCAGATAACTGAGGCAGTCCGTCCGGCCTCGCAGTTCCCGGATGCTCTTCATCCCGAACCGGCGCAGGGCGTCCACGATCTGCTCGCGCCAGGCGTTGTGCATGTTGATCAGCCGCTGCGTTGCCCACTCCACGCTCATCAGTTGGATGAGCTCGCGGTCCGTCGTCGCGATGCCGCGCGGGCAGCCGCGTCCGCTCTCGCAGTTGCCGCACCGCGTGCAGCCCATCGCGACCATCTCCGCCGTGCCGATGACCGCGCCATCGGCGCCAAGGGCGATCGCCTTCAGCACGTCGTGAGCGCACCGCAGCCCGCCACTCGCCATCACCACGATGCCGTCGCGAAGGCCTTCGGCGACGAGAAACCTGTGGACCTTGGGGATGGCATACTCGATCGGCATGGCGATGTTCTTCTTGGCGATGTCGGGCGCCGCGCCCGTGCCGCCGTAGCTGCCATCGAGGTGCACGATGTGGGTGCCGGCGTGGTAACTGCCCACCGCGACCATGTCCACGTCGGCGGGCGTCGAGACCTTGGTGGAGACCAGCGCACGCGGGTTGATCTCTTTGATCCAGTCAATGTGCTTCTTGTGGTCCTCGATCGAGTAGACGCTGTGGAACGGGAACGGAGAGAACAGCGCGTTGCCCGCGATGGCCTCGCGCATGCGGGCCACGTCGGGCGTGTTCTTGTCACCGAGCAAATGGCCGCCGAGGCCCGGCTTCGCGCCCTGCGCGTACTTGAACTCGACCATGCGCACGCGCTGGATCGTCTCTTCGCGCACGCCGAACAGTCCTGTTGCGACCTGTGTGATCACGTGGTCGTCGTAGGGCGCAAGGCGATCGGGATAACCGCCCTCGCCCGTGCACGTGAATGAGTTCCAGGCCACCGCGGCGCGCGCCTTGGCGAGAATGGCGTGGATGCTCACCGAGCCGAACGACATGCCGCCGCCATAGACGGGAATGTCAATGTGGACCTGCGGGCGCCCGTCATTGCGGCGGTTCAGATCCAGACTCGTGTCAATCTCTGTAGCGCGATCCGCCGGATCGCGTCGCGACCCGGAGGGTCGCGCTACTTCGCGCGGCGGCTGCTCGGGGAAGCGGAAGCGCAGCCTGTCGAAGCCGCCGCCCGATTCCCCCTGGCGGTACTCAAGCCCGCCTTGGGGGGCGTGGCCCGTCTCGGCCTCATACCACGTCGCGAGGATCAGGTCCGACGACCAGCGAGGATCGCCCAGGACGTCGGCCGTCGGGTTGCGCAGCAGTGAGAGCGCATGGCGCGGGCAGCGGTCAACGCAGTAGTGGTCGGTCTTCGCGCAGTCCGGCCCGATGCACAGGTGGTCGTGCGGCCGGAGAGTAAAGCGGTAGCCCGGCGGCTTCTCATGGACGCCGTGCGGGCAGAGCTTCACGCACTGGCCGCACGACATGCAATCCGCGCTGCGGACGACCTTGTAGCGCCCGATCGGATTCCGATAGCGTTCGGGCGCAGGGAGCACCTGCCGGAGCACCTCGACTTGAGGCGGTTTGCGGATCGCGCCGCGTCTTGCCTCTTGAACCGCTGTGCTCATATGTCTTCTTCCAGAACCGCCTGACTTCTCGCCCATGTCACGGTCATGCGGTCCGAACGAGTTCCTTGAATGCGTCGCGCTCCAGGTCTTCCAGGAACATCGCGCGCCCGACCTCGCCGCGCAGGCGCCGCACCTCGCGAATGCCCATCGCGCCGAGGACTTCGATCAACTGGCTGTGCCACGCGCCCATCAGGTTGACCATCCGCTGAGCGGCGTAGGCGACCTCTTCCTCCTGGATTCGAGCCGGGCAGCCGCTCGCGTGGCCGCCCGCGCAGACCCGGCAGCCGAGGGCGACGAGCAGCGGGATGTCCACGCCCACCAGATCGGCGCCGCAGATGACCGCCTTGGCCATGTGCTCGGCCAGCGCAATCCCGCCACCGGCGATGAGCGTCACTTCGTCGCGCACGCCATGCTTCACCAGCGCCCCATGGATTTCGCGCAAGACGTCCTTTATGAACCGCGGCCGTTCCGCGCCGAGCTCCCGGCCCTGGTGGTCTGCGCAGAGGTGGATGATGCTGATCCCCCCCTCGTAGAGCTCCTGCGCGCGTTGCGCGGCGTCGGGCCGCAGCGGGAGACGCACGCTGACAAGCAGGCGGCGGTCATGCCCCCACAGCTCGTTCGCCGTCGAGAATGTGTTCGGCCCATCGAGAATCTCGGCCATCCGGACCTGGGCCAGGTTGGCCTCGGCCGGGGACATGTTCGCTGTTGAACGTGTCCCCGGAAGCCCGAACAGGGGCACCACGCAGCGGCGCTGCTCGACGGCCACTGCCGGAAGATACCGCGCCGGCACAACGGCCAGCGTCCGGAGCGCGGCCGCCGCCCGAACTCTCGCCTGCACGATGGCCTCGCTCGGATCGCCCCAGGGCGCGGCATCCAGGATCCCCGGCATCGGCACTTCGAGCAGCGACGCGCCGTTCTTGAGGGCGCCGGTGGCGTCGAAATCCAGCCGCATCGGTTTGGAGCCGATGTCCACCGAGGTGCTGATGTACTCGCGGCCGTGAATCCCGTCGCGCGTGGGGCGGACGATCTCCGACATATCCGTCCACATGGAGTCGAAGCCGGGACCGGAGAACGGCCCGCGGTAGCCGGCGCCCGAAACCGGGATGCGGCCGCTCTCGGCCTGGTCCCAGGTGGTGGCGATGATGTCCGGCCGCCAATAGGTGTCGCCGAGGGCCAGGAACGCGGGGTTCAACGTGAGCGACAGAAGCCCTTTGGTGCAGCCCTGCACGCACGAGAGGCAGGATTTGCACTCGAAGATCGGCTCGACAGGCGCCGCCGCGTCGCGATTGTAGGCCGCTTCCGACCTGTAGAGGTCGTACACGCAGCGCACCTTCACGCAGTTCTTGCAGCGTGAACAGTCCTCGCGCCAATCCGCGGTCCCGAACTTGCCGACTCGACGGAACCGCGCCGGCGTGGGGACTGTGTGAATGTGATATCGCTCAGGCACGTGTCAGCCCCGCCTGCTCAAGAATGGGCGCCACCGCATCCTCCCGGCCCGCCGAGAGGACATGGATGCCTCGGATGCCCTGGATGTCCTTCGCCTTGGCCGCAAGCTCGGCGCAGAGCGCGATCCCTTCGTTGGCCGGAGCGCTCGCCTTGCGCATCCGGGCCAGCAGAGCGTCCGGAATGCCGTCCGCCTTGTGGCGCTTCTGCAGCGCTTCGGCCTGCTCGGCGCTCGCCAGGGGGCGGACACTGGCCACGATATGCGCCTTCTCAGGGATGCCCGCGTCCCGCATCGCGTTCATCCATTCCACGAAGGCGGCCACGTCCCACAGCGGGTGGGTGAACAGGAACTGCGCGCCGGCGGCCACCTTCTTCTTCGCCTGGAGCACGTTGAGCTTCATGGGGCGCAGGTACGGATGGACCACCGCTCCAAGGAACAGCGCCGGTGCAGGCGTCAGGCGCTCGCCGCCGGGAAGGACGCCATCGTCGCGCATCGCGCGCAGCGCCTGAAGCAACTGGATGGGATCCACGTCGAAGGCCCCCGCCGCCTGGGGGCAGACGCCCAGAGACTGATGGTCGCCGGAGAGGCACAGGACGTTAGTTACGCCGAGGAGCGCGGCGCCGAGCACGTCCGACTGCAGCGCGATGCGGTTGCGATCGCGCACGACCAGCGGGAGGATCGGCTCGACCTTCTCCTTCAAGAGCAGGTCCGCGCACGACAGCGCGCAGGCCCGAATCTCCTCGTGATTCTCCGCGACGACCACCGCGCTGACAGCCTTGGGGAGCGACGCCACGAACCGCTTGACGGCGGCCCCGTCAGCGCCACGGGGCGGCAGGCACTCCGCCGTGATAGCCAGGCGTTGCGCACGCAAGGCCTGGGAAAGCTGGTTCTTGACTTCCATCGGTGTCGTCACACTACACTCCGTGTCCAGTGGCACGTGCGAGCTAGCTCGCAGTGGCACGTGCGGGCTCGCCCTTCTGACGCAGGGGGCTAAGGCCCAGCGTCTTGAGCGAGCCCGCGATCTCGTCAGCAATGGCTTTCAGCCGCCCCGCGACCTCCTCCGTGGCACGGGCATCCGGCCCGTGAGTCGTGGGCTGGCATCCCATGGCCATGTCTTCTTTCGCGGACCCGGGAAGCTGGAACATCAGCAGTCGCTCGCCGCCCAGGCCTATGTCGTCCAGCAGTTGCCGGACGTGTGCGACCCGCCGCTCCGCACGCCGGCTGCCTTCGAGGTAGTGGCAGTTGCCGGCATCGCACGCGATGACGCACACCAGGTCGGCTCCCGCCTCGAAGGCCTTGAGGAGGTGCTCCGGCTGGAGCTTGCCCGTGCAGGGGACCATGACCTCATGGGCACTGAACGGCCACTCGACGGGAACAGGCGCTGGCCGCGGTCGCAGGCCAGATGTCGGGGCCACGCCGGCACGGGCGCTGTTGGTGCACATGAACAGCGTCACCGAGCCGCGCGCGTCAGCAAGCGGTCCAACCGCTCCCTCGCGGTCGCGGCTCGGATCTGGCAGACCGGTGGCCTGTGCCAGATTACCCATAGAGCGTGACCCCTCTGCAAAGTTCCTCGGTGAAGCCCACTTCACCAGTCCGGCCCGATTGTAGGGCCGTATGAACAATTACAATAGCCAATCCAACAAAATACGGTGTATCAGTACCACTAATTCATAATCATGAATTATGAATTCTGAATTATATGTCCATTAGGTGGCCTACGAACCACGAATCACAAACCACAAACTAAGAACCATAAACCAGTTGCTTCAGCGCCTCGTGAGCGCGCGCGATGGCCTCAACGTCGCCCGGGTTGCCAAAGCGCACTGCATTGTACTCCTGGAGGAAAACCGCGGCCTGCTCCAGGTCAACCCCCCGAACCCTGATGCTGCCGCGCCCCGTCGGCGAGGGCCCGGAATGAGGGGCGGCGCCGGCGACCAACACGGCCAGGTGTTCACTCCATGTCGTCTGCGGCGGGCACGGGATGTCGCGTTTGCGCAGGATCTCCTCGAACTGCCTGGCCACGGCCAGCACAGAGGCCGATGGTGGCGTGTAGGCCGGCGCTTCTGATTGGCCGGCGAGCCGGCGCATCGCCCTGCGGCGGCGCCAGTAAAAGAACCACGCTCCCGCGGCCACTGCTGCCGCCGCTGCGACCCACGCGCCGGGTTGCCGCCGCAGCGTGGCCAGCAGATCCAACAGACCTTCGGATAACCGCCGCCAGAACGAGGGCTGTTCGGCGAGTTGATCCGGACGCCCCGCCGGCGGCGTGGCGTCAACCGTGACCCAGCCGACGCTATCAACCCATGCTTCAGCCCATGCGTGAGCATCCTGCTGGCGGACGACGCGCGCGCGTGGGCCGGCCGTCTCGTGCACGTAGAAGCCCGTGACGTATCGCGTGGGCACGTCCACACACCGCAGCAGGATGACCGCCGCCGAGGCAAAGTATTCGCAATGCGCCGCTTTCTTCTCCAGCAGGAAGCTCAGCAGCGGGTCGCCGGTGCCCGACTCCGCCGTCAGGCTGTAGGCATGGTTGGCGCGGAGGTAGTTCTCCACGGCGGCGATGCGGTCGCGCGGGTTGCGTATGCCGCCGGCGATCTCATCGGCCAGGATGCGGAAGTCCATCTCCGTCTGCTCGGGGACCTGGAGACAGCGCTCGCGCTGCTTCGGGGCGGGCGGCACGCACAGCGGCCCCTCTTGAAACTCCGACCCGCCCATCACGATGTCATACTCAAAGGGCGAGTCGGCGACGGCGAACAGCGAGCCGCCCTGGTCGGTCTCGAAGCGCAGCGGCGGCTGGTGCTGACGATCCTGCAGCGTCACGTCAATCCCCGCACAGTGCAACGGCGTGAAGACCAGAGAGGTGTCCTCCATCAGCCGCGTAATGCGCAGGCGTGCGCCCGCCGCCTCCGGGTGGAGCATGTCGGAGGTGACCGCGCTGTACCGGCGTGCGCCCAGCGCCCGCTCCCAGCGGCCCCGCGAATACGTCTCATACGCCGCGCCACGCAGATGGGTCGCGGCGCTCAGCGCGGCTTCCTGCCCGCCGGCGGTGGTCTCCACTCGCAGCACGCGCACGAGGGAGCGTGCCACGCTCGGGCTGCTGCCGAGGACGGGGCTGTCGGTGAAGCCCAGGATCCCGGCCGTGCCCTGCAGCGCCCTTGCGAAATCAGTCCCTGGCGCCGGCAGTTCGCGCCCGTAGGTCCGGATGAGCCAGGCGCCGCAGAACCCCAGCAGCAACGCCCCCAGCAGCGCCAGCAGGGCCGCGCGCGACAAGTGGTTCCGCCACGTGCGGGACATGGGCGCCAGGCGCGCGCGCGCCGCACGCAGCGCCAAGACGAGGCAGACGGCATACGCGGGCGCGAAGAACGGGAAGAAACGCCGCTCGAGTGTCTTCGACGCGGCCACGACGATGAAGCCCGACGGGTCAGTGCATCCACGAACTGCGCCGCGTAGGTAACCGGCCCCGGCATCGGTACCGGTTCGGCCAGCACCGTTGCCAGCACGGCGCCATACAGCCCCAGCCGCACCAGCCAGTGCGCCGGAGAACCGCGGCGCAGGCGCGCCGGGATGAACAGCGACGCCACGATGCTGATGGCCAGCGCGGCCGGGAGAGCGGTCTGGCGGCGGTTGAGGATGAACGCGGCGAAGGCCACCATCGCCGCCGCGGTCATCGGCCACGGCAGCGGCGTTGCCGGGGCACCCGTGTCCCGCGCGCCTACCGCCGCGCCCGTATCCGCGCCCGCTGTTCCGTTCATAACTCCTCAATCCCGTTGGCGAAGTCGGCATGCGTCAGCAGGCGCACGTCGCCCTCTTCGCGCGGTGAGAGCGTGCAGGGCGTGTCGCTGATGACGATGGTCTTCACGCCGACGTTCTCCGCGCGCAGGTTGCGCACGAACGCGCGGCGCGTTTCGTTCCAGTCCAGGAACACGCAGATGACGGTGCTGATCCGCGACAGGTTGGACATCAGCTCGGGCTCAATGACCGCGAACGGCTCCTGCGGGTTCTCCTCCACACATGCCAGGATGTCGAGGATCTGCTCGAGGTACGCCAGGCTGCGGCCTGCCGTGAGGTGGTACAGATTGGGCCCCGCCGCGAAGATGTCCACGATGTACTCCTTGCGCGCGAGGAACTCGCCCATCGCCGCCGTCGCCGACACGGCGTGTTCGAACGACTGCCGCCGGCTGGCGCGCCACGTCTGGGGGCCGAGCCGGAACGGCGCCCGCGGCACGTGCGTGTCCAGGATGATGGCGACGCGCAGGAAGTACTCCTGGCGGTATTCGCGCACGATCGGCTTGGACAGACGCGCGGTCGCGCGCCAGTCTATGTCGCGGACGTTGTCGCCTTCGCGGTAGTCGCGGTTGCCGATGAACTCGACCGAGTCGCCCATCTCGGACGCGAGCGCCACGCCGCCAGGCTGGTACCGCCGTCCAGTCGGGATCTCCACGCGCAGGAGTGGTTCATAGCGCGGATAGACGACCAGGGCGCTTTCGCGCTCAAAGGCTCGCAGCGAACGCACAATGCCGAATGGGAAATCGCTCTCGAGGCGATAGCCCTGCAGCCGGTACACGCCGCGCCGCGGGCAGTGCAGCGCCAGCCGCGCGCGCGCCTTCTGGCCCGGCAACGCGGGCGGCACCGGCACGCCGTCGGGCGGCACGGCCTCGACCGCGGCCGGCAGGCGGTGCGGCACGACGTACAGGTCGCTGCTCCACGCGCCGGCCGGCTCAATGGCGATCTCCACGGGCAGTGTCTGGCCGGCCGAAACGCGGTCGGCGTGCTCGACGGTGATCCGCGCCCGTGGTGTGAAGAACAGCGCAGCGCCCAGCGCCACCAGCCACAGCGCCAGGACATAAGCGAGCACCACATAGGCCTGGTAGCTGAGCGACGAGGACGTGTAGGCGAAAAGGCCCACCGTGGGCCACACCAGCCAGCGCCCGGCGTGCGTCAGCCGCCACGTGTAGAAGCGCCAGAGCCAGCGGAACAGCCCCCCGCGGACGCCCTCCAACTCTTTGGCGTCCTGGTTGATGAAAACGCCGGCAATCCTCAGCAACAGGCCCATGGAAGCCTTTCGCCCACGAACGAGACGTTCGTGGCACGTCGCCCTGGCACTGCGAGCTAGCTCGCAGTGCCACCGGCCTACGGGGTCCTGTACGAGCTTGTCACGTCCACCGCGGGAACCCAGTCCAACTCCGGAGCCCATGGGAGGGCGTACGCGAGTCCGGTCTTCCGGAATGAGGAGGCGTAAATCCGGTGGATGGGGTTGGACGGGTCCACGGCCGGCCCGCGGGTCTTCTCTGTGAACCACGTTTTGTCGAGCTCCGATGGCTCAGACGCGCCGATGTAGTGCCAGCGGCCATCCCAGATCTCCACCCAGGAGTGGTTGCCGCCGTGTCGGCCCTGCGCGTCGCCCTTCCCATCTTTCCAGGCGGGGATTCCCGCGATGCGCGCCGGGATGCCGCAGGCCCGGCAGGCGTCCACCAGCAGAACGGAAAGGCCGGTGCAGGAGGCGAAGCCCGCCTTCATGCTCTCCGCCGGGCTCTGGTTCGGCTTCGGCCGCTTCGTGGCGTGGTACTGGACATTGAGTTCCTTGAAGATCTCCGCGTTGAGCTTGACGGCGGCGAAAGCCGGGCTCTTGCACGCCCAGGCGCGCGCGCTGAACCGCTCCAGCAGGTCCTTGCGCCACGGGTCCCGCGCCTCGTCGAGGCACGCGTAGGCGAGGACGTCGTTGAAAAAGACCCCAAGGGGAATGTCGGCTTTCCACGGCGCGGCGTCGCGCGCGCGATAGGCGAGACGGACGTCATCTGCTAACCGCTCGCCGGAGATCTCCTTCAGGTCTCGCGGCGGCATGTTGGCGATCAGGAACGCCAGCCCGCCGCGCGCCTCGCCGTCCAGGCCTTCGAGTGCGCGCAGAAGGCCCTCGCCGTTTTTTCCGGCGCGGAGTAGCGCGTCCAGCACGACGGGCCGGTCTTTCTCCGGAACGACCTGCGCGCGCGCTTTGAACGCTTCCAGTTCCTTGAGCGCCTTGGCGTCGGGGCGAACAAGCTTCTGCCCTTCGAACACGACGCGGAACGACGCACCCGCCTTGAACGCGCCCGCCATCGGCACCAGGATGAAGTTGTCGGTGACGACTGGTTTGAGATCCGCGCCCTCGACCACCTTCGGGTCCTGGAGGCGCTCGGGGAGCCACGCCATGATGGGGCGGGATGGCCAGTTCCCGTCCTTGAGGGCGGTCACCGCGAAGGCTGTGCGCCCTGGCCCCGCGGCCTCGAACGTTGCGCGCCACGCAGGTTCCTGCTCTGGCATCCGCGCGTCCCAGGCGGGATCGCCGTAGAAGGCCACGACGTCGCGGTCCCAGAGCAACCCGGCCGGCTCCTTATCGGCCTCGGGCTTGCCGTTCGCGCCCATCTTGACCAGGCCGTGGCGGCTGACCATGTAGTCAACCGCCCGCTGGTCGTACGTTTCGAACTCGATGCCGGCCTTGGCCGGGTATTGGGTGGTCAGCTTGTGAAGCAGGGCCTGGTTGTTGAAGAAGAATGACTCCGCGAGGTTCAAGCGGCCAGGCCCGAAGAGTTCGCCGATGCCCCAGCCCATGTAGCCGAACCACGTGACCGCGGTGTAACCGAACATTTGGTACACGCCGCCGCTGTGCATCCAGGCCGTCGCCATGCAGTCTGGTTCGGAGATGTGGCCGATCAGGCAGTTGCCCATCGGGAGGTAGACCTT
>JAPLOD010000913.1 GCA_026692735.1 Planctomycetota bacterium | reverse complement strand
TTGATACCTGCGGGCGCGACCGCCTTTTCCGCCTTTCTGCTCATCCAATCCTTCCGGCGCGGCCCCCGTGGAGCGCGCGCTACCCAGTGAAGCCGCGGTCAGCCCGCCGGCTCTCTGGGCCGGAAGGTTCAGCTCACCACGGTCAGCCCATCCCAGCCGGCTGAACGCCAGCCGGCGAGATGGCAGTTTCCCGCCCGCCACTTCACCGCGGGCCGTCCTTTGTCTCTGCTGCCGGCTCAGGTGCCTGTGCAACCGGCGCAGGAGTCTCTGCCGGCGCCGCAGGTGCCTGCGCGTCCGGCGTGGGCGAGGTCGCGGCCTCGCCGATTCCAGTAGCCACTGTGATTTCCCCATCCGGCGAGGCGCTGACGGCTGGCTTGGCCGCGGCTGCCTGAGCCGCCGCTGCCTGAGCCGCCGCTTGCGCTTGCGCGCGCTCGACGACCAGTTCTTCCTCGCGCTTCTTCGCATACTCGATGAGCGCCGTTGCGTCCGGTTCCGGCAGGGAGTACATCGTCGTGATGTACTCGGCGCCCTTGTGGAGGATCGCCTTCAGACTGGTCAAGCCGGCCAGCAGGAACTTCTCCGCCATGCCCGCGGGCAGCATCGGGATCTTGTACACCTCGGCGCGTTCCGCCTCGCGGACCTTGCGCGCCTGCTCCTCGGTCATGATGTCAATGTGCCAGTGCGTCAGCTTCGCGGTCAGGCGCACGTTCTGCCCCTTCTTGCCGATGGCCAGCGACAACTGGTCCTCCGGCACGATCACCCGCGCGCGCTGCGTCTCGCGGTCCAGTTCCACGGCGGATATCTCCGCCGGCGACAGCGCGTTGCGGATGAACAGGTCCTGGGACTCGTTCCAGCGCACGATGTCAATCTTCTCGCCGTTCAGCTCCTCGACGATGTTGCGGATGCGGGTCCCGCGTACGCCTACACACGCGCCGATGGCGTCCACCTTCACGTCGGAGGAAACGACGGCGATCTTGGTCCGGTGCCCCGGCTCGCGCACGATGCCCTTGATCTCCACGATGCGGTCGCCGATCTCCGGCACCTCCACCGTGAACAGCTCCTTGACCAGGTTGGGATGCGTGCGGGACAGGATGATCATCACCTTCTGTCCCTTCTTCTGCACCTTCACGACATACGCGCGGATGCGGTCGCCCGGCCGGTACTGCTCGTTGAACACCTGCTCCTGGCGCGGCACGATGCCTTCCGTGCGCCCCAGGTTGACGATGATCGCGCCCTTGTCGAAGCGCTGCACGGTCCCGTTGACCAGCGTGTCAATCTTCGCCTCGTAATCGGCGTAGATCACGTCCCGCTCCGCTTCGCGGATTTTCTGTATCATGATCTGCTTGGCGGTCTGCGCTGGGATCCGGCCGAAGGTATTCGGGTCCATTCGGCGGCCGTCTTCATAGGCTTCGATAGCGCCCGTCAGGCGGTTGATGGTAACGCTCAGGTCGCCATGCGGGCCCCAGCGTTTCCGAGACGCCGTCAGTAACGCCTGCTCAATCGCCTCGAACAGGAGTTCCTTGGAGATGCCTTTGTCCCGGTGAATCGAATCCACCAGCCTGAGTAGATCGCTGCTTTCCATTGTGGCCATTGCCTCACCGCTATGAGTTGCGCACTGTCTGCACGGCCAACCCGCCCTTGAGACCATGCCCCAGGAGCAGACGGGATGCGCAATACTTTGTCCCTATTCACTTGTTCCCCGCTTTGACCTCTGACCTGCGGTTCCCGCCGCGGGCGCTTGACGGGAACCGATGCTCTTCACTCTCAGCGCCGATCTGGTGTTGCTTGGATACTGCGGACGGCAAGCCATCCATAGCAGGCACGTACGGCATCAGTATGCTAACACACACCAAAGGATTAGCAAGCACGAGACTGGAACAGCCGCACGAGCATCTGTACCGCCGGCGTCTCGCCGTCTGTAGCGGGGGCGTCCCGCCCCCGCACCTGTACCGCCGGCGTCTCGCCGCCCGCCCTGCGGCCTCGCGGTATCACCCGCGATACCGTTTGAACTTCGCAGCTACGGCCATGCGCCCGTTGTGTCAGCCACCTCGGAATTTCGTTGGAATAATCGCGTCGTTGGGCGAAGATGACCGCAGGACGGGGGGCCGGAAGCCGGGCGCACTATCACGAGGCGCCGGCTCATCACTGTAGGACGCGCGGTGGCTTTGATGTCGAGGTTGCTCCCCGGTTTCTTCGCAGTCCTGGGCGTCATCTCCCTGGGGGCGTGGCTTACTGCTGCTTCGCCCGTCACAGTGGCGAGGCGCGTCCCGGACACGAGCAGCGGCCCCGCTGCCGGCGCTCCGAAAGCGGCGCCCAATCTCAGCGGTCAGCTCACAACCGGACCGGGCAAGCCCGCCGCTCTGCCCGGCGACTGGTCTTGTTTCCGCGGCAAAGCACATGATGGCATCCGGGGCGATGGCCAGCGCCTGGCTCGCAGTTGGCCGGCCGCCGGCCCGCCCGTCCTCTGGTCCCTGGAACTCGGCGAAGGCTATGCGGGCCCGGCGGTCTGGTCCGGCCGCATCTATCTCCTCGATTACGACCGCGACAAGCAACTGGACGCGCTGCGTTGCCTCTCGCTGGCCGACGGGGCGGAAATCTGGCGCTATGCGTACCCCCTCCCGGTCAAGCGCAATCACGGCATGTCGCGCACTGTCCCGGCCGTGACGGACAAATGCGTCATTGCGTTCGGACCAAAATGCCATGTGACGGCGCTCGATCCCGTCTCAGGCAAGCTGCTCTGGGCCAAAGACCTGGTTCAGGAATTCGGATCCACCGTGCCGCCGTGGTACGCCGGCCAATGCCCGCTCATCGAAGACGGCCGCCTGATCCTGGCCACGTGCGGCGACGACCTCATGATCGCCCTGGATTGCGTCACCGGCCAGGTCGTGTGGCGCACGTCCAATCCGCGTGGCTGGAAGATGACGCACAGCTCCGTCATCCCCATGACGCTGCAGGACAAGCGCATGTTCGTCTATTGCGGCAGCGGCGGCGTGGCGGGCGTCGCGGCCGACAACGGGCAGTTGCTCTGGGATACGGACACGTGGAAGATCCAGATTGCCACCATCCCCTCGCCGCTGCCCGTCGGCGACGACCGCATGTTCCTTGCCGGTGGCTACGCGGCCGGCTGCATGATGCTCCGCATCAAGCTTGATGGCGAGAAGTTCGTGCCTGAGCCCGTCTTCCGCCTGAAGGATACCGACTTCGGCGCGACGCAGCAGACCCCCATCCTCTTCGAAGGCAACATCTACGGCGTGCGCCCCGGCGGCGAGTTGGCCTGCCTCGATCTGGACGGCCAGATACGCTGGACCAGCGGCGCGCGGCGCTTCGGTCTCGGGCCGTTCCTGATCGCGGACGGGCTGCTCTACGCGATGGACGATAACGGCAAGATGACGTTGGCCGAGGCCAGCCCCTCGGGATTCCGGCCGTTGGCTCAGGCGCAACTGCTGCAGGGCCACGACGCCTGGGGGCCGATGGCGCTTGTTGGCGGCCGATTGCTGGCGCGCGATTTCACGCGCATGGTGTGCCTGGACGTGTCGGAGACTGTGAAGTAACGCGATCCAGAGCATCGCGTTGGGGAAAGAGCCGGCCATGGCTGAGAACCTGAAGCCTTTGCGTAAATGGCTGATCCTGATCGGGGTAGTAGCAGTGGTCGCGGTTGCCTCGGTCCTCATCACCAGCCAAACCCGGGTAGGAGGTGCCATGATTCGCGCGTTCTTCTACGACATGAAGCCCCTGCGCCAGACTGATCCGGCGCTCATCAGCTACGACGAGCAGACCCGGATCAAGACCGGCTTCGAGAAGGTCTTCGGCATGGCGCTGCGTCCCGGCGGCTCGGTGCTGGTGGCCGGCGACTACGCCGTGCGCATGTTCGCCCCGGACGGCCAACTCTCCTCGGAGATGAAGTTCGCCGACACGCCGCGCTGCGTCGCGGTGGACACGGATGGCACGCTCTACGTCGGGTTCCAGGAACACGTTGAGGTCCTCGACGCCACTGGCGCGCGCAAGGCCGCCTGGGCAAGTTTCGGAACGACGGCGACGCTCACCGCCATCGCCCTTACCCCCGACGCCGTGTTCGTCGCGGACGCCGGCAATCGCATCGTTCATCAGTGTGACCGCACCGGCAAAGTGACCGCCCCGATTGGGCGCAAGGACGACGCGCGCAACATCCCCGGCCTGGTCGTGCCCAGCCCCTATCTGGACGTTGCGCCCGGGCCGGGCGGATTGCTGTACGTCACGAACCCCGGCCGGCACCGCATCGAAGCCTACACCCCGTCGGGCGACCTGGAGACGTTCTGGGGCAAGCCCTCCATGCAGGTGCAGGGCTTCTGCGGCTGCTGCAATCCCGTGAGTTTTGCGCCGCGGCCGACAGGCGGATTCGTGACCAGCGAGAAAGGCATCGCGCGCGTGAAGATGCTCGACGCCGAAGGCAAGCTCGAATGCGTGGTGGCCGCGCCCGACCTTTTCGGCGAAGACGCCTTCGGTGTAGTTGTCAGGCTGGACGATCAGGGCCGCGTCTACGTGCTTGACAACGGTACGCGCACCGTGCGAATCTTCAGCAAGCGCAAGGCGGAGAAGTAAGCCATGAGCCACGAGCCAATCCAAAATCCAAAATCCAAAATCCCAAATCGCCGGGAGTTCCTGCTGAAGGCCGGCAACTACGTCGCCTTCGGGGTGCTCGGCGCCGCGGCCGTGGCGTTGCTCGCCCGTACTGCGGCGAGCGGCGGGGCGTGCAGCGCCAGCGGTTTGTGCGCGCGCTGTGGCCGGCAAGGCGCCTGTGCCTTGCCGCAGGCGCTGGCCTACAGGCAAGAGGCGGCAGCCGGGGGCCGTGAGCCATGAGCGACGAGCCAATCCAAAATCCAAAATCCAAAATCCAAAATGCGCCCACCCGCCGGGAGTTCCTCCGCACCGGCGCGCACGGCGCTGCTCTGGTGGGCGTGGGCGCGCTTGCTGTGTCGGCGCACGTCGCGGCGCGTGAGCGCACCGTCTGGCAGATTGACCCCTACAAGTGCATCCAGTGCGAGCGCTGCGCCGCCAACTGTGTGCTGACGCCGTCCGCGGTGAAATGCGTGCGCGCGTACGAAATCTGCGGGTATTGCGAACTGTGCACCGCGTTCTTCGAACCCGATCCGAACGGCCTCAACGCGGGCGCCGAAAACCAGCTCTGCCCTACCGGCGCCATCGTGCGCACCTTCGTCGAGGACCCGTACTACGAATACTCCATCAATGAGCCGCTCTGCATCGGCTGTTCCAAGTGCGTCAAGGGCTGCACGGCGTTCGGCAACGGCTCCATGTACCTGCAGGTGCGGCACGACCGCTGCCTGAACTGCAACGAGTGCTCCATCGCCGCCGCCTGCCCCTCGAATGCGTACGTCCGCGTCCCCGCCAGCCTTCCCTACCTGGTGAAGGGCAAGGGCGGCGTCGCGACTCCATCCGCCGGCGTCGAGAAGGAGCGCACGTGACCCGCCGCCTGCTGGCTGTCGTCCTCATCTCCCTCTCGAGTGCCGTGTCCTGGGCGGAAGAACGTTTCCCGCCGCCGGACTTCACCTCCGGCCACAAGCTTCCGGTGCAGCCGCACCCCGCGGCACAAGCAGCGTTCCGCGGCTACGGCGATATGGCCGTGCTCGCGGCGGCGCTGGTGCTGGCCACGTGGCTGGTGCTGCGGAAACGTTCCCGGCGCGGCGTGTATGCGCTGATGGTCTTCTCCATTGCGTACTTCGGCTTCTGGCGCGGAGGCTGCGTCTGCCCCATCGGCGCGATCCAGAACGTGGCCCAGGCGCTGTGCGACTCAACCTTCGTCCTGCCCCTCGTCGTGACCGTCTTCTTCTTCCTGCCGCTGGTCTTCACGCTGCTCTTCGGCCGGATGTACTGCGCCGCGGTCTGCCCGCACGGCGCGCTTCAGGACGCCATCCTGTTCAAGCCCCTCACCGTCCCCGCCTGGCTGAACCACGGCCTGGGCCTGCTGGCCTATCTCTACCTCGGACTGGCCGTGCTCTTTGCCGCCACGGGCAGCGCGTACCCCATCTGCGAATACGACCCCTTCGTCGCGCTCTTCCGTCACAGCGGCACGGCCGGCATGCTGGTGCTGGGCGGCGCCTTCCTGGTGCTTGGCCTGTTCGTGGGCCGCCCGTACTGCCGCTACCTCTGTCCTTACGGCGCGATTCTGCGGCCGCTCTCCCTGGTCTCGCGCAACCGGGTGAAGATCTACCCCGATCGTTGCATTGACTGCCATCTCTGCGACAACGCGTGTCCCTTCTCCGCCATCCACAAAACCACACATCCCGAACTCCAGCAGCGGAGATCACCCATCGGCAGCCGCAAGCTGCTCGTCGCGTTCCTCGTCCTGCTCCCCGTGCTGGTGGCGGGTGGAGCGTGGCTGGGATCGCGCTTGGCGGCGCCCTTGTCGCGGATGCACAGCACCATCCGGCTGGCGGAGCGCATCAAACTCGAAGAAGCCGGCGACGTGACCGATGAGACGGACCCGGGCAAGGCCTTCCGGCGCACAGGCCGCACGCCGGAATCGCTCTACGCGGATGCCGGTGCCATCTACAGGCGTTTCAAGACCGGCAGCGGATGGCTGGGAGCATGGATCGGGCTGGTCGTCGGCCTCAAGCTCATCTCCCTTGCCGTGCGCCGCCGCTACACGGAATATGAAGCCGACCGCGCCCTGTGCGTGGCCTGCGCGCGCTGCTTTGCTTATTGCCCCGGCGAAAAGGGACTGCTGGAGCAAGGGAATCCGGGGACATGTTGGACGTCTAACGTGTCCCCGGATTCCGCTCGCGGGGGCGCGACGCCATGAACCGCCCAATCCCCCCGCAGGAACCCGAGGAACAGCAGCGCTACGCCGAACGCTGTCGCACCGCGGTGCTGACCGCGGCTGTGGCTGCAGCGTTCTCGCTGATCGTGATCGCCCTGCTGGCGGTCAACTATACGCGTGCCTTCGGCGTGAAGGCGCTGGATTCCGTTGAACTGCGCGAGATGAAAGCCCAGCTTGCCAAGGACCCCCGAAACGCCGAGCTCAAAGACAGGATTCGCGCGTTCGACATGTCCCTGCGCGATGACTACTTCCGCCGCCAAACGCGCGCCGCGCGGGGAGCATGGCTGCTGGTGGCCGGCGGCGCGGTGCTCTTCCTGGCGCTGCATCTGGCTGCCGCGTACCGCCCCGCCCCACCCCTGCCCCGCCCGCCCCTCCACATCCGCGAGATCCTCCGCGAGCTGTCGCTCTCGCGCGTCGTCGTCGCGCTGCTCAGCGTCGTATTCCTGGGCGGAGCGGCAGCGTTGCTGGTCGGGCCTTACGGGGGACTGCCGCCTGGCGCCGTGGACGCAGGAATCGCATCGGCGGTGCCTGAAGCGCCGCCGACCGACGAGGAGATGGCTCAGAACTGGCCGCGTTTCCGCGGCCCGAACGGCTTGGGCATTGCGCCCTTCAAGGATATCCCCGTTTCCTGGAACGGCAAGACAGGCGAGAACATCCGCTGGAAGGTCGAGTTGCCGTTGCCAGGAGCGGGCTCTCCCATCGTGTGGGGCAACCGGCTATTCCTTACCGGAGCCACCGCCACTGAGCGCGAGGTTTACTGTCTGGACACTGAGACCGGCGCGATGGTGTGGAAACAGCGCGTGGAGAAAGTGCCGGCCTCTCCCAAGCAGCCGCCTGCGGACATCAACAAGGACACCGGTTTCGCGGCCTCAACCGCGGCCACGGACGGCCGCCGCGTGTACGCGGTCTTCGCCAATGGCGACCTCGTCGCCTGCGACTTCAGCGGCAAGCGCGTCTGGGCGCGGAACCTCGGCCTGCCGAAGAACCGTTTCGGCCACGCGGCCTCGCTGCTGACCTACAAGAAGTTCCTCATCATCCCGTGGGATCATGAGACCAACGCGCGAGTGATGGCCGTTGACTGCGCCACGGGCGCCACCGTCTGGGACACACGGCGCGACATGGGCTCCGCCTGGACGACGCCGGTTGTGATTCCTTTGCCCGGCGGCGATCAGCTCATCACCGCCGCCAATCCCCGCATCGTGGCATACGATGTCGCCGGCGGCAAAGAGATCTGGTCCGTCACTGGACTCGAAGGCGACGTTGCGCCCTCGCCTGTCTACGGCGCCGGCCTCGTCTTCGTCGGAACAGCGCACGCCGCGTTCTTCGCCATCAAGCCCGACGGCAAGGGCGATGTCACCAAGACGCATGTCGCGTGGCGCGCCGAAGACGGCCTGCCCGACGCCTGCAGCCCGCTCACCGACGGCAAGTTGGTCTGGCTGCTCACCTCCGAAGGCATCCTCACCTGCCTCGATGCCGGCGCCGGCAAGGTGGTCTACGCTAAAGAACTCGAGCTGCGCTTCTATGCCTCGCCCTCCCTCGTGGAGGGACGGCTGTTCCTGCTGACGATGACCGGCGAAGCCCTGTTCGCCACGGCGGGGCGTGAGTTCAAGGTGCTGCACAAGGCCGCGCTGGGCGAGGCAACGTTCGCCTCCCCGGCGTTTCAGGACGGCCGGATCTACATCCGCGGCAAAAAGCACGTGTTCTGCATAAGCGCTGGCGGAGGGAAGAAAGAATGAGCGCCCTGCCGCCCGACAACGCTCCCGTTGACCTGAAAGCCGTTGACGACATCGTCCAGCGCATCGGCACGCGGCGCGAGCACACCATTGCCATCCTGCAGGCGCTGCAACAGCACTACCGCTACCTGCCGCCCGAGGCGTTGCGGCGTGTCTGCGAGATCACCGGGATCACCCACATCATGCACGTCTGCCACGGCACGGCCTGCCACGTGAAAAGCTCCCAGCAGGTGCAGGAGGGGGTCGAGCGGCACCTGAAGCTTGAGAACGGCCAGGACACGGACGCGGCACGCAACTTCACCGTGGAGAAAGTGGCGTGCGTCGGCTGCTGCACGCTCGCCCCCGTCGTGGTCATTGACTCGACCACCTACGGCCACCTCACGCCCAACAGCGTTCCCGGAATGCTCGAAGACTTCCTCGCGACCCAGGCCAGCAGGCGGTCCGATGGCGAACCTGGCACGGCATCGGTGGGCGGGACTCTCAGTCCCGCCGCTTCCCTCCCCGAAATCCGTATCGGCGTCGGCTCGTGTTGCGTTGCGAGCGGCAGCTTGAAGGTGCGCGCGGCGATCGAGGAGGCTTTGCGCGAGAACGGCATGCCGGCCTCCGTCCGTCCGGTCGGCTGCGTAGGCATGTGCCATCAGACGCCGCTCGTGGAGATCGTCTGGCCTGACGCCCAGGGCGCGGCCAGCGGCGTTCAATCGGCGATGGCGAGCGCTGCCACCGCCGATGCGCCGGCGGCGACGGCGCCCGTTCCTCCCGGCCGCAGCGCCGTGTACGCCAAGGTGCTGCCGGAGGACGCGGCCGCGATCCTGCAGCGCCACTTCAAGCCGCACGGCCTGGCCAAGCGCGTGCAAGCAACCTGCAACGCCTGGCTGGACAGATTCCTCGCCGATGGCGACGGCGATGCGCCCGTCAAGTATGAACTGAACGTGCGCGACGGGCAGGTCTGTGCCTTTCTGGGCAGGCAGGTCCGCATCGCCACCGAATACTGCGGCAGCCTCGACCCCCTTGACCTCGACGCCTACATCGCTCACGGCGGCTTCGCAGCGTTGCGGAAGGCCATCACGGACATGGGGGCCGAGGGAACGATCGCGCTCATTGAAGGGTCCAGCCTGCGCGGGCGCGGCGGCGCCGGTTTCCCCACCGACGTGAAGTGGACCATCACGCGCGCCAGTCCCGGCCACGTGAAGTACATGATCTGCAACGGCGACGAGGGCGACCCCGGCGCGTTCATGGACCGCATGATCCTGGAGTCCTACCCGTACCGCGTGCTCGAAGGCATGGCCATCGCCGCGTTCTGCGTGGGCGCGCACGAAGGTTTCCTGTACATCCGCGCCGAATACCCTCTGGCCGTGCTGCGCGTCCGCGCGGCCATCAAGCGCCTGGAGGAGCGCGGCCTGCTGGGCGAGAAGATGTGCGACGGGCGTTTCCCGCTCAAGCTGTCCGTGAAGGAAGGCGCGGGCGCGTTCGTCTGCGGCGAAGAGACCGCGCTGCTCGCGTCCATCGAAGGCCGGCGCGGCATGCCGCGGCTGCGGCCGCCGTATCCCGCCGAGAAAGGCCTGTGGGGTAAACCCACGTGCGTCAACAACGTCGAGACCCTGGCCGTGGTGCCGTGGATCATCCGGCACGGAGCGGCGGCGTTCGCGGCGCTGGGAACGGAACAGAGCAAGGGCACCAAGGTCTTCGCTCTGACGGGCAAAGTCCAGCGCGGCGGCCTCATCGAAGTCCCCATGGGCATCACCATCCGCCAGATCGTCGAAGAGATCGGCGGCGGCGTGGCCCCCGGACGCACGTTCAAGGCCGTCCAGATCGGCGGGCCGTCAGGCGGCTGTCTGCCGGCGCGCATTGCGGACACGCCCGTGGACTACGAAGCGCTCAACGCGGCCGGCGCGATCATGGGTTCCGGCGGCCTGGTGGTGATGGACGACCGCGACTGCATGGTGGACATCGCGCGCTACTTCCTCAAGTTCACTCAGGACCAGTCGTGCGGGCAGTGCACGTTCTGCCGCGTGGGCACGCGGCGAATGCTCGACATCCTCGACCGCCTCTGCACCGGCCACGGCATGGCCGGCGACATGGAACGGCTTGAGGCCCTCGCCAGGGAAGTCAAGCAGGGCAGCCTGTGCGGCCTGGGACAGACCGCGCCCAACCCGGTGCTGACGACGCTGAGGTACTTCCGCGATGAATACGAGGCGCACCTCGAGGGCCGCTGTCCGGCCGGCCGCTGCGCGGCGCTGATCAAGTACGTCGTCACCGACAAGTGCGTCGGCTGCACGCTCTGCGCCCAGCACTGCCCCGTGAACGCGATTCCGTTCACGCCCTACCGCAAGCACGAGATTGACGTCCAGAAATGCACGCGTTGCGACATTTGCCGCGCCGCGTGTCCGGTGCAGGCGATCGAGATATTGTAGATTGGGGATTGAGGATTGGCGAGGCGCTGATGAGCAAGACGAGACCAACCATCTACCTCGACACGAGCATCCTGTCCGCATTGCATTATCGCGGCGGGTCACTGCAGGGCATTGCGAGGCAGGTGCGGACGCGAGAGTGGTGTGAGCAGGAACGGGGGTTCTTCGAGGTCCGCATCTCGCGGGTGGTTTTGGATGAACTCGAACACGGAACATACCGCGCACAAGAGGCAGCGCTGCGGGAAGCGTGGCGCATCAGCTTCCTGCCAGTGTTGCGCGCAGCACACGCCGCGGCGGACGCGTACCTCGCGGCAGGGATCGTTCCCGAGTCCGTGGTGCACGATGCGTTGCAGTTGGCCGTTGCCACGGTGCACCGAATGGATTACCTTCTCACCTGGAATAGCGCGCACCTGGCAAACCCCGAAATCCAGGTGAGACTCCGCGCCATCAACAGCCGGCTGCAACTTCGGACGCCGTGGCTTGTCTCGCCGGACAGCATTCCGCGGGTCATGCTCGGCCAGCCGATAAGGAGGACCGATGACTAACGAAAGAAAGCCCGTGTTCAACGACGATGAAGACGATCTCGTTCGCTGTCGCCGTGTACGCGAGGAACTCAGCCGGCGCTTTAAGACACTTGATGAGGCGTTTGCCTATTTCCAGGCGCTTGACCGCAAGTACGGCATAGGCAAGCGTGGCCGCGCCGCCGCTCGGACGGCGAAGCGCAAGCCGCGCGCCAGGGCGCGCGCGGCGGCTCACAAGGCGACCCCTCTCCGCTCCGGCAGATAATGCCTACACTCACCATAGATAACCGCGAAGTCGAAGTCCCCGCCGGCGCGACGATCCTCCACGCCGCGCGCAAGCTCGGCATTCGCATCCCCACGCTGTGCTACTGGGAAGGCTTGCCGCCGCGCACGTCATGCCTGGTATGCGTCGTCAGAGTGCAGGGACTGCGCCGCCTGGTCCCCGCGTGCGCGTACCCGGTGCGCGACAAGATGATCGTCGAAAGCGACACGCCCGAAGTCCACACCGCCCGGCGCACTGCCCTCGAACTGCTCATGGGCGAACACCTCGGCGATTGCGTCGGCCCGTGCGTCAGCGTCTGCCCGGCGCACATGGACATCCCGCGGATGATGGGGCAGCTCAAGCTCGGCCACGACCGCGAGGCGCTCATCACGGCCACGGATGCGCTCGTTCTGCCCGGAGTGCTTGGCTATATCTGCCCCAACCCGTGCGAAAGCGGCTGCCGGCGGGCCCAGGTGGATGCAGCCGTCGCCATCCGCCTCATGCATCGCTACGCCGCCGCCGCGAGCCTCACGTCCGCTGAGCCGTATCTGCCCCCCTGCGCCCCGCCGACCGGCAGGAAGGTGGCCATCGTCGGCGCCGGACCCGCGGGCCTCGCCGCCGCCTGGGTTCTGCGCCAACAGGGCCATGCGGTCGTCATCCTTGACGATCGCGAGCAGCCCGGCGGCCAAGTGCGTTATGCGGTGGACCCAGGAAAGCTCCCGCGCGCCGTCCTGGACGCGGAAACCGCCGTCATCGCGAAGCTCGGCGCGCAGTTCCGCATGAAGCAGAAACTCGGCGCTGCGTTCTCGCTGGAGGAACTGCGCCGCGGCCACGACGCGGTGCTTCTGGCGTTGGGCGAGGTGCCGAAGGAGGCGGCATCAACGCTGGGCCTCGAACTGGCCGGTCGTGGTCTGAAGGTTCACGGGCACGTCATTCCCGGCAGGATCGAGGGCTTTTTCGCGGCCGGATCGGCCATCGCGCCGTCGCGTTTCGCGGTGCGAGCGGTTGCGAGCGGGCGCGCGGCGGCGGCGGCCATCGGCCAGTTCCTGGCGGGCGTCCCGATTGGCGCCGCCAGGGAGTTCGTGATCCACGCAGGCAAGCTCGAGCCACAGGAGCTCAAGCTCCTCATGGCCGGCATCAGCCCCGGCCCGCGGATGGAACCCGGCGCCGACAACGCGGTGACCTCCGACCAGGCCAAGGCGGAATCCGCTCGGTGTATGCAGTGCGGGTGCCTGAAGGAGAAGGACTGCCGCCTGCGCCAGTGCGCGGCTGAATACGGCGTGCAGGCCGCGCGGTACAAGGGCGAACGGCGGCGGTGGGAACGCGAATCCAGCCACCCGCAGATACTCATGGAGCACGGCAAGTGCATCTCGTGCGGGCTGTGCATCCAGGTGGCCAAGGACGCCGGTGAGTCGCTCGGCATGGCGTACTTCCGCCGCGGCTTCAACGTGCGCGTCGCCCCGCCGTTTGATGCCTCGGTGGTCGAGGCGCTCAAGAAGTCCGCTGTGGCGTGCGCCGCGGCCTGCCCCACGGCGGCCATCGCGCTGCGGGAGAAGCCGGGTCCCGCGGCTCCCAAGAGCCAATAGCCGGCAACCAGTAGCCAGTGTCGGCACTACGAGGGCGAACGCAATGGCTGCGCAACGGACTCTGACACGGCGCGAACTGCTGCGCTGGAGCGCCGGCAGCCTGCTGGCCGCGGGATTGTGGCCCGGGGCTCTGCGCGCGGAAGGCGACGGCGCCGCGGCGGACTTCCGCTTCGTTGTTGTCAACGACCTGCACTACGTTGACGCGGCCTGCGGGCGCTGGCTTGAGACAGTGATCGCGCGGATGAAGGCCGATCAGGACCAGCCGGCGTTCTGTCTTCTGGCGGGCGACCTGGCCAACGACGGCACGCGCGAGCAACTCGCCGGCGTGCGTGACGTGTTCAAGACTCTCGGCGTGCCCGTGTGCGCGGTCATTGGCAACCATGACTGGCTTGGCTTTGATGACCGCAAACCTTACGAGGAGCTTTTCCAAAAACAGTTGAGCTATCACTTCGACCATGACGGCTGGCTGCTGCTCGGGCTTGACACGACCGATGGCCAACACTGGGCCAAGACCGCGGTGCAGAAGCCCACGCTCGACTGGCTCGATGAGACGCTGCCGAAGCTGGACAAGAAGCGGCCGATGATCGTGTTCACGCATTTCCCGCTGGGCGCCGGCGTGCAGTACCGCCCCGCCAACGCCGATGACGTTCTCGCCCGCTTCAAGGAACACAACCTGCGCGCTGTCTTCTGCGGCCATTTCCACGGCTTCACTGAGCGCAAGGTCGGCGACGCAGTGCTGACAACCAACCGCTGCTGTGCGTTGAAACGCGGCAACCACGACGGCACCAAAGAGAAGGGCTATTTCCTCTGTCACGTCAAAGACGGCAACGTTGAGCGCAAGTTTGTCGAGATCAAGCCGGCGTGAGCGAGCGGCGTCCACGTGCGGCCGTCACTTCAGGATCATGAAGTAGAATGTATCCGCAAAGATGGCGCTCACTTCTTGGGCGTCCCGTGGATATAGTGGTCATGGTTGCGTGCCATATCAGGCGGCAAGCCCTTCGCCGTGCCGGCAAGGCGCAACAGCTTCCCAGACAAAGAGAGAAGGGCCTTTTTCTCCGCCTCGTTCGGCTCCGTCACCGGCTCCACACGGACCACGGTGCCCTCGGGCAGAAGATCCGGCTTCTCCAGCACAACCACACCACCAGCCACCTTGCCCCGGCATGTCATAGCCATTCCCTTTCCGAGCGTCCCATGAACTTCTTCCGCCCTTATTATACGACCGGAACCGAAAATCCCCAATGCCATTTGACCGTCCCGGCGCTCTGACGGTATAAACGGTGGTCTTTGCTTCCCAGGTCACGCGGAGAACACAATGCCTCTCGTCAACACCGAAACGACTGCCCCCGCCCCCGCCCCCGCCGGCGTCCCGGCCGAAGCGGAACTCGCTTACGGAGACCCGGTGCGGGAAATC
>JAPLOD010000912.1 GCA_026692735.1 Planctomycetota bacterium | reverse complement strand
GCGACGACACGATCCCGCCGGTCGTGACCGATCGGCAGCGCGTCGAGCAGATCCTCACCAACCTGGTGGGCAACGCGGTCAAGTTCACGGAGAAAGGCCATGTGCTGCTGAAGGTCGAGAAGAAGGGGGAGCCGGAGGCGGGCGCGGCGTCGTTGCATTGCTGCGTGACGGACACGGGGATCGGCATCGCGGCGGGCCAGCTTGACAGGATTTTCGAGAGCTTCACGCAGGCGGACTCGAAGACGACGCGCCGGTACGGCGGCAGCGGGCTGGGCCTGACGATCTGCCGGCACCTGGTGGGGATGATGGGCGGGTCCATCTGGGCCGAGAGCGAACCGGGCAAGGGCAGCACGTTCCATTTCACGGCGACGTTCCGGTGCGCCGCGCAAGGGGCGCCCGCCGCGCCGGTCATGCTGCCGGAGCTAGCAGGACTGCGGGCGCTGGTGGTGGACGACAATGCGCTCAACCGGATGATCCTGAGGAAGTACCTCGAGTCCTGGAAGATGCAGGTTGTCGAGACGGAACACGGCGCGCAGTGCCTCGAGGCAATCCACCGCGCAAGGAACGCCGGCGAACACTATGACCTGCTGCTGCTCGACTGCCTGATGCCGGGGATGAACGGCTTTGAAGTGGCCGCGCAGCTTAAGCGGGAAGGCGGCTATGAGAAGTGCACCATCATCATGCTGAGCAGTCTGGACGAGAAGGGCGACCGGGAACGCTGCCGGCAACTCGGGATCGCGCAGTTTCTCGTCAAGCCCGTCAGTCCGTCGGCGCTCTTCAACGGCATCATCGGGATCCTTGGCAAGGCGGCGCCTTCGGACCGCACGCGGGTCAGCTTGGGAAAGGAGCGGAAAGAGGCCAAGGCAGAGGTGCCCGTCCTGCCGCCGAACATGAAAATCCTCGTGGCCGAGGACAACCCGGTCAATGTCAAGCTGGTGGTCCGCCTGCTCGAGCGGGCCGGCGTGAGGGCGGACATCGCCGACAACGGCGTGAAGGCGCTGCAGGCGCTGAAGCAGAAGGACTACGACCTCGCGCTCATGGACGTGCAGATGCCCGAGATGGATGGGGTGCAGGTCACCCAGGCCGTGCGGGAGCTGGAGAAGCGGACGTCGAGGCACGTTCCCATCGTCGCCCTGACCGCGCATTCGATGAAGGGCGACCGGGAGAAGCTGCTCGCCTCCGGCATGGACGACTACCTCTCCAAGCCGCTGAACGCCGGGCAGTTCTACGAGATGGTGGCGAAGTACGTGCCGCGCGCGGCGGGCGGGGCGCTCAGCGCCGCCGGCGAGGGGCCTAAGAGTCCCGTCCACGCGCCCGCCGGGCAGATGCTTGACCCCGCGGACCTGCGGAACCGGCTGGGCGACGACGAGGAGCTGATTCGCGAGGTGCTGCGGATGTTCCTCGACGAGGGCGAGAAGACGCTTGCAAAAGCGGCGGAGTCCTGGAAGAAGGGCGACGCGCCGGGACTGAAAGCGGTCGCGCACTACTTCAAGGGCATGTCGGCCAACGTCTCGGCGATGGCGCTGCGGGATGCGTGCCGTGAGCTGGAGCAGAAGGCCGCGGCCGGCGATCTTGGCGGAGCGGACGAGCTCCTCGAACGGGTCAAAGGACTCCTGGGCCCGACGATGGACGCGATCCGGAGATACCTGGAGCAGAAGGCGTAACACGGGCTGCGCGGTTCGTAGCACGCAATGCCCGCCGGCGCCTGGGAAGGAGCACCATCGTATGCAGCGTGCGTGGCTCGTCTCTCGCGTTCCTGTCGTGCTGCTCGTTGCCGTCTGTGTCTCGCTGGCCGCAGGCGAGACGCCGGAGCCGCGCAAGAAGCTGGTGGAGCTGGGCTGGGACATCCCGAGCACCCGCTACCTGCGCGACAACTGGCAGACGATGGAGCAGGGCGCGCCGTTCGACGGCGTCATCTTCATGGTCCGCGTCCAGGGCGCGAACTCCGAAGCCTTCTGGGACAACAAGCCGTGGAAGAAGGAGTGGCTTGAGGAGGCGCTCGGCGACCTGAAAGCGTGCCGCTTCTCGCGGTTCACCGACAACTTCGTGCGCGTGAATGTGACGCCGGGCTCGCTGGACTGGTTCAGCGATGCCGATTGGGCTGTCCTGGCGGAGAAGACGCGCCTGGTGGCGTGGCTGGCTCGCGAGGGCGGCTGCAAGGGCATCTGTCTGGACCCGGAGTCGTACGGCTCGCGGCAGTTCCGTTACGACCCGGAGAAGAAACGCTCCTTCACGGAAGGCAGCGCGATGGCCAGCAAGCGCGGCGCGCAGTTCGCGCAGGCGCTGGCGGGCGAGTTCCCCAAGGCGACGGTGCTGTCATTGTGGCTGAACAGCATTCTCCTCAGGGCCGGGGAACTCGACGATCCACGAGCGGCTCTGGAGGCGGACGCGTACGGGCTGCTGCCGGCGTTCATTGACGGCATGCTGAGCGCGGCGCCGCCGGAGATGACGCTGGTGGACGGCTGCGAGAACGCGTACCGGTTCGACGGCGAGACCGCATACCTGGAAGCTTACAACCGCATGCGGTCGCACACGGGCCCGGCCATGCGGCTGGTGGCGCCTGAGAACCGCGCCAGGTACCGCGCGCAGGTCCAGGCCGGCTTCGGGTTCTACCTGGACTGCTATCTCAACCTTGAAGGCAATCCGTGGTACATCGGGGCGAAGAGCGGCTCACGCCTCGAGCGGCTGCAGCAGAACCTTGCCGCGGCGCGAAACGTGACCGATCAGTACGTGTGGGTCTACGGCGAACAGTGCTGCTGGTGGCAGCTCAGCCGCCCCTCGGACTGGTTCAAGAACGCCGTGAAGAACACTCCCGGCAAAGGGCGGCTGTGGGAGGAGGCGATGCCCGGCATAGCCCGCGCCATCCGCCGGGCGGGCGATCTGACGGCGGCGGTGCGCGCGGAACTGGCCGAGCGCAAGGCACAGGGCGGGCTGAAGAACCTGGTTGAGAACCCCGGCTTTGAGGAAGGCGACGGCCCGCTGCCGAAAGGCTTCTCGGCGTGGCAGGCCGACGACTCCAAGGGCACGTTCTCCGCGGACCGCGCGACAGGCCACAACAGCCGCGCGTCGGCCAAGGCAGTGAACGTCAAGAACGGCTGCTTCATCCAGAAGCACAACGTCAAGGCAGGCGAGACGTATGCGGTCGAAGCCGACTGTCTGCGGAAAGGCGCCGGGACGTGCTCGATGCGGGTCCGTTGGCAGAAAGCCAACGGGCAGTGGACGCTGGAGGAGAAGGACAAGGCGGTCGCGTTCGTGCCGGCGGACGGAACCTGGGAGCACGCGTTCGGCGTGGTGACAGTGCCCGAGGGCGCGGAGATCCTGGTGATCCTGCTGTGCGTGGTCAACCAGTCCTCAAACGACGACGCGTGCTGGTTCGACGACGTCGGGCTGTACGGGCTGTGAAGGGTTCACCGCGGGGGCGAGGAGGACTGATACCGGATGCCGGATGCCGGATACCGGACGCGAACAGGCAACGGCAGCGCAATCCGGCGGGTTGCGTTACGTCACTCTTTTTTCACGATCCAGGCCTTCCAGTCCTTCTCCAGGTCTTCGAGGGACTTGGCGCCGGAGAGGCGGAGAATCTCGGCGGGGGCGCGGCTGGCGGAGGTAATGGTCTTGAGCAGCCCGACGACGTCCGCGAGGCTCTTCTGCTGAATGAGGTAGGCCACGAGCGCGTAGCCTTCGGCGTAGAAGAATTCCGGGTCGCTCGGGTAGCTGTTCAGCGCGAGCAATTCGGCCAGCGGGATGAAGTGCTCGCTCTTGAGCCGCAGGCGCAGGAAGTCCAGGAAGTGGCCCTGCCGGAACTGCGGTTCCATGGCGACGGCAAAGCCTTCATGGAGAGCCATGGGGAGAGAGGCGACATCGCGCAGGCTGCAGTCCACAACCAGGTGCGCGATCTCATGGGGCAAGACGGAGGTGAGGAGACGCGGGGAGGTCTGCCAGGAGTGGATCTCGAGTTCGGAGAGCGGACCGCGCATGGTGAGGGGACGCGAGAAGCCGCCGGTCCATGCGGCCTGGCCGGTGCGGGCCGTGTACTCGGCCTGCGTGCGGTGCAGGTACACCCTGGCCTGGCCCTTCCAGCCGGGCAGGTTCAGCGCGGCGACGATGCGCTGCCGGGCGGCTTCGGCGCGCGCGGCGACTTCGCGGGCGAGGGCCTCATTGTAGTGCAGTATCTGGAAATACTCGGTGTCGAGCTTTTGCGCGGGGCCGCCGGCACTGGCGGCGTACCCGGTCAGCTCGGCAAACGTGGTGTCAACCTTCCAGGAGGTGGCGCTGACGCCCAGCTCTGCTTCGAGCTTCTGGCGCAGTTCGGCAGTGTATTCGCGCGTCGGGTTGCCCACGCGCGTGCCGAGCGCCTGGGCGTAGGCGTTGGCCGCGGCGGGCAAGTGCGAGAGCGCCTCTTCCGTCCGCCCGGCGACGTAGAGCGCCTGCCGGTTCGTCGGCGCGAATTCCAGGACGCGTTTCAAGTCCACCTGTGCGGCAGCCACATGGCCGCGGCTCAGGCTATCGAGGATGCCCGGCAACGCGCACGAGGCGTAGAAACTCTCCAGCTTGTCGCCGAGGGAGGGATCGAGCGTGAGCGCCGCTTCGAGATCAGCGGCGGCGTTGAGCGTGCGGCCATCACGCGAGCAGTCCATCGCGCGCTTGACGTAGCACTGCGCCATGTCCGGCGCCACGCTGGCGCGGACGTCCGGCGTGAACGCCAGTGCCTGCTGAAATGCGGCGATGGCTTGAGCCCAGTGTCCGCCGGCGGCCAGGCCGCGGGCGTTCTGGACCTTCGCCTCGGCCTCGCGTTCCTGGGCGTTCAGTTCCTTGAGGGCCTGGGCGGCGTTGTGCGGGACCAACTGACCCTGCGGGTCAAGCTGCGCGAGGTTCTCGCAGGCGGTCCGGGCTTCGCGGAAACGGTGGAGGGCGAGGTATTTCGGAGCCTGCTGGGCGTAGGCGCCGGCGAGCGCGCGCCGGGCCTGAATAGAAGCGCGGTCCGCGCGCCAAGCTTCCTCGAAGAGCGTCACGGCGCGCTCGAGGTTGCCAAGCTGCAACTGGCGACTGGCGAGGGCGAGGCGCGTTTCGAGGGGGCTCTGCTTCTCGATGGCCTCGACTTCGGCGGCGCGCAGGGTGACCTCTCCGTCCGTGACGCGGACGACGACGACCTCGCCGTCGTCTTTAACCACCTCGCCCTCGAGGGTCTTGCCGTTCTTGAGATAGACGGTATCGGCGCGGGCACTGAACGCGCACGCCACGCACGCGGCGCATAGCAGGAGGCGAAAGCGCGATATGGGCATGGCTCACACCACACTATGGACGTGTGCGGCACGGGCAGCCAACGGCAAGGCTGCCCGTGGCACAAGCCAGACACGTACCGGCCGCGTTACTTAGTGCCGAACGCCTTGAGCTCCATCGTGCGCTTGCCCGTGGCGCTCTCTGTTTCGAGTTTCACCAGTCCGCCGAGCGGCACGTCCGGAGCCAACCAGCTCTTGCCTTGCAGAGCGATGGGCCTTCCGTTGTGGGTCCCGGCCGCTTCGAACGTGGACCACGCCGCTTTCAGCGTCTTGCCGGCCACCGTCAGCGTGTCCTCGCCCTTGTCCAGTTCCTTGATCGTCATCTCGCCTTTGTCCGCGAACGGCAGCAGCCGCGGGTCGAACTTCTTGGCGAGGTCCACGGTGAACGAAGTCGTGGCTTCCTGGCCGCCGACCTCGCGGGCGATCTCGATGGTGACGGCGGCATCGGTCTTCCTGGTGACGGTGTACTTCGTCTCCTTCTCCACCGAGAAGCCGCCGGCCTTGTTGGCTATCTTGTAAGCGGCCCAATCGCCGAGGCTGGCATGTGTCAGGGGATTCGCATCGGCGGCGCCCGCGACGGCCACGGAGAAGCATAGCAGCAGTGCTGCCATCGCGATCCGTCTGCACATACTTGCGTCCCTCCAGACCACTGCGTCTCTCACCTGTAACGCTCCAGGCCACCGCGGAATTCATCTTCCGGCGGGGGGCGGGCGGCGTCAAGGGGCGAGACGCCGCCCCAACAGCCGGCGGGACGCCGGCGGTACAACAGAACAAATCCGAAGCTCGAAATCCGAAATCCGAAGGAAACGAAAAACGGCGGAACAACAAAGACGAAACAAAGTAGGCGGCGAGAGGCCTTGGGTGGCCCCGAACCCGGCGCTGAAGCCGGGCCTGTGCCAGCTCGGCCCGATCCCTCTCCCCACGGGGGAGAGGGTGAACGGTTATGGTTAGGCTAGCTGACGGGGTACACGGGGAGTTGCTCTCTGAGCAGCCCGTGTATCTCCTTCCCCTCCTTGATGATTGGGACGCAGGTAGCTCTGAACAGGCTCTGCAAGTCGCCCAAAGGCAGTGCCTTGAGAGCGGCCACATCCTTCTTGTCGGCCTCTTTCGAGTTAGCGGCGATGAACTTGGCCATGGTATCAGTGGCCATTTCTCGGATGAGCTGCCAGAGCTCCTTGCCTTCCCGGGCCGCGATGGCTCTGCCAAGCGCGAGGGAGACGGAGAGGATGGCGTTCATCCCCAGGACGCCCTTTCTTTGCATGGCGTGGATCTGGTCGTTCGCGGAAGCGTTCGCAGCAAGCCGGTTCCCAGCAATGGCCTGCTGTTTCTCCAGTCCGAGCAACTGCCTATCAGTCTCGAGGAGGCTGCCAAGCTCGCTGAGCTTCTTGCCTTTGAAGGCGCCAGCCAGCACGGTCTCGATATGCTGGACGGCGTCCATACAGCCCTTGCCGTCGTAGCGCTGGGCCTTGTTGAACAGCGCCGTCAACTGCGCATCGTTTCTGGCCTGGACCGTGGCGAGCGTGAGCTTCTTGCTGAAGCGCAGGGTGCCGTCGCCGGCATCGGTGAACAGGTCGGCGTGCTTGCGTGTAACCTCGCTGGGGACGATCATGCTATCCACATAATGGATCGCCTCGTCCTCGCCGGCTGAAGTCCCGAGCGGGGTCGAGCCCTTGAAGCGGATGATGCCCAGCGGGCCGAGGAAGAGCGTGGCGGCCGCGGAAGGAATGCCCGCATTGGTGGCTTCCTCCGTCCCGTCCACGGCCTCGATGGCAAGGCTTCTCATCAACAGGGGGCTGATATCCACATCGCCACCAGTACCGACGAACTCCCCGGCATCCTGTCCCGTCAGCCTCTTGATCAGAGCACGCAGTTCGGTTTCGGTTGCCTTCTTATCCGCCGCCGCGTCCCTATGCTGTGCGGCTTCCGCCAAGGCGAGGATTTCCATGACGCGGCCGTACTTCTGAAGCCGCTCGGTGTTGGCGCCGCCGCCGCACTTCATGCCCAAGGCGTTCATGCCGACAGCCAGCTCGGCCTCGAACGGATCGTTGGGGGACTTGGAGCGGTGGCTGACGACCAGCTCAGCGCCGTAGCCGAGAGAGGTCAACATCGCCAGCACGGTTTCAGTCAGCGTGCCGATCTGGTTGGCCTTGATCAATGAAGCGTTGATTTCGCCGTTCTTCGCGCAATTTTCGATGTTTGTGTCCTTGGTGGTGACCAGGTCGTCACCGATGACGAACACCTTGTCGCCGAGGCCTTCCACGCCCTTCGCCGGATCGCCCTGCATCAGGAGCCGCCAGCCGGCGTGGTCCCGTTCGCCAAAGGCGTCTTCGAGCGAGAGGACGGGCACGTTGTCCTTCTCCATGGCCTCCTTATAGAGTTCCAGGAGCTGGTCGCGGCTCATGTCCACCTTGCTCTTGTCGCGCCAGAAGCGATACATGCCGATCGAGTCTTGCTGGCCGGTCTCGTCGCGGTAGGCGGTTTCGAGCTCTGAGGCCGCGGGGTCGAGCGCGATAGCCACGTCCACGCCGGGTGTGTAGCCGCAATCCAGGATGGCCTGCTTCATCATGCGCCACATGCGCTGCTCGGGCACCTTGTCCTGCGGCTCCTTGTCAACGTAGGGTGCGATGCCGCCCTCCGAGCCCACGCCCATCACCTTGGCGCCAGGCGCGGACTCGATGATCTCCTTGAGACGGTACTGGAGTCTCACCGTCATCTCCTGCGCGTCTTCGAAGGTTTTTACGGACAGCGGTAGGAACATACTTTCCTGCATGGAGATATTGCTTTCCGGATACTCCTTTTCAGTATGGACGCCGCCCATGGCGCAGTTGCGGAACTGCCACGGGGCCTGCACCAGCCTGCCATCCTTCAGTTGCACCGACTGGATGCGGGTCTTCAGCATTTTCTGTTTGACGTCGCGCACGCGGGCGAGCCAGCTTTCCGCGGGAACGGCTTTCGCGGCTGCGGCAGCTCTCTCCGCGGCCATTCGCTCCCTCATGCTGAATTCCTGCAACTTGCCGCGATCGGCCAGGAAGCGGTCGAGCAGTCCCACCACGCCGGGGGCGAGGAAGAACCTGCCGACATAGACGAGCGAGTTGTCGCCGGTGCTCAACCCAACGCCAATGCCCAGCGCGGCGATCGGCAGGCAGACGGCGGCCAGCCAGCCGCTCCAGCGAGGCGCTGCGGCGGCCACGGCCAGGTTGTAGGGGGCATCGGGGGCATAGTTGCCGTTTTCCTTCTTCACGCCGTAGAACTTGTTCCAGGGTATCGTGACGAACATGTGTATGTACCACATCAACCTGGCCACGGGACCCTTGGTCTTCATGGCATCCGCGGCTTCCTGAGACGACTTGTTCAACGCCGTCAGCCTGGCCGCGGTGAGGAAGTGGCCCATCTCATGGATGGAGATCGCGGTGTGCCAGGAGAGGTAGAGGATAACCACGGAGACGATGGTCTCCCAATCGGCGAACATGAAGCGCAGCGTCTCCGCCCGGCCTGTAGCCGTAGCAGGAACGCTCAACACCGACGAGATGAAAGCGGCATGGAAGGAAACCAGCTTGTGGTTTGCAATGACCCAGCCTCTGTCAAGATAACCTGCAGGTTCCTGGCGTTTGGCCGGCGCTTTGGCGCCTGCCTGCGTGGCCTTGGTTGCGGTTGCTACCTTCCCTTGCATCTGCCCTTCTCCTTTCCTTGCGCGTGTTCGTTCTGCCCGCCGCAGAGCGCTGCCGGCCTGCTACAGACTTGCCGACCTCGCGGGAAACCTGGCAGCGGCGGGAAAGTGGACGGCCCTTATACTATGACAGGCGATGGATTACAAGGGATGCTTTTCGCATCCCGTCATTTGACAGAAAGAAGCCATTGTTCTATGAAATCGCCTGCTGGATTCGGGGAGGGGGCTTCCTGCGAGCCGGGAAGCGGATCTCGGTCTGCTCATCCCTTTTCAAAGCAGGAATTGCGGCGCGGCGTCGTAGCGCGATGGAGCGGGTCGCGCCCCTTTGGTGAGGGTCGGAACGGTCTAGCCCGGGCTATTCACGGTGCGAGGGAAACCGAACGCAGGCTACCGGCGAGACGCCGGCGGTACGGAGAAGCCGGATGATGCCGGAAACGGGTCCGGCAACCGGGACCTGTGGAGATACCTTGGCCTGGGCACGCAACTGGCCGTGACGGTGGCCGTGTTTGTGGGGCTGGGCTGGTGGCTGGACCAGCGCTACGGCTGGACGCCGTGGGGGATTCTGACCCTGGGAACGCTGGGAGTGGCGGCGGGGCTCTACCACTTCCTTAAGGAAACCATGAAGTGAAAGCACTCGGGTGGGTGTGCCTTGGTCTGGGAGGGCTGAGCGCCCTGGTGGCGGCGACAGCCGAGGCCATGGGCGGCGAACGGAGGTGGGCGGTCTACGCCGGAGGCGCGGCCGGGATTGTGGTAAGCCTGGCGGGCCTGCCCTTCGCCTGGAAGCTGTCGCGGCTGGCTGACGCGCCAGCGCGGGACACGCGCTTCTGGAAGTGGTGGGGCGGCGGGCTGCTGGTGCGGCTGGTGCTGGTGGCGGGGCTGGCGTTCGGCCTCCTGTGGTATCTGAAACCGCGTGCGAACGCGGCCCTGTTGACGATGGGGGCGGTGTACCTTTTCGGGATGCTTGCCGAGGCGGCGTGGGTGGCAAGGGTTTTCTTCAGGGCAGCCAAAGGCACGAGGCCCGGCGAGAGGCCGGAGCGCGGTGAAGGGCCTTAACGCACATGGAAGCAGGCGGCGAGAAGGCTGGCGAGCACGGCACTGAAGGCAAGGAGGCGCAGGGCGAGTCGTTCAACGCCATGCACCACATCCTGGACCAGGTCGTGTTCGGCGTGGATCAGGGAAGCGGCCGGGTCGTCTGGCAGCCGTACGGCAAGCATGGCCATGCGGTCGCGGGCTATGCGCCCAGAACGATCGGCCCGATGAAGCTGGAATTCACGAAGCACATGGCCGGGGTGCGGGGTGCTCTGACCAATGCCGTCGAAGCGGTCGTCGTGTTCGTGCGCGATGAGATGGTCGCGCCCATCGGCGGGCACCATCTGGGGCATTACACGCCACTGTTTCTGACGTACTTTCTCTTCATCCTCTTCGCCAACCTGCTTGGCATGATCCCGAGTTTCGGCACCGTGACGGGGAACGTGGGCGTAACGCTGGCCCTGGGCGGTTCGGTATACGTGCTGGTCTGGATTCTCGGCATGTGGAACCAGGGGCCGATGAAGTACATCCTGCACCTGGTTCCGCCGGGGACGCCGTTCTGGATGTGGCCGTTGATGTTCGTGCTGGAGCTGATGGGGCCGCTGATCAAGTGTTTCGTGTTGTGCGTGCGCTTGTTCGCGAACATGATTGCCGGCCACCTGATCGTCGGCACGGTCCTGGGGCTGGGAGCATTCGGCGGCGCGTTGACGGCCGGTCTGGCGGCGATGATGCTGGCCGTCGGGTTGCCGCTGGCCTTGGGGATCTCGCTCCTCGAGATACTGGTGTGCTTCATCCAAGCCTACGTGTTCACGCTGCTGGCGGTGATCTTCATTGGCGCCGCCGTGCACCCGGAGCACTAACGGCGGACGGATGAGGGGTTGAGGATTCGGCCGGCGCGGTTCCCTGTAGGAGCACGCGCCTCGCCACATAAGCCGGCGGCGAAGGGCATGCCGCCGCGGTGGCCAGAAGAGCCGGTGGGCCGCAGGCGGAAC
>JAPLOD010000911.1 GCA_026692735.1 Planctomycetota bacterium | reverse complement strand
CCTTCAAGGAGTACAGCTACGCGCGCTACGGGCAGGGCGTCGAGGAGTACAAGCGCAAGCTGGAGGGCGGGCTGATCCTGCGCGAGGCCATCCGCCGCCGCGTCCCCGTGGACGGCGGCACCCTGCGCGTGCAGTTCGCGTTGTCCCGCCATCTCTACTCGGAGCCGGCCTCGTACGATCTCAGCCACATTCTCATCAAGCCCACCGGCGGCATGGAGAAGGCCGACACGACAGCGCTGCTGCAGGCGCGTCTGGTCGCTGACCAGATTTACAGGCTCTGCGTGGCCGACCCGGGGAAGTTCGGGGCATACGTCCAGGAACACTCGATGGACAGCGCTGACAACAAGGCGCAGAACGGCAGCCTGGGCCGCTGCTACCCCGACGTCCGCAGCCCCGATTTCCCGGAAGCCCCAAAGCTGTACGCCGAGATAAAGAAGCAGAACCTGGCGCGCGGACAGATCAGCGCCCCGGTCCAGTCGTCGCGCGGCTGGCACATCGTCCGCGTGGATGCGGTGCACCCGGAGGTGCGGGCCGAATTCGAGCAGGTGAAGGGGCGGATCGAGCGCGATTACCTGCAGGAACAGGGCAGGATGTACACTGACCTGTGGCTGCGCGCCCTGTCCTCACAGGCCAAGGTCAAGCGGAACCTGTTCCAGGGCGCCGCTCTGCCCCCGCCACTCCCCCCGGACAACTTCCCCCTGCCGCGCGACAACTAGGAGTCTCCCGGCCGCCTCAGCCCAAAACGAGATTGTCTGCCATGATTTGCCATGTTCTACTAGTCTGTGCACAGCCTGACGACGCACGCGCGGTACACCCGGGCGCGTCGCGCCGGCCACTGTCAGGAGCGGTCCAGTGACGACGCCCGCCGGCCACAATCCGCAACCAAATGCCGCGCCGCCGGCCGCGGCGCCCCGGAAGACGCGTCGCTTGGGCGACTATGAGCTGCTCGGCAAGCTCGGCCATGGCGCCATGGGCAGCGTCTACCTGGCCCGGAATGTCACCGACAACCGTCAGGTCGCCCTCAAAATCCTCCCCCAGGAGCTGGCGCGCGACGAGGAGTTCCTGGAACGCTTCCGCCGCGAGGCGCGCGCCGCCAGCCGGTTGACACACCCCAACATCGTCGCCGCCTACGACGTGGGCGTCGCGGACAACTACCACTACATTGCCATGGAATACGTGGACGGGCCCAACCTCGAACTGTATATGCAGAAACGCGGCCGCCTGAATGAGAACCAACTGCTCAAGGTCGCGCTCGATATGAGCTATGCGCTGGAAGCGGCCGGAGCGGCCGGCATTGTGCACCGCGACATCAAGCCGGCCAACATCCTGATGAGCTCCCAGCACGTGGCCAAGCTTACCGACCTCGGCCTCGCCTCCGCCAGCCACGGCGACCGGCGCGTCACCATGGCCGGCTTCTGCGTCGGCACCCCCTATTACATCGCCCCGGAACAGGCGCGTGGCGACCGCGGCGTGGATGGCCGCGCCGACATCTACAGCCTCGGCGCCACGCTGTACCACCTGGCCACCGGCACGTTGCCCTTCTCCGGCGAGAATCCCGTCGTCATTATGACCAAGCATCTGAACGAGACGCCGGCGGCGCCGCACGTGCGACAGCCGGCCATCCCTCTGTATGTCAGCGCCCTGATCCAGAAGATGATGGCCAAGAACCCCGCCGACCGGCCCCAGAACGCCGGGGAATTGCGGGCTGACATCGAGCGCTGCATCCGCGGCGAGATGCCGCTGCCCAAGGCCGCTGCGGCCAAAGCCGCGCCCGCACCCGTGGCGCCCGCCGCCCCTGCGCGGGCGGCGCCCTCGCTCGCTCTGCTCGATACAGTGCTTGCCAGCCTTGACCGCTTGCTGCCCTTCGTCCCCAAGCTCTTCCGGCTGCCTGTGGCCGCAGTCGGGGCGACGATCGGGCTTCTGGTTGTGCTATGGCTGCTCGTTGCACTCCTCAGGCATTAGCTGCGCTTGTCGAATGCCGCGACAGGAAGACCACTGTGCAGAATCGGCTCAGTGGCCTATACTTTGCGCAGGGCCGTTATGAGCCGCCAAGGCTGAGGACTATGGTATGATGTCGCGGCGCTGGTTCTTCTTCCTGACTCTGAAGCTCCTGGTTCTGGTGTGCGCCGTGATCGCCCTGTACCTCGGGCGTGGGTTCTTCCTGCCCGACGGTACGCCGTCCAGGAACCCGGCAGGGGCGGGTCCGGCGCGTCCGCCTCAGTCCGTCAGCGTCGCCCAGGTTGCGCTGCGGGATGCCCAGGAGTACCAGCAGTTTGCGGGCACGGTCCAATCCCGGATCTCCGTGCAGATCTCGTCCCGCATTGTCGCGCATATCCTTGAGATCACAGTCCACAGCGGCCAACAGGTGAAGAAGGACGAGGTGCTGGTGCGCCTCGACGACTCCGATGTCCGCACCAAGATCAAGCAGACCGAGGCCGGCGTGGGCATCGCCGAAGCCGCCGTGCGCGCCGCGGAAGCCAACCTTAACGCCACCAAGGCCGGGAAGGTCGAGGCCGACCAGGACCTCAAGCGCTTCCAGGAGCTGTTCAAAGCCGGCGCCGCGCCCGAACAGCAGTTGCAGCAGGCCGAAGCCAAGGCCAAGACCGCGCAGGCTAACGTCGAGCGCGCGCAGGAGAACATCGCCGAGGCGCAGAAAGAAGTTGCCCGCGCCAGGGCCTACGTCCAGGAAGCGCAGGCCAACCTCGACTACACCGTCATCCGCAGCCCCATGGACGGCGTCGTCATTGACAAGCAGGCGGAACCGGGCGACCTCGCCGCGCCCGGCCGCTCGCTGATCACGCTGCAAAGCCCCACCGCGCTGCGCTTCGAAGCGCCGGTCTCCGAAAGCTGCGCGCGCCGCATCACCCTCGGTGACCGTGTCCGCGTCCAGGTAGACGCCGCTCAACTGTCACTCCCCGCCGAGGTCAACGAGATCGTCCCCGCCGTGGATCCCAAGAGCCGCTCGTTCCTCGTGCGCGCCGATCTCCCTGCGCAGCCCGCCTTGCGCCCGGGGCTGTTCGGGCGCCTGCAGTTCCCCTGTGCCTCGCGGCCGACGCTCTCCATGCCCGCCGCCGCACTGCTCACCCGCGGCCAGCTTGACCTCGCGTTCGCCGTCACCGACGGCCACGCGGTGCTGCGCCTCATCACCATCGGCCGCTCGCAAGGCGGCTGGATCGAGGTCCTCTCCGGCCTCTCAGCGGGCGACCGTGTGGTCCTCTCGCCGCCGCCCGAACTGCACGACGGCGACCCGGTGCAGGTCCAGCCGGAGGCCAAGTGATGGACTCCGCACCGCAGGACGCAGCGCGACCCCCTGGGTCGAGCCCCGGTCCGGAGGATCGCGCTACAACCGGCGGCTGGGCCTCCTGGCTCGTCTCGCTCTTCATTGATTCCAAGCTGACGCCGCTGGCGATCCTGGCCTCGCTGCTGCTGGGCACGGCCGCGGTCGTCATGCTGCCGCGCGAGGAAGAGCCGCAGATCGTCGTGCCGATGATTGACATCTTCGTCGAGATGCCCGCGGCGTCCGCGCGCGAAGTGGAACAGCGCGTCACCCGCCCGCTCGAGAAGCTCCTCTGGGAGATCCCGGGCGTCGAGTACCTCTACTCGACCAGCAGCGCGGGCCGCGCGCTGGTCATCGTGCGCTTTGAAGTCGGCCACTCCGCCAGCGACGCCATCGTGAAGCTCAACGCCAAGATCGCCAACAACATGGATCGCATCCCGCCCACCGTCTCGCAGCCGCTCATCAAGGTGCGCTCCATTGACGACGTCCCCATCCTGGCGCTGACGTTGTGGAGCGACCGCTACGGGCCCGGCGAGCTGCGGCGCATCGCCGCCCAGCTCACCGATTGCATCAAACAGCCCGAGGGGGTCGCCGAGACCGACATCATCGGCGGGCTCAAGCGCACCGTGCGCGTCATTCCCGACCGCACCGCCCTCGCCGCCCGCGGCCTGTCGCTGCTCGACCTCGCCGGCGCGCTCCGCCAGGCCAACCAGCCGCTGACGGCGGGCTCCTTCAGTTCCGGCGATCGTGAGGCGCTCGTGGAGACCGGCGCGTTCCTCGCCGATGCCGGCGCCGTCGGCGCCGTGGTCGTGGGCACGTACGGCGGCCGGCCGGTGAAGGTCGCGGACGTCGCACAGGTCGAAGACGGTCCGGATGAGCCGAAGCAGTATGTCTTCTTCCGGCCGGGGCCGGCAGCCGCGACGCACGAGGGCGGCCTGCCGCTGAAGGCGCAGTGGACGGAGCCGGCGAAAGAGCCCCTCAGTGCCTTCCGCCCCGCCGTGACCATCTCCATCGCCAAGCGCAGGGGGACCAGCGCCATTGACGTGGCCGAGCAGGTGTTGAGGAAGGTCGAGGACGCGCGCGGCACACTGGTCCCGGACGGCGTCAACATCAGCATCACGCGCCACTACGGGAAGACGGCCGCGGAGAAGGCCAACGAACTCCTCTTTCACATGGGCATTGCCGTCGTCTCCGTCGCGCTGCTGATCGCCCTGATGCTGGGCTGGCGCGAAGCGGGCGTCGTGGCCATCGCCATCCCCGTCACCCTGGCGCTGACGCTCGCAGCGTTCTACTGTCTCGGATTCACGCTCAACCGCATCACGCTCTTCGCGCTGATTTTCTCCATCGGCATCCTCGTGGACGACCCCATCGTGGACGTGGAGAACATCGTCCGCCACATGCGCCTGGCCTCCAGCCAGGGCAAGCCCGTGGTGCGCATCGTCAGGGAAGCCGTCAACGAGGTCCGCAGCCCGCTGATCCTGGCCACGCTCACGGTGATGGCGGCGATCCTGCCGATGGCGTTCGTCCGCGGACTCATGGGGCCGTACATGCGTCCGATCCCCATCGGCGCCGGCAGCGCCATGCTCTTCTCCATGATCGTGGCCTTCGTCGCCACGCCCTGGGCCGCGGCGCGCGTCCTCAAGGGGCGCCTCACGCATCCCGGCGCCGGACACGGCGCGGGCGAGAAGGAAGACTTCATGACGCGGCTGTACCGCCACGTGATGGGCTTCCTCATCCACCATCGTCTCGCGCAGTACCTGTTCCTCCTCTTTCTGGTCGCGCTGCTGCTGGGAGCGCTCTACACGGTGCCGTCCGGCTGGGTCAAAGTGAAGATGCTGCCCTTCGACAACAAGAGCGAGTTCCAGGTTATCATTGACATGCCCGAAGACACGACGCTCGAACGCACGACCGACGTTGCCCGGCGGCTGGCCGCCATCGTCGCCCGGCGCCCGGAGGTCCGCGACATCCAGGTCTACGCCGGCACCGCCGCGCCGTACAACTTCAACGGGTTGGTGCGGCACTACTACCTGCGCGGCGCGCCGTACCAGGCCGACTTGCAGGTGAACCTGGTCCCCAAGGAAGAACGCAAGCTGCAGAGCCACGCTATTGCCAAGGCTGTGCGCGAGGAACTCGTCCCCGCCGCGCTCGCCGGCAAAGCCAGGATCAAGGTCGCCGAAGTGCCGCCAGGCCCTCCCGTCCTGCAGACGCTCGTGGCCGAAGTCTACGGCGAAGACGATGCCGCGCGCAACGAATGGGCCCGCAAGGTGCTCGCCGTCTTCCGCGCCACGCCGGGCGTCGTGGATGCCGACATCTACCTCGAAACGGACCAGGCCAAGTTCCGCTTCGACATTGACCGCGAGAAAGCCGCGCTCCACGGCGTGGACACGGCGACGATCTCGCAGAACCTCCGCATGGCCGTGGGCGGCGAGGCGCTCGGCATCATCCATTACCCCAGGGAACGCGAGGACGTGGACCTGGTCGTGCGCCCGTCGCGCGCGGACCGTTCGCCCATTGGCCAGCTCAACCTCCTGCCCGTCCGGACGCGGGACGGCGGCCTTGTGCCGCTGGGCGAGCTGACCACGATCCGCGAGGTGCTCGCCGACACCAGCATCTACCACAAGAACCTCATCCCCGTAACCTCCGTCACGGCCGACGTCGCCGGTGCGGCCGAAAGCCCGGCCTACGCGCTGCTGAACATGCGCGCGGCGCTCGAGAAGCTCAACCCCAATCCCGGCCCGCACGGCAATGATGCCGTGGCACCCGGCTTTGACATGTACCTGGCGCACCAGCCGTTCAGCAGCGGCCGCTTTGCCATCAAGTGGGACGGCGAGCTGCACATCACGTACGAAGTCTTCCGCGACCTGGGCCTCGCCTTCGCCGCGGTGCTGGTGCTGATCTACGTGCTGATCGTCGGCTGGTTCGAATCGTTCAAGACGCCCTTCGTCATCATGGCGGCGATTCCCTTCTCGCTGGTGGGCATCCTGCCGGCTCACGGCGCGGTCGGCGCGTTCTTCTCGGCGACCTCCATGATCGGCTTCATCGCCGGCGCCGGGATCGTGGTGCGGAATTCGATCATCCTGGTGGATTTCATCGAACTGCGGCTGCGCGAGGGCATGCCGCTGGCCGAGGCCGTCATTGACGCCGGCGCCGTGCGCTTCCGGCCGATGCTGCTCACCGCGCTCGCCGTCGTCGTCGGCGCGTCGGTGATCCTCTTCGACCCTATCTTCCAGGGACTGGCGCTGTCGTTGATGGCCGGCGAGGTCGCCAGCCTCCTGCTGAGCCGCATGGCGGTGCCGGTACTGTACTACCTGGCGCAGCGGCCACGAGGCGGGGCCGTCGGTTCCGCCAGCCGGGGGTGACGGTTCCGGCTATTGAAGCAGGGACTTCACTTCTGCTCGTTCAGCCAGCAACTCATCCGTCGTGGTCTTGATTCTTGCCTTGGCGAAGTCGTCGAGCTGGAAGCCCTGGATCACCTCCCACGTTGAGCCGTTGCTGCGAACTGGAACGCCGAACTGCAGGCCCTCGGGAATGCCGTACTCACCCTTGCTGGCCACCGCCAGTGCGGCGCAGTCGCCGGCTGGCGTGGCCGTGCGAATCGAGACCACCGAATCAATGACCGCGTTGGCGGCCGACGCGGCGGACGAGAGCCCCCGCGCCTTGATTACCGCCGCGCCGCGCTTCTGCACCGTGCTGAGAAAATCGCCCTGCAGCCAAGCATGATCGCTAATGACGTCGTAGGCTGGCTTGCCGCCTATCTTCGCATTGCGCGCGTCCGGGAACTGCGTGGCCGAGTGATTGCCCCAGATCGCCACGTTCGTCACCTGTTCCACGGGCACGCCGGCTTTCCTGGCCAACTGCGTCTTGGAGCGGTTCTGGTCGAGCCGCATCATGGCGAACCAGCGGTCGGCGGGAATCCCCCGCGCGTTGCTGCGCGCGATCAGGCAGTTCGTGTTGCATGGATTGCCGACCACCAGGATGCGCACGTCTTTCGCGGCGACGGCGGCCAGCGCCTGGCCCTGCGGCTTGAAGATCTTGCCGTTAGTCTCCAGCAGATCGCGGCGCTCCATCCCTTCCTTGCGCGGAAACGCGCCCACCAGCAGCGCCCACGACACGCCCTCGAACGCCTTCTTCGCGTCGGACGTGGGCACGCTGCCGGCCAGCAGCGGGAAGGCGCCGTCGTCCAGTTCCATGACTACGCCGTCGAGCGCCTTCAGCGCCGGCTCGATCTCGAGCAGGTGCAGGACCACCGGCTGGTCAGGGCCCAGCATCTGGCCGGAGGCAATCCGGAACAGCAGCGCGTAGCCGATCTGGCCGGCGGCGCCGGTCACAGCCACATGGACAGGTTTCTTCGTCGCCATAGTCATTCGTCTCCTCGCCTCACCAATACAATTAAGAATCAGCCGACCGCGGCACGTGCGCAAGTGGCAAACAGGGCGGTACGCGGCAAAATACAGGCGTGGCGCGGTTGCCGGCCGCAAAGCACTCCGTGCCAGCTACGGAGACCTCCGTGGTAAGTACGGAGCTACGCAGAGCACTATCGCAGACACTCGCCGGGGAGGGGCTTGCCGTCCTTGTCCAGCTTCTGAATAGCCATCATCGTGTTCGCGGTCTTCGGGTCGGCGAAGCGCCACACCAACTTCTTGTCCCGCGTGATCTCGAACAGTCCTGTGCCCTCGCCCTTGTCGTAGGCGCTGTAGCAACCCGCGGCGATGTTGCCGTCGGGCAGCAGTTGAATTCCCGTGATGTTCCTGATCTTCACGCCAGGGATATCCGTGGCGGCGAACTCCCAGATGATGGCGCCCTTCGAGTCATACTCAATGATCTTCTGCAGGGCCGCGACGATGGTCGTGTCCTTGGGCGTGCGGATCGCCGCGAACGCCACTACCCCCGGCAGGTTGACCTTGAGTTCCAGGACCACGTCGCCCTTGGGCGTGTATTCCTTGACCGTGCGCGCGCCGGAATGGCAGACGAGATAGTTGCCGTTCTTCAGCTTGCGGGCCATCCGCATGTTGTGGTGCTCGCCCTCCTTGGCCGGGGTGACCGGCATCTCGAAGACGACCTTGCCGTCCTTGTCAACCTCGAGGACGCGGCCCGTCGAGTTCTCGCCGATGAAGGTGTTGCCGTTCTCCAGGCGCTGGCAGGCGTACGTCCCGCCGCCTTTCGCCACCTTCGCTTTGTACTGGAAGACGACTTTCTTGTCGGGCGTCACTTCCGTCACCGAACTGCCGTCGGCAAAGAGGACGTTGCCGTTGGGCAGCATCCAGGCGTCATGCGTCAAATCCGTCTTGTGCTCCCAGACGATCTTGCCTTCCGGCGACAGGATCATCACTCTGTTGTCGCCCGCCGCCAGCACGTTGCCCGTCAGCGTTCCCGTGACCGGGCCTTCGCCGGCCGCGCGCGCTGGCGCATTGGCCAGGCAGACAGCCGCGACCACCAGAACCCACAGCCCCTGTCGTAGCATCGTCGCTCTCCTTGTCCGCAACTCGTCCCTCAGCAATACACCGCGGCCCCCGGGCCAGCGCAGCTTTGTGAAGTCGTAGTCCCAGAAGAGGAGGCGCAGGCGCGGGGGCAAGTGCGCCGTCTGCAGGCCCGCCCGCTGGTTTGCGCGGCGTGTCATTGAGCGCATGGTGGTGGGCTGCCCGCGAAGCGTCTGAGCCGCACGAGGAACGGGCTGTCCTTGAGCACGGTTTCGAGCGCCTGGCGCGCTTGCTCATCCTGGCCGAAGACCTGCGCCATCGCGCCACCCGCGCCAGGATCGCAGTCCGCGTACCTGATCGCCGCCCACAGCCGGAAGGCGGTCTTCCAGGATATATTCTTGTTGGCGGAGCGGACCTTCTCGAGGAGCTCCTCGATCAGCTTTCCTTCGCCCGCATCAGTCTTCGCCAAGACGGCCAGTGCGACACGTTCGAGGTTGCGGAAGTCCTTCAGTTCATCGAACATCGGCCCGAGGTCCCAGGGCAACGGCACAATGTCAACTTTCGCGTTCCCGCACGTTGCACGGTAAACACCATCGCCGGGAGTGGCATCTGGGACGCCGCATTCTTCCCTCAACCAAGCATGCACCGTACCGTCATCGTGCTCGTCAGGGTCGAAACAGACCCCGATCTGGCAATAGGGCCGGTCAGATGTGGGTATGGCCTGCATCTGCTCCTTCACGCGCACAGCTACCCGGCGTTTATCCATGGCGACCATCACCTGGGTCTCAACGTCAGACCATGCAAAGCGGGCGGTGCGCGGTTGGCCCGGCGCCACGTGCACACCTTCTGTCTTTACGGGACCGTAGCGGCGCTGAAAAAGCTCCCGTATGGCAGCCAGATCGTCCGGACCTTCGACAACGATCAAGTTGTACTTCATCGCCGCAGGTCCTCGCCGACATCGGTCAGGCGTTCGCTGGCGTTGCGGCCCTCAATGTTCAAGGTCGTCAACACACCGTCCTCCAGCCGCGTGCGCATGATGCAGGCCTTGCTCAAGTCGCGGCCTTCGCCTGCCTCGAAGACCTTCGCGAGCAACTCCAGGCTGTGTGTGCTGAAGACGACCTGTGTCCCCTGACCGATGGCCGCCCAGAGCAGGCGCGTAAACTCGTCCATGGCCTTGGGGTGTTGGAAACACTCAGGTTCTTCAACCAATACTAAGCCGCCCCGTGCCACTGCAAGGCGGCAGGCAATATCAAAAAGGCGGCGTAGCCCGTCGCCGGCGAGGTAAAACGGGCACGCCCCATCCTGATCAATTGTATGCAGGATAAAGTCGTTGTCCTTCTTCAGGATGCGGATGTCCTTTGTTGCGCGACGAAGAACGGCGCAGAGTGCGAGCAGTTCACTCTGTACCTGCGTGCCCGCCTCGGCAGCCACCGAATACGAGGCTTCGTGATCCCGGACTGCATGTACCGTCCCCACGCCAATAAGGACTACCTTAGGATCAACCGTGGCGCCTGCTGGCAAGAGAAGCTCACCCGAGCTGGAAACCTGCATCAGCGTCTTGGAGCAGAGCGATGATAGCTCCACGCCGACGACGTCTTCACCACTGCCGCCGAATTCGCCCGGGGTTGTGTGGACACCTAACCCGACGGCGCAGTATTCCGCCCTACCACCGGCGCCGTCGGTCGTCGTTACCACGCAACGCCTGCAGTTCCTATAGGCGATGTTACGGACGGTCTCCAGTCCAATCCAGCCACGTGCCCCGATTGCCCGGTGCCAAGCGGCGGGAACTCCCTCCGCCGCCCCGATGTAGAGCGCCTCCAGTATTGTTGACTTCCCGGAGTTGTTCGCGCCTACGAGCACCGTCAGCGGCTTGAGGCCGGAGACTTCGCCGTGCGCAATGCCACGGAAATTCTCGATCGTGACCGCAGTTATCATACGTTGCTCCTAGCCGTCACTTCTGCGCTTCGCCGGTGTTCGGCTTCTGCTCTTTCTTCTTCTGTTCGTCTTCCGCGCGTTTCAGCATCTCCCTCGCGCTGTCGGGCGTGCCCTTTGCAGCCCCCTCACCCTGACCCTCTCCCGCAAGGGGCGAGGGAACGGGCGGCGCGGCGGCGGCGGGCCGCGTGCCGGATTCGCCGGCCTTTTTCTTGCCGTTGCCTTCGCGTTCGCGCTGCTCGGCCTGTTCGGCCTTGATGGCGCTGGCCTGTTCGTGGGCCTGCTCGGCTTCCTCGCGCGCGATCTTCGCCACGCTCGCGATCTTATCGTCGGCATCCAAGTCCATGAGGTAGACGCCGACGGCGCCGCGGCCGGTCTGGCGCACGTCTTCGATCCTGGTGCGGATGACCTTGCCCTTCTCGGCCATCAGCATCAGTTCGTCGCCTTCCTTCACCGCGATGACGTCCACGACGGGCCCGTTCTTCTCGCCGATCTTGACGTTGATGACGCCCTTGGCGCGCTGCGTCGCCGTCTTGCGGTACCCGTCAATCTGGCTGCGCTTGCCCACGCCCTTCTCGCAGACGGTGAGCAGGTAATCGCCCGGCTGGCCGACCACGACGCTGACGATCTTGTCGTCGGCTTTGAGCGTGGGGCCGTGGACGCCGCGCGCCGAGCGGCCCATGTCGCGCACGACCGTCTCGTCAATGCGGATGGCCATCCCCTGCCGCGTGCACAGCACGATTTCCTGGCTGCGCCTGACGTAGCGCGCCGCCATCACCTGGTCGCCTTCCTCGAGGCCGATCGTCGAGATGCCGCCGCGGCGCGGGTTCTTGTACTCGCTGACGGCGCACTTCTTCATATAGCCGCGTTCCGAGGCGATGAAGATCGAGGCGTCCTGGCCGAAGTTCTCCACGGGCACAATGGAGACGACCTTCTGGCCTTCGTGCAGTTCCAGGAGGTTGACCAGCGCGCGGCCCTGGGCCATGCGGCCGAGCTGCGGCAGATCGTAGACTTTCTGCCAATGCACGCGCCCGTCGTTGGTGAAGAAGAGCAGGTAGTCGTGCGTGCTCGCGATGAAGAGGTGCTCCGGGAAGTCCTCGTCGTCCTTGCTGCGCGCGCCGATGATGCCCTTGCCGCCGCGCGACTGCACGCGGTAGCTGGCGAGCGGCTCGCGCTTGCAGTACCCCTTGTGGCTGATCGTCACCGCCATCACCTCGTCGGCCACCAGGTCCTGCAACGAGATGTCGCCCGCTTCGCCGACGATCAGCGTGCGCCGCTCGTCGCCGAACTTCTCCTTCATCTCGAACAGGTCTTCCTTAATGATGTCCAGGACGCGGTTGATATCGGCCAGGATGGACTGATAGTCGCGAATCCGGTCCTGGACCTGCGCGTATTCGGTCTTCAGCTTGTCCCGCTCCAGCCCCGTCAGCGCGCGCAGCGACATGTCCAGGATCGCCTTCGCCTGCCGCGCGGTAAACTCAAAGCGCGCCATCAAGGCATCCCGCGCGGTGTCGCCGTCCTTGGCGGCGCGGATGATCTTGATGACCTCGTCAATGTGGTCAACGGCGATGATCTTGCCTTCGAGGATGTGCGCCAGCTCCTCGGCCTGCGCCAGCAGATAGCGCGTGCGGCGGATGATCACGTCCTTGCGGTGCTCGCGGTACTGCTCCAGGAGCTGTTTCAGGCTCAGGACCCGCGGGCGCCCGCGCACGAGCGCCAGGGTGTTGACGGCGAAGGTGGTTTCCAGCGGCGTGTACTTATAGAGCTGGTTGAGGACGACGTCGCGGTTCTCGCCGCGCTTGAGGTCAACCACGACGCGCAGGCCTTCCTTGCTGCTCTCGTCGCGCACGTCGCTGATGCCCTTGATCCGGTCCGCCTTCACGGCCTCGACGATCTTCTGGCACAGCCGCTCCAGGCCGACCTGGTAGGGGATCTCGTCCACGATGATCCGCTCGCGGTCCTTTTCCTCCTCGAAGTGGATCTTCGCGCGCAGCGTCAGGTGCCCGCGGCCCGTCAGGAAGGCTTCCTCGATGCCCTGCCGCCCGCAGAGCAGCCCGCCGGTGGGGAAATCCGGACCTTTCATGAACTTCATCAGGTCGTGAATCGCGCACTCGGGGTTCTCGATGAGGTACACAAGCGCGTCGCAGACTTCGCTGACGTTGTGCGGCGGAATCTGCGTGGCCATGCCCACGGCGATGCCCTGCGCGCCGTTGACGATCAGGTTGGGGAACTTGCCGGGCAGCACCGTCGGCTCCATCAGCCGCTCGTCGTAGTTCGGCACCATCTCGACGGTGTCTTTCTCGACGTCCTCCAGCATCGCCACGCTGGCCCACGTCATGCGCGCCTCGGTGTAGCGCGCCGCCGCGGGCGGATCAGGGTTGACGGACCCGAAGTTTCCCTGCCCGTCCACGAGGGGGCAGCGCGTGTTCCAGGACTGCGCCATGCGCACCAGCGTGGGGTAGATCACCTGGTCGCCGTGCGGATGGTAGTTGCCGCTGGTGTCGCCGCAGATCTTGGCAGACTTGTAGTGCTTGCGGTTGGGCCGCAGGGTCAGGTCGTTCATGGCCCACAGCACGCGGCGCTGCGAGGGCTTCAGACCGTCCCGCGCATCCGGCAGGGCGCGCGCGACGATGACCGACATGGCGTACCGCAGGTAGCTCTCTTTGAGCTCGTCCTCAATGAGCAGGTTCTTAATGCGTCCGCCATGGATGTCGCCGGCGGCCCTGGCCGCGCTTTCACGCGCCGGCGCAGCGCCGCCTTCCGGCTGGCCGGGGCTGCCGCCGGGCTTATCGGCGCCGCTCTGCGGGCTGTTGTTCACGTCATCGGAGGGGGGCGGCATGGATTCCTGGATATCTCCGCAGACCTCGTTGTGTCACCCGTGCCCCCTCCGGAGAGGGGGCCGTTTCGGGGGTATTTTCACGCCCCCAAATTCTAGCGGGAACAGCCTTCAGACGCCACTTAAGGCAACGCCATTTGGGCGATTTTTTCATAGGAGAAAACGGATAGTGCCCGAAGTTTCGTGGGCGCGTTACGGGCCGGTCAGCCGCTCCAGCACCGCATCCGAAATCCGCAGCACCGCGCCGTGGCGAAAGTCCTTGGGAAAGGACATTTTCTTTGAGACGTCCTCCCATTTCACGAGGTCGGCGGACTTCAACGCGCCGTAGTAATGCGGCGCGGCGTAGTGATCGAAATACACGTAGCACTCCCCGTCTATGTCAGTGGACGAGGGCCCCTCGACCCAATCGCCGGTGAAGGGTTCCGACGGCGGACCGTAAGGCCCTTCGGGGTCGCCGGCGGTCGCCATCCGCAGCGCTTTCTTGCCCGGCCGCTCATCTTTGAAAAACAGCACGTACTTGTCGCCGACTTTGCGGAGCATGCCGTCAATGCAGTTGAAGCCGGGGTTGTAGAGCAGCTTCATGGGAGTGAACGTCTGGAAGTCCTTCGTGACCGTGTAGTAGAGGCGGTGGTTGTGGTCCCCGCCTTTATCGGTCTCCGGGAACGCGCCGGGGATCGTCGAGGACCACATAATGAGGAACTGCTCCTTCCTGGCGTCGTAGAAGAGCTCCGGCGCCCAGGTGTTCTTGGCCTTGTTCTTCTCGTTGACCGGAACGTACTTCTGCTCGCCCCACGCGATGAGGTCCTTCGAGCTCGCGTAGCCGAAACCGTTGTCCCACCAGCCTGTGGTCCAGACCATG
>JAPLOD010000910.1 GCA_026692735.1 Planctomycetota bacterium | reverse complement strand
CGGCCTTGGCCTTGCGCTCGGCCACGCTGGAGCCGCAGAAGACGACCTGCGCCCCATAGGCTTGGACGCGCGTCACCTTGACGGGGCTGGCGCGCTCGGGCATGACGACGGTGCAGACGTAGGGCTGGCCGCGGTCCGCCATCCCCAGTTCGCGCGCGGCGAACGCCACGGCCGCGCCGTGATTGCCGGAACTGAACGCGATGACGCCGCGCGCCTTGGCGTCGGCGGTGAGCGACGCGACGGCGTTGAAGGCCCCGCGGACCTTGAACGACCCCGTGCGCTGGAGATTCTCGGGTTTGACGAACACCTTGCGTCCGGCGCGTTCCAGGCCTTCGGCGCGCAGCAGAGGCGTGACATTGAGGTACAGCTTGATGCGGTCGCGCGCCGCGCGGAAGTCTTCGCCTGCGGGCTGATTGCCGTCGTCTGCCATAGTGGTCCCCAAGCATAACCGTTGAGGCTTGAGGAATAGACCTCACACAGGCGACCTCAAGTCTCTCGTGCTTCAGAGCTCTAAGCCTACCCCGTTTGTACGCCAGTCAATGGCATTTGCGCGGCTTCGGGCTGGCAGGGCGAGCCCTCCGGTTCACGCCGGTCCGTTCTTCATGAGGGATCCGGACGAGGGGCTGGGAGCAGCACCAAGGGCTTTCTGCACCGCGCGCATGAGGGCCACGGGGGTAAAGGGCTTTTCGATGAACGCCGCGCCACGCGCCAGCAGGCCGTGGTTGGCGGCGGCGTGGCTGGTATAGCCGGACATGAAGAGCACCTTCATGTCGGGGCGCAGGCGGGCGGCGTGGCCGGCGAGTTCGGGGCCGCTCATCTCGGGCATGGTCACGTCGGTGAGCAGGAGGTGGATGGAGCCCCGGTGTTGCTCGCACAGATGCAGTGCCTCGGCGCCGTGGCGCGCCTGCAGCACGGTGTAGCCGTGGTGGACCAGGACTTCGCGGACGAGGTCGCCAACAATCTCCTCGTCCTCGACGACGAGGACAGTCTCGGTGCCGCGGCCCACGGCCGGCAAACTGTCGCTGCCGGAGGCAGGCACGGCTTCCTCAACGGCCTGCGGCAGGTAGATCTTGAAGGTCGTGCCCTTTCCGGGTTCGCTGTAGACTTCGATGTTCCCGTTGCTCTGCTTGATGATCCCGTAGGCCGTCGAGAGGCCCAAGCCGGTTCCCTGACCCAGACCCTTGGTGGTGAAGAACGGCTCGAAAATGCGGGGCAGGACGGAGGGATCCATGCCGCAGCCGGTGTCGCTGACCGCGAGGAGGGCGTGCGGGCCGGGCCTGGCGTCGGGATGCTGGCGGCAGTACGTTTCGTCGAGGATGACGTTGGCGGTCTCGATGGTCAGCTTGCCGCCCCTGGGCATGGCGTCGCGGGCGTTGACCACGAGGTTCATGAGCACCTGTTCGATCTGAGAGGGGTCGGCCTTAGCGAGCCACGGTTTCGGTTCGAGGACCGTGGTGAGGGCAATGTCCTCGCCGATAACACGCCGGAGCATCGTCCCCATTTCGGCGACGACGGTGTTGAGGTCCAGAAGCTTGGGCCGCAGCATCTGCCTGCGGCTGAAGGCCATAAGCTGGCGGACCAGGGCGGTGGCGCGTTCGCCGGTCTTGCGGATCAGGTCCAGTTCCTGCCACAGGGGGTCCTGCGGCGTCAGGCGGTGCATGCTGAGCTCACTGCGGGCCATGATGATGGCGAGGACGTTGCTGAAGTCATGCGCGACGCCGCCGGCAAGCTGGCCGATGGCGTCCATCTTCTGAGCCTGGCGGAACTGGTTCTCCAACTGTTTGCGCTCGGTGATGTCGCGCATGACCGCGAGGAAGGCCGTGCCGCCGCGATCGAGGATGGGGGCTGCCGCCACCTCGACCGTGACCAGCTTGCCGTCCAGGCGGCGGAACTGCGCTTCGGCAAGCGGAATCTGCGCGCGCAGTTCCGTCTGCCGGCGCAGATGCTCGCGGGCCGCGGCATGGTTCTCCGGCGGAACGAAGTCAAGGGGCGACTTGCCGATGATCTGCTCCGGCTTGGTCGCGCCAAAGAGCTGCAGGCCGGCCTTGTTCGCGACGACGATCTTGTCGTCCCTGGTGACGAAGATGGCGTCCGGGCAGACCTCGACAAGGCTGCGGTAGCGTTCCTCGCTTTCCCGCAGTTCCTGTTCCGCCCATTTGTGCTCGGTGACGTCGCGGCCGTACACGTTGACATAGCCCGCGTTCATGATCGGGGCGAGGATGCAGGAGAAGACGCGCTCGCCGCACTTGATCTCGACCTCCCTGTTGACGAAGGAGCTGAGCACGGAGGTAATCAGCGCCTGCCAGTCCGGTGGCACGACCTGTCCGGTCTGCCGGTCCCAGACCTCGAGGAGGGGCGCGCTGGCCTTGTTGGCATAGAGAACCGTGCCGTCGGACGAAATCCGCAGGACGGGGTTGGGGTTCTCGGTCGGGAAGCGCGACACGCTCCGGAGTTGCTCTTCGGCGCGTTTGCGCTCCGTGACGTTGCTGAAGATGCAGTGGGTTTGCCGGAAGCGGCCCTCTTCGTCGCGGGACACCACGCCGTCCAGCTCGACCGTGATCGTGGTGCCGCCCTGGCGAACCAGCTCATACTCCTGGCCGTGCGTTTCGCCGGTTGCCAGGAACTTCTTGAAGCGTTCGGGCAGCGCCTTCCGGCACGCCGGCGTGAAGAAATCGCCGATCCACCTGCCAATGACCTTTTCCCCTGGAGGCGCAGCTTCTCGAGGGCGCCGTGGATAGTGGTGGGGAGGCGGCGGATGTGTTGGGGGCTCTTCAGGACGTAATCGGCTGCGCCCTGCTTCATGGCGGCGACGGCGACTTCTTCGGACCCCGTCCCGGTGACGATGACCACCGGAATGCGCGGGTCGAGGGCGCGGACGGTGTCGAGCACCTGGAGGCCGTCGAAGCCCAGGATGTTGAAGTCGCTCAGCACGAGGTCGTATTGGCCGGCGACGAGCTTTGCCTCGAACTCGGTGCGGCTGGAGGCCGAGATCACCTGGAAGCCGCCGGCCTCGCGTTCCAGCGCGTCTCGCACCAGTTCGCGGTCGTGCGGGTTGTCGTCAACATGCAGGATGCGCACGAGTCCGGCCATCAGCCTGCTCCTCGGTGAATCAGTGCGTTACAATAGGACGTGCCGCCTGCCGTGGGCGTCCGGGGAGACTCGGTCCCGGAGGGGCAAAAGCCCACCATCCACTGCCGCCCGCGCGGTGCCGAAGGCGGGCTCACTCATTCATCCCCCAATGGTAATTCTACACAGAACGTGCTGCCTGTTCCAACTGCTGATTCGACCCCAATGCGGCCCCCCAGCAGATCAACGGCTTTCTTGACGACAGCCAGGCCGATGCCAGTGCCCGGAAAGGCGTCCTCGCTGTGGAGGCGCTGGAACATGCGGAAGATGGTCTTGTGGTGCTCGGGAGCAATGCCGATGCCGTTGTCCGCGACGCGGATGACAACATGGCGGGCGGGACACTCAGTCCCGCCGGGGGGACCGGCCACACGCTCGCAGGTGACGGCAACGCGCGGGGGCACGCCCTGGCGGCAGTAGGTGAGGGCATTCACAAGCAGGTTGGTGAATATCTGCCGCAGCAACGTCATGTCCCCCCGCACCGTGGGGGGGTTCTCGGGCAGCGTCATGGTCGCGCCCGCTTCCGCTGCGCGGGCAGACAGGTCGCCGGCCACCTGAGCGAGCACGGCGCCCAAGGGCACGGGGTGGTGGCCGACAGCTTTGCGGCCGAGCCGCGAGTAGGCGAGGAGGTCGTCAATGAGCTGGTTCATGCGTTCGCCGGCCTGGACGATGTTGTCCACATAACGCTGTCCCTCCTCGTTGAGGCTGGCCCGGTGCCGCCGGGCGATAATCTGGGCGAAGCCGGCGATGGCGCGGAGCGGGGCGCGCAGGTCGTGAGAGACGGAATAGGAGAAGGCTTCCATATCCCGGATGGCCGCCTCCAGCTCCGCAGTACGCTCGCGGACGCGCTGCTCCAGCTCCATGTTCAGCAGCCGCACCTGCTCTTCCGCCCGTTTACGTTCGGTGATATCGCGGAGGACGGCCTGGACGGACATCACGCCCTGGTACATGACGGGGGCCGCCGCCACCTCGACGGTGAGCAGTGTTCCATCCAGGCGGTAGATCTTCTGCTCAACGAGGGGGACCGGCTCGCCGAGCTGCAGTTGCCGGCGGAGCCGTTCCCTGACCAGCGCATGGTAGTCCGGATGAGTGAAGTCGAAGGGCGAGGTGCCCAGCATCTGCTCGGGCTTTGTGGCGCCGAAGAGTTTCAGGCCGGCGTTGTTGATGAAGACGATCTTGTTCTCGCGGTTGACGAAGATGGCATCCGGGCAGACATCCACGAGGCGGCGGTACCGTTCCTCGCTTTCGCGCAGTGCCTTCTCCGCGTCTGGAACGTTGGCGGGTTGCGGGTCCGTTGGCGTTGTCCCCATCGTTTGCCGTCCCCGCCGTCCGCTGGGAGACCGAAGACGTCGGCCGCTCAGAGACGAGGTTACGGGACGGCGAGGTCCCAGGCAAGTCCGTCCCCCGGCGGCGCGATTTTCGGGGCAGCAAAATTGACGCGGGAACGGCTTGCCTGTATCGTGCGCCTGTATCCACGCATCACCGGCGTGTGACGCGGCATACCGCGCAGGCTGCCGCGCCAGACGCCAGCACGCGTTGTTCCGGTGGTCTTCGTAGACTACGGCCTGCGCAAGAGTCCGTTGCCTGCACAAGGTGAGAAGGAGGAGAACTGAATGCGCGTAATCATACAACCTGACGCCCAGAAGGTCGGCGAGTGGACGGCGGCGTACATTGCCCGGAGCATCGCGAGACACAAGCCCACGCCGAAGCGGCCGTTCGTTCTGGGGCTGCCCACGGGGAGCTCGCCGCTGACGACGTACAAGCGTCTCATCGAGCTGTACAAGGCGAGGAAGGTGTCGTTCGCCAACGTGGTCACGTTCAACATGGACGAGTATGTGGGGATCCCCGAGGACCATCCGCAGAGCTACCACGCCTTCATGTGGACCAACCTCTTCAGATACGTGGATATCAAGAAGGAGAACGTCAACATCCTGAACGGGAACGCGAAGGACCTGGAAGCCGAGTGCGCCGACTACGAGCGGAAGATCCTGAAGTACGGCGGCATCGAGCTGTTCCTGGGCGGGATCGGGGCTGACGGGCACATCGCGTTCAACGAGCCGGCCTCGTCAATGGAGTCCCGGACGCGCGTCAAGACGCTGACCGAGGACACCCGCATAGTCAACTCGCGGTTCTTCGATAACGACCCCGACCGCGTGCCCAAGATGGCGCTGACCGTCGGCGTGGCCACGGTGATGGACGCGCGCGAGGTGGTCATCGTTGTCACCGGCCACGGCAAGGCGCGGGCCCTGGCCGAGGCAGTCGAGCATGGCCTGAACCACATGTGGACGGTCTCCGCGCTGCAGCTCCACCCCAAGGGCATCATCGTCGCCGACGACGCGGCCACCGCGGAGCTGAAGGTCGGCACGGTGAGTTACTTCAAGGACATCGAGCGGGAGAACCTGAATCCCAAGAAGCTGCTCGCCTAAAGCAGGCAGGGAGAAGAGAGGCAACGGGTGGGGCGATTCGACGAATCGCCCCACTGCTGACAGGAGCCGACGATGGACTTGATCGCGGGGTTCAAGGAGCAGGCGCGCACGGCACAGCTTACGGTCGTGCTGCCGGAAAGCGATGACGAGCGCATTGTGGCGGCGGCGCGGCAGATCGCGGCGGAAGGGTGGGCCAAGCCGCTGCTGGTCGCAGCCAGCAGCCCGGGGGCCGGCATCGGGGCGATCGGCATACAGGATACGGAGCGTGTGGCACGGTACGCGGCGGCGTACTGCAAGGCGCGGTCCGATGTGCCGGAGAAGGTCGCGTTGCGGCTGCTGAAGAAGCCGCTGGTGTTCGGCGGGATGGCGCTGGCGCTGGGAGAGGCGGACTGCATGGTCGCCGGAGCGGCGAACACCACCGCGAACGTGATCATGGCCGCCAGCGTGACCGTGGGCCTGCAGGAAGGCATCTCGGTGCCCTCGTCGTTCTTCCTGATGGACTTCGCGAACCTGATGGGCGCCGGACCGAAGACGCTCGTGTACGCGGATTGCGCGGTGAACGTGCAGCCGACCGCGGAGCAACTGGCGGATATCGCCATCGCCACGGCGGCCAGCGCCCAGGCGCTGCTCGGCACGGCGCCCAGGATCGCGATGCTGAGCTTCTCCACGAAAGGCTCCGCTCAGCACGCCGACGCGGACAAGGTGATCGCGGCGACGGAGATGGTGCGGAAGCGGAAGCCCGAACTGCAGATTGACGGGGAACTGCAGGCCGACAGCGCGCTGGTCAAGCGCGTGGCGGCCAAGAAGTGTCCGCAGAGCCACGTGGCCGGACAGGCGGACGCGCTGGTGTTCCCCGACCTGGACGCGGGCAACATCGGCTACAAGCTGAGCCAGTACCTTGGCGGCGCGCGAGCCTACGGTCCGATCCTGCAGGGCTTCCGCAAGCCGTGCAGCGACCTGTCTCGCGGGGCCACGGCCCAGGACATCGTCGGGACGGCGGCCATCGTGGCGGCGATCGCGGCCGGGAACCGCAGGTAGAACTTCGAACCGCCAAGACGCCAGGAACGCCAAGGACGGAACGGGTACCCGATACCGGATACCGGATGCCGGATACCGGATGCCGGATACCGGATACCGGATACCGGATACCGGATACCGGATACCGGATGCCGGATACCGGATACCGGATACCAGATACCGGATACCAGATACCGGATACCGGATACCAGATACCGGATACCCGATGCCGAAACCCGATACCCGAAACCCTGAACCCTTTGCCTCCCCTTGGCTGCGGCTCCGCCGCGCTGTGCTACTTCCGCGTTGCGTACTTCGTTCCCTTCTTGGCAGCGGAGATGACCTTCATGACCGCGACGGATTCGTCCGTCGTGATCGGGAAGCGCGTGCCCTTGCGAATGGCGCTGTGGAGTTCGTACCAGATGCTGTTGGGCATGTCGGACTTGTAGGCCGGGCAGACGGGTATCGTCTTCTCGATCCACGGCAACTTCTCGGGGCTGCCGAAGTGTGCACCGGGCGCGCCGGGATCGGGCTTGCGCGGCGGCAGTTTCACGCTCGCATCGAGGTAGCGCAGCGTGATGTCCTCCTCGGAACTGGTGAGTCCGCCTTTCGTGCCCAGGACGATGTACTCCGGCTCCTTGATCGCGGCGCCGCCGCTGATCTCGATGTCAATCACGCGGCCGTTCTTTCCTGTGAGGATGATCTTGAAGTGGTCTTCGGCATCGCCCACGCAGGCGACTGTCTTCAGGTCGGCCCAGACGCTCTTGACCGGCGATTCCAGCAGGCGCAGGGCGTGGTCAATGATGTGCGGTCCCCAATTGAGCATCTGGCCGCCGCCGCACTTCATCAGCGTCTGCCAGTCATCGCGGCGCGCGTAGCCGAGGCGGCGCAGTTTGATCTCGTAGACCTTGCCGAGAATGCCCGACGCCATGATCTCGCGAATGTGGTTGAACGTGGGCTCAAACCGGCGGTTGTGGCGGATGAAGAGCTTGCCCTTGGCGCGGGCCGCGGCGGCCTTGAGCTTCAGCGCTTCCGCGTAGGTGAGGCAGATGGGCTTTTCCAGGAAGACGTGCTTGCCCGCCTTGAGCCCGATCAGGGCATGCGGGAGGTGCTCGGGCGAGCGCGTGGCAACATCCACCAGTTCGACGTCGGGGTTGGCAGCCATGTCTTCGACCCTGGTGTAGATCCTGCAGCCGTACTTGGCCGCCATCTTGTCGCGGCGGTCTTTGAGGACGTCGCAGGCCGCGACGATCCGGAAGAGGTTCTCCTTGCCCGCCAGTTCGGCGCAGTGCATGCCCCAACCAGCGCGGCCGATGCCGGCGATGCCGATCCCGATTGGTCCGTCCTTAGCCACGGTTCTTCTCCTCCTGAAAGGCATGGTCAACGCGTCGTCACGAACGTGGAGCCTATGCAGCATACACAGTGCCGCGGCGATTTCCACGTCGCGTGAGGAGCTATTGGGCGATTGCGGATTGCGGATTGCGTTGCACACAATTCGGCAAGATGTGCGACGGACAATCCCGCGGGTGGCCCCGAAAAGTGCTGCAGCACCTTTCGGGGCCACCCCCCGATGACGGTCGCACCGTTACTTTGCCGCCAGCGCCGCCAAGGCCTTGGTGTTAACCCCCACGATCCGCTGGCTGCCGATGACCAGGTTCCCCAGCGGCCCGGCTTTCTGGTCCCAGGCGAACGTCCCCAGGGCCTGCCCCGTGCGCGCATCCACCATCTGTAGATTGGTCTGCGTCGGCAGGTAGAGCACCGCGCCGGAATATCCCGGCTGCCCGAGCAGGCGTTTGCCTTCCACCGTGTATTCCCAGGCCACCTTGCCCGTCGCCAACGATAGAGCGGTGACGGTGTTGTCCACGGCGAGCAGGTTCCCTTCGCACACGCCGGCCAGATAGCGGCACTCCAACAGGTCCTGGCGCCAGCGAATCTCGCCGTTCCTGCGGTCGAACGCGATCACGCCCGCCGCGTCCTTTGGCGCCAGAACCACCACCTCGTCGCCCACCACAGGCGAAGCGGGCCCTCGCGCATTTACTTTCAGAATCCGCGGCAGAAACGGGCCGCTCTCCGACGTCCCCGTCTGCAGGCCCTCGGCACGCAGCTTGGCATAGCCGGCCAGCCACAGCACTTCGCCCGTGAAGGCGTTCAGCGCCGCCAGGCTGGCCAGGCCGGTGGCCGCGTAGGCCGTGCGTGTTCAACGTGCCCCGGCCGCCCTCCTCCGTCTGCGGCGGGCTTTCCAGGAACACCGCCGTGGCCAGGCCGTACGCCACGACGGGGTCGCTGAGCCAGACGGTCCTCTTGAGCGCGGGAATCGCGTCGGTGCTCCACTGCAGCTTCCCGCTGTCCGCATGGTAACAGCGCAGCGACGTCTGGCTTCCGCTGAGCGCGCGCATGTAAATCCTGTCGTTCTTCGCCGTCGGGCAGCTTACCGGGAACCCCGTGAACTTGTCGCGCAAGAGGCCGCCCGACGAGCCCCATGTCTGGTTCCACAGCGTCTGCCCGCTCTGCAGATCAACGCTCCACAGCCCTTCCAGCGTGCTGACCACAACCCGGTTGCCGGCGACAATCGGGTACGACTCCCAATGCACGAAGCCCTTGTCTTCGTTCCAGTAGCGCAGCGCCGTCGCCAGAACGGACGACTTCGGCAGGTTCGCGGACCACGCCAGTGCGCTGGGCTTGGGCGCCGGGGCGGCCGGCGGCGATCCGGTGCGGCGGGTGTTCCCGGCGAGCGTTTCCGTCTCGGCGTTCACGCCGGCGCTGACGGCGCCCAGCGTCCGCCAGGCGATCCTGGTCTCCAGCGCCTGGGCGCATTCCCCCGCGGTGGTGACCTTGTTGCCGATCTTGAGCTGTTTCGCCCCGTGCAGGGCATGCAACCGGCCCGCCGCTTCGCGCGCCGCGTTCGGCTGGCCGTCCAGCAGCAGCGCCCGCGCCAGTTTGAGCATGATCAGCGGCTCGGACAGCC
>JAPLOD010000909.1 GCA_026692735.1 Planctomycetota bacterium | reverse complement strand
GCAAGCCAAGGAACCCGAGCCGGCCGCGGACAAAGGAGGCGTTTCGTTCGGCGGCTGCGCGTGGGTGTGGTTCCCGGACGGCAACCCGGCGCAGGCCGCGCCACCGGGCACGCGCTACTTCCGCGGCAGTTGCGCGGTACCGGCCGGGCGCAAGGTCAAGCAGGCGCACTTCGTCGGGACGTGCGACAACGCATTCACGCTGTACGTCAACGGCAAAGAGGCCGGCCGGAGCAGCGACGACCCCGAAGGCTGGCGTGAGCCGACGAAGATTGACGTGACGAAGCTGATGGCCGAGGGCGCCAACGTGCTTGCGATCGCCGCGCTGAACATGACGGACAAGCCCAGCCCCGCGGGCCTCATCGGCAAGTGTGAGATCGTCTTCGATGACGGCACGCGGATGGCCAGCGCCATCAACTCGACGGAATGGAAGGCGGCCGACAAGGAACAACCGAATTGGAATCAGCCAAAGTTCGACGACAAGGCGTGGCCCGCGGCAAAGTCGCTGGGCAATTACGGCTGCGCGCCGTGGGGAAACTTTGCCGCTCCAGGCCAGCGCCGCGGCGGCGCGATGGCAAGCCCGGTCGTCTCTGATCCCTTCTGCGGGCATTGCGACCTGCCCGCGGACGTGGACCTGGCGAAGTCGCGCGTGTTCCTGGAAATGGACGAAGTGGCGCCGGAGCCGGCCGCGCATGTCGCGGTGAACGGGAAGTATGCGGGAGGCTTCATTGACAAACCGTTCCGCCTTGAAGTGGGCAAGTTCCTGAAGGCAGGAACCAACACGGTCAGGATCGAGCCGTTCGCGCCGAAATCCGCGAAGCTGACGGTATACCCCGGCCGTTGAGGCCCCCTGCGGCTTCATTCACGCGCCCGGTAGAGTTCCGGGCGCCGTTGAGCCAGCAGCACAGCGCGAAGGTCGCCTTTCGCCACGGGCTGCGGACGGGCAGTATACATGTTCGACAGCGCCTTCTCGTCCAGGCCGCGCTTATACGGGTCAGGGTAAGGTCCAGCCTTGCGGACCTCCTCGGGCCACTCGTGGTACTTCGGACGGTTGTCGAGTTGCAGCGTGGCAACAACCGGCTCGTTGTTTGTCTGGTATTGCGAAGCCGCCAGCATGACACCCCACGGGTCCATGATGTACGTGCGATGGTCCGTCTGAGCGGTGGCACAGGCGGCGCGAAGCAGGAAGTAGCCGTCGTCGAGGCAGCGGTGAGCGTCGCGCAGGCGGGTGTGCTCGGTGAACGGCCCGGCATCCTGCGTGGGCACAAGCATCAGGTCCGCCTGATGCAGCGCAGCGACGCGGTCTATCTCGGGGGTGTAGACGTCGGCGCAGATCTTCACGCAGATTCGCCCGAAGTCGAGGTCGAAGATACCGACGCGGTCGCCCGCCTGGTAGTACTTGGACTTCTTGTCCGTCGTCTGGTTGATCTTCGTATACCGCCCGAGTTCATTGCCTTCGCGGCTGTAAAGGATCGCCTCGTTGAACCCGCGCTCCAGTTCTCCAGCGATCACCACGTACATGGCGTGCCGTTTGGCGGAGTCGGCGATGCGCGCGAGGTACTGGCGATTCCGGTCCCTGAACTTCTCCACCTCCGCATCGTTGTTGTACCAGACGTACTCCCACAGGCAGACGATGTCACAGCCCAGCCGGCCGCATGCATCCAGCTTGGCGATCAGCCGGTCAATGTTGCCTTCGGACTCGATGGCCGCAACCTTGATGGTGCGCTTGGCGCCGGGTTTGCGCTCGAATGGCGCGGGAGGTTTCTCGGCCGCGATGGCCGCGTAGACGCCCGTCGCCGGATAGCCCGCGCCGTTGGCAAGCTTCGCATCGGGCCGCCGAAAACCCTCTTCGTTGGTCCACTTCCGCGTCGCCGCTTGCGCCGGCAGTGTCGCCAGCGCCAGCCCTCCCGCGTGGCCGCTGTCAGCACGCGTGTGTCCGTCGTTGTCGAGCACCTGGGCGCGGCCCAAGGGCCACGTGGCCATCCACGAGAACGTGTCGCGGTAGCCGCCGTAGTCCTTCCTGCCGGCGTAGCGCGCCACGGCGTAGCTGAGATTGTTGTCCACGGCCCGGCCTTGCAGCGCGAGCGTCTCCATGTGTTCGTCGCGGAGGGGGAACGGCGCCGCCGACCACACGACCAGGCTCGCGCCGCGCCGCCGCAGCACCGTGTCAATCTCGGGGAAGAAATGGTCCGTGCCGATCTTCATGCCGATCACGCCCAGGTCCGTCGCAAAGACCGGCAGTTCGTCGCCGAGCGTCAGGCCCTCTTCGTAGGGCAGCCGGTGAGACTTGCGGTACTTGCCGACAATCCGGCCCTGGCGGTCGCACAGGAATGACGTGACATAGGTCTTGCCCCCGTCCTTCTCGCGCAGGTTGCCCACGACATACATCTTGTGCTGCGCGGCTCTCCCGGCGATAGCGTCGGCAGCGGGACCGGGAATGGTCTCCGCTGCCTGGTACACGCATTCCTCGGGAAGGCAGGCAATGTCCGCTCCGGCGGCGCCCGCTTCGTCCAGGGCGCGGAGCGCGTTCACAAGCGTGCGCTGGCCTTCGTCCCAGACCAGCGAGATGGCAGCGACCTTAACGCTCTTGGGGGGCTGAGCCGTCGCCTCCCCCGCCCTCGCCCACCCCGCGGCGCCGGCCACCACCATGCACAACGCCGCGACCACCCCAACCCGACTCGCCGCACCCACCGACGTCAGCATGCGCTCTCCTCATACCGCCACACGAGGATTATTGTTGATCTTTCCAAGCATAGCCAGTGACATTAGGCTTACGGTCCCCTGGAGGGCGTGGAACATGCTGAGCGCTGCATTGCGATTGGCGTTGGCCGTGGCGGTGCCAGCGCTTGTGGCGCAGGCCTCCGGCCTGCACGCAGCCGAGACGGCCGCACCACAGATTGTCTTTGAGAACGCGCGCGTGCGAGCCGTGCTGGGCGACGATGGCGTCTGGCGCAGCGTCGTGGACAAGGCGAGCGGCAAGGACTACTGCGCCCAAGGCCAGCGGGTAGCATTCGCCGCGGCGCGTGCCGCCGGCGCCGCGAAGCACAGGCAGTCCAATCGCGCCGCCATCGCCGACGGCAAGCTCACCGTCGGCTTCGAAGGCTGCGATACCTCGTTGACCTACACGGTGAAAGCGGAACAGGACTGGATCCTCTTCACGCTGACCGCCGTGACCGGCACTCGCCCCAGCGAGCTGACCTTGCTGCGTCTGTGCACAACACTCACGCAGCGCGTCGGCACGCGACTGAGCATGGGCTGGGACGACAGCTACGCCATCGGTCTGGTAGGCGCCAACCTCCAGACTCGCGGCCAGGCAGTGCGGCGGAAGGAGTACGCCGAGTTGCTGGCCACCACGCAGGACGCGCCGGGGCCGAAGCTCGAAGGCGCAGCGGCCGCCCTGGTCGCCGCGCCGACGGCCGTCATTGACGCGGTGCTCCAGCGCCTGTCGGCAGCATGCAGTCTGCCGCGGAACGAAGGCGACGGCGCGCCGTCGAAGAGACTCCCCATCGCGCGGCAGTCGTACTGGTTCCTCAGCTTCGGCGAGCAGGATGCCGGCAAGGTCATTGAGTGCTGCAGGCAATCGGGGTTCAAGCAGGTGATGCTCAATTCGGGATCCTGGTGCAGCGTGCCGGGCCACTACGTCTTCAACACGAAGAACTACCCGGAGGGCGTCGAGAGCCTGAAGCGCACCGTCGCGAAGCTCCACGCCGCAGGCATCATGGTCGGGCTGCACTGCTTCGCGTCGAAGATAGCCAAGACCGACGCGTATGTGACACCCGTGCCGGACCGGCGTTTCTGGGTTGACCGTCAGTGCGAGCTTGCCGACGACATTGGCGCCGCAGATACCACGATCCGCACGACAAGCGACCTGCGGGAGTGGCCCGGCAGCCCGGCCGCTTCCCAGAAACTGTGGGAGGGCGGCGTCACGAAGCACCAGGAGGTCATCCTTGACGACGAGATCGTGTACTTCGAGCGCATCGGGCCGGAGGGCAAGTGGGACACCTTCCTGGGCTGCAAGCGCGGCGCGTGGAACACCCGTCCCGCAGCACACAAGGCCAAGACCCAGGGCCGCCACTACGGCGTGGATGGATGCATCAACGGCTACATCATTGACCAGGAGACGACGCTGCTGGACGAGGTCACGACGCGCCTGGGCGTGATATTCAACACCTGCGGCTTCGACATGGTCTACTTCGACGGCGGCGAGGACGTTGACTGCACGCGCTTCGACTACTACGTCTCGAAGTTCCAGGCTGTCGCAATGAGCAAGTTCACGAAGCGCCCGCTGGTCCACATGGGCACGATCATGACGCACCATCTATGGCATTCGTTCACCCGCAGCGCCACGGTGGACACGTACCTGAACACGCTCCACGGCCACATCATTGCCGGAGGCAAGGTCGAGCAGTGGCCGACGGTCAAGGAGCACATAGACCGGTCGGTGCAGTACATGCTGAGCGTCGGCGACGACCGCATACCAGGCGAGCTCGGCTGGTTCGGCATCTGGCCAAAGGGCAAGAACACCGATGGCCTGCAGATGGATGAGATCGAGTACCTGATGGCCAAGTCGCTTGCGTACGACGCTCCCATTTCGCTGCAAACCAGTTTCTCGCAGATGGCCAGTCACCCGCTGACGCCGGGCCTGCTGGAGATCGTGCGCGCCTATGAGGAACTCCGCACAAGCGGCACGGTGAACCCGGACACGCGCGCGCGGCTGCGCGAGCCAAAGAAGGACTTCCTCCTGTTCTTCGTGGTGACGGACGGCAAGCCTGCGGCGGCGGAGTTCATAGCGGTCTCACCGACAGAGGTGGCCGGCGGCCGCGAGGTGCGT
>JAPLOD010000908.1 GCA_026692735.1 Planctomycetota bacterium | reverse complement strand
CTGCGCGTCCACGGCGATGCGGTTGAACACGTCGAGCGCGTCGGCCGGCGGGGCGAACGCGGTCTTCACTGGCGCGAACTCATTGCCGTTGTCCACCAGGCAGACCAGATCGCCCGGCACGCCGGCGACATAGACGGACGTCTGTTTTTCGGAACACGCCAGCGCCATCTGCGGCAAGCCGGTCTTCTGCTGAGGGAACGCATACTTGGCTGTGGCGGTCGCGCCTTTCGCGTAGTCTTTGAACTTCCAGACGGTGACGTTGTACTGCCAGTAGCCGGCGCAGTATCGCGAGAGCACGTAGATCTCGCCGGTCTTCGGGTGGACGGCCAGTTGGTGAGGGCACGCCACCGGGATCTCGCCGATTTCCTTGCCGTCTTCGCCGAAGACCGCGACGCGCTGCTTCTCGCGGTCGGCGGCATACACGTTGCCTTTGGGGTCCACGACGACGCCGTGCACGGGCCCTTCGGGGATGTTGTCGTTGTAGTAGGCGTTGTGCTTCTTGTAGCCGCCGCCCTGGCCTTCCTTATGGTCCACGGCGATCGTAACGAAGGGCTGCATGGTCTCGCCGAGGCCGGGCTTCATGCGGTAGACGCATCCCGGCGCGAACTTGGGGATGAACGGATGCCCGTATTGCGTCTTCGAAGAACACGGTCCGCTCAGGTACAGGTACTTGCCGTCGGGTGAAGCGGTCAGGAAGACGGGTCCGCCGCCGGTGTTGGGGTTCCTGCCGTTCTTGGGCCAGAGTTCCTGCGTGGCGAATGTGGCGCCGGGCACGCCGCCGCGAGCGTCCAGCGTGTAGACTGCCGAGCCGTCCGTGAGTATGAGACCGCGCTCGGCCGACGCCGACACGATGGTCAGTTTTCCCTCGGTGTAGAATTCGGGATTCAGGCTGGTGAGGCTGCGGGGCCGGAACGTCTTCGCGTCGCTGTCCCAGGGCGCCACGTCCTTCATTGCTTCGGGCGGCAAGTCTGCCGGGAACGGCATGATCTCGCGGAGGTAGCGGCCTTCGGGATCGAAGACGCGGATGGACCTGAAGTTCTGGTTCCGGTTGCCCCCGAAGCCCATGATGTAGACGTTGCCGGTCTCGTCGGCGGCCAGCGCGACGATGCGCCCGAACACGTATGGCGTGTCGCCGATGAACCGGCCGAGTTTCACGCCGGTGCCCGCGCGCACGCGGACCTTGAGTTCCGCGCCTTGGGCCGGCTTGCCGAAATCGTCGCGCATGTCCCATTCGAGCGTCTGGGAAAGCCCGGCTTGGAGCGGCTCCGGTGGCGGCTTTGGCCCACCGAGCACTCCCGCGGCCAGGTGGCGGACTACCTGGCCGTCCGCGGCCAGCACGGTGACCTCAACGTCGGTCGGCGCGGCCACAGCGAAGGCGATCTTGACCTTGTCGCCTTCCTTCGCGGCTGTCGGCTTTGCGCTGAACGAGACCTCCCCGGCGACAGCCCCCGCCGGGTGCCACGGCATCCTTGCCGTGCACAGGATCAGCAGCAGGCCGTACGGGAGCCTTCTGGCGTATCTTCGGCTTCGCATGGCGTCGCCTCCGTTGTTGGTGAGCCCCGTAATGCTGCGAATCTGCATCCACCCGCGCTGAATGTCCAGCGGCAATGTGCCGCGGGTTTCCAGCCTGCTGGTGGCAACAATGCGCTTGGCGTCCGCACGGCCCCCTCTATAATCCGCGGACCATCGCTTTCCTACGCAGGCCAGGAGGATACCGCATGTCCGCCAGCATCGTTGACCGGAATCACCCCGCGCTCACGCATCGCGAGCGCTTCCGCAGGCAGATGCACTACCAGTCCATTGACCGCGGCGTGCACTGGGAGTTCGGCTACCTCAGCGAGACGATGGAACGCTGGCACAAGGAGGGCCTGCCGAAGGAGATCACTGCAGGCGAGGGCCCTGGCTCGGTGGAGTCGTACTTCGGCGTGGAGCCCACGCGCGGCCTGCCCGTCATGATGCACCTGCATCCGCCGTTCGAGGGCGAGCCGAAGGTCCTCGAGGAGAAACCCGACCGCCGCGTCATCCAGCATCCGAGCGGCCTGATCTGCGAGGAGAAGACCGAAGGCATTCACACCATCCCGCGCTACATCAAGTTCCCCATTGCCAACCGCGACGACTGGAAGCGCTTCAAGGAGCGCCTCGACCCCGCGTCGCCTGAGCGTCACAAGGTGGCCTGGAAGAAGCTCGGCGAGGAGTTGCGCCACGTGGATGTGCCGGTGGGCGTGTGGTTCGGCAGCTTCCTCGGCTGGCCGCGCGACTGGATCGGCTTCGAAAACATCGGGTACATGGTCTATGACAACCGCGACCTCGTCGAAGAGATCATCGAGACTCTGACGAACCTGTTCTGTAGCCAGTTGGAGTTGGCCTTGCGCGAGGTCCAGGTGGATTACGCGGCGGGGTGGGAAGACGTCTGCTTCCGCAGCGGCCCGCTCATCAGCCCGACGATGTTCGGGGAGATCGTCATCCCGAGGCTCAAGCACGTGACGGAGGTCCTCCGCCGCCACGGCTGCGACGTGATCTGGACCGACTGCGACGGCGACATCCGCAAGCTCGTGCCGCTGTGGCTCGACGCCGGCCTCAACTGCATGTTCCCGCTTGAAGTGCACCCCGGCAGCGACCCCGTGTGGCTGCGCAAGGAATATGGCAAGCGCGTCCTGCTGCGCGGCGGCATTGCCAAGTATGAGCTCTCGAAGTCGCGCGCGCACATCCTCAAGGAGTTGAAGCGCGTCGAGAGAGTCTTCGAGGAGGGCGGCTTCATCCCGCACGGCGACCACCGCATCCCTCAGGACGTGCCCTACGATAATTACAGGTACTACATCCGCGAGAAGCTGAGCATGATGGGTTGGAAGAACGGCGACATCGCGGCGGTCTGGCCCTTGCGGGACCTCAAGTAGCAGTGTAACGGGAACGCGACAGCGCCTATTTCTGTTCGATCGCGTAGAGGTTTGCCTCGCCGCGAAGGTAGAGGCGTTTCCCGTCAAAGATGGGATTGGCCAGGAACCGCTCCTGGCGCTCCGCCCAGTGGCCGTTCATGACGACGTTATCGAGTCTGTTCTTGGCGACCTGCTTGTAGACCCGCCCCGGCTCCACGACCAGCGCCGCGCCGTTCGTGCCGAAGAAGTAGATGTTGCGGCCCCCCAGGGCCGGGCTGATGCCGATGCCTCGCGCCGCGCCCGCATCCACGAAGAAGTCCAGGTCCAGCAGCTTCTGGTACAGGATCTTCGCCTCTTGCACGTCCACGACCGTCAGCACCCCGGAGTTGTTCAACAGGTACGCCAGGCCTTCGTGCAGGAGCGGTGAGGCGATGTGCCACGGCATGTAGTGCTTGGGGAACGGCGTCTCCACCTTCATCACTGTGGTCTGCAGCTTGAGTGGCTCGGCGAAGGCAGCGGGCGCCTTGTGGATGAACAACTGCATGCTCCCGCTGGTCAACTGCAGTATCGTGTCCCGTTCCACGATGGGGGAAGGGATCGTCTGCGCGCCCACGCCGGGAGTGGTGAACACGACTTTGCCGTCGCTCGCGCGCACGAGAGTGCCGTTGCCCAGAACGATGACCTTGACTCCGCCCACGGTGGCGGCGACCGGCGAACCGTGGAAGTAGCCTTGGGGATTGGCCCCCTTGTGGTCCACGAGCGGGATCCGCCATGCCAGCGAGCCGGTCGCGGCGTCGAACGCCAGGAGGTCGCGCATGAACACGACCACCTTGCCGTCCACCAGCAGGGGCGACGAGGAGAACCCGTGCTCAACGGCAGGCAGCCGGTCAACGCGGATCCACTTGCGGTTGCCGTCGAGGTCGTAGCAGGCCGTCACGCCGCAGGGGGACCACACGTAGACTTTCGCGCCGTCCGTCGTGGGCGTGCATCCGGAGAAGCCGATGTCCGGCACTTCGCCTCGCGCGTACCTGTCGGCATCAATGCGCCGCAGCTCCTTCTCAAGGTCCTTCTCCAGTTCGGCCTTCCGCAGCAGCAGGTCCGGGTACGATCCGTCCGCGACGAAACCTTCCGCGATGGCGTTGATCTTGCTCGCGACCGCCTCGGCTTGCGCCCACGCCGGATGCTTGCGGTCTTCTGCGGGGGCTGCCTCGAAGTAACTGTGCCGCCGGACCCAGAGCACCTTGCCATTGGCCTTGGCGATACAGATGAGGTCGCACGGTTCGCAGTGAATGTAGACCCGGTCGCCGATGGCCAGCGGCGATGCGACGCCCATCCCGCCGCCGTAGAACCCGTCCTTCACGTCCGGCAGCGGTGTCACCCAGGCGATGTTGGTCTCCTCGTAGTCCGCGGGCGGCCAGCCGTGCAGCAACGGGACCACGAACCAGTCGTTCTCGCCGGGCGGGACCTTCAGGAGAATGCGGTTCCAGCCTTTGACCAGGTCAATCGTGGCTCGCACTCCCCACCACGGTTTGACCTCCTTGCCGTTGACGCTGACCCGCGCGCCGCCGACGTAGCTCATGACCAGACGGACGGCGGCGCCGGTCTCGGAGTAGACGTGTGTGCACGCGTACGCGACCGAATCCGGACGCATGCCGAACAGCTTGGCGAAGTCCACCCAGGCGGTGTCCGTGGTGAGTTTTGTCCAGGTCAGTCGCGAGAGCTTCTCGCCCTCGTCCGGCGCGAACTGGACTTCGTTGGGCAGCGTATCCCGCTCGACCTTGGCGCCTTCTGGCAGCGGGACTGGTCCGAGGACGAGCCACTCCCGGGCCACGCCGTCAGGCATGGGCGTGCCGCGGTCCGCATCCTTGGGTTTCCGCGCCTGACAGCGCAGGCCCTTCACACTTTTGCTCACTCGTCCCCAGGTGGCGGGTGGATCAGCGGAGGGGAATCTTCCGGTGCCGTCGCCGCGCCAGCCTATCGCAGGTTCGGCCGCAACGGCAGCGCATCCGACGAAGGCCCAGAAGACGCCCAGAACCACGAAAGCGCGGGTAGTCATCGCGGACCAGAGCCTACCCCGAACCCCGGCGCAGACAAGCGTGCCTCCGCGGGACAGGAGTGTCCCGCTCCCGGTAGGCCCGACATTCCTGTCGGGCCGCGGCAGCGCTTGCGGCGCGACGCGCAGCCGGTAACGTGAGCCGATCACAACAGAAGGGAGTGTCGCATGGCCAAGGATGCC
>JAPLOD010000907.1 GCA_026692735.1 Planctomycetota bacterium | reverse complement strand
GATCTGGCCCCAGCGCGAGATGTAGCCGCGGCAGTCAATGTGGACGTGGGAGCGGACGGAATCGTCGCTGTCCCATTCGTACACGCCGATGCCGCCGGGCACGACGGCGCCTTCGGCCTCAAGTTCGCGGCAGGCGTTGCCAATGATGATGCCGTCCTTGCGGTCAATCTTCCCGTCGCCGTTGAGGTCGTCCATGCGCTTGTCGCCGTCCTCGTCAATGACGAGGTCCACCGCGTCGCCGTAGCAATGGCGGCTGTACGCGGCGCCGCCGATGGAGCGGTTGTACTCGGGCGTGCGGAAGGCGCTGGTCAGCCAGAAGCGTGTGACCTTGATGCCCTGCGAGCGGAGGCGTTCGCGCAGCTTGACGAGTTTATCAATGAGTTCCGGGCGCGGGGGGAAGATGTCCGTGTGGCGCTGCGTCGTGTAGACCTTGTGGCCGTCCGGGCCGTGGTAATCCTTGAACGCGATCAACTGGCCGAAGGTGAAGTCCGGGCCGAGCATGAGGTCCGCGTTCCGGGGCGTCAGCAGGGCGAAGTACCGCGGGACCTGGTACTGCGGGACGTTCTCGCGCACGCGCCGCACGGACGAGAGCGCGGGGTCGTGATACGCCCCGATGGATTTGCCGTTGACCTGCACGGCGGTCCTGTCGCCCTGGACGTGCGTGTCGGCGCGCATGAGCACGATGACGGTCAGCGCCGGCGCCTGGCCGACGGCCTGTGGATTGCGCACCAGCGACTTGGGGTCGGCGTCTCCCTGGCACCAGACGATACGGTGCTGGCCCGGGACGAGCGGCGCGCGGCAATCCTGCCGGAAACCGGAAGGCGCCGCCACCGGCGGGTTCAGCTCGCCGCCCTCGTGGTCCCAGGCGCCCGAGGTTGTTGATTCCACGAACATGCCTGTGGCCCCGGCCGGCTCGGCGAGCACGCGGAAGTGCGCGCCGGCGGGGACGAAGAACACCTGCCCTGGGCTGAAATGCCCGCCGAAATGTTGCGGCCCGTCGGCGGTCACTTCAATGCGCCAGCCGGTGGCCGCGGGGAGCGGCGGCGGACGCCAGGGCGGCATGACGCCGACGCTGCCGTGCCGGGACAACAGCACCGCGGCGATGGCGATGGCGGCGACAGCACAGACAACGGACAACCGTTTGACCCTCGACCGGCGACGTTCGGCGTTCGATTGCATGTTCTCACCCGTGACACAACGTACGCTGTCCGGCGCAAGGTCCGGCGCAGCGGCTCCCGGCCTATTATTATCGGCTGTGCGGAATGACGGATGAAGGATGAAGGGAACGCGAGTCGCGACGCGTAACGCGCGGAATGCCGCGCGGACGACCGCCTGCGTGTTGCGCGGCAGGCTTTACGCCATACGTTCTGAAGAGCCGTCGTTATGCGGCGTCTGTTTGGAGGGAAGGTGGCATTATGTCCACAGACCAAGCCACACACGACAGGCCAGAGGGCACAGGGGGCAGCGGGACCAAGCCTCGGGAGTCAAGCCGCAGGCTCGGGATACAGCCGTTCAACGTGCTGCGCTATTTCAGTTGGGCGAGTTTCGCCGTCATCGCGCTGGTATTCGTCGCGAGCGGGTCCCTGACCGTCTACGTCGTCCATTGCGTCCATATTGAGACCGAGGAAGACGAGGCGGACAGTCTCGCCGAGGCCTTCGTAGGGGCGTTGAAGCCGCTGGGGCTGGACCAGACGAAATGGCCTCAGGACGAGGCCGCGCGGCAAGTGCAGGGCGAACTGCCGCGTATGCTTGACAACTTCAACGTTCTTGAGTTCCACATCTTCTCACCGGCCGGCGATTCGCTGGCGTGCCTGGGCCCGGAAGCCAGGGACGAGTACCCGCCGTGGGCACCCGGGCTCAAGGCCGCCATGGACGGGGCGGTGAAGACACGCTGGGAGGCGGAGAACTGGTGGCGGTTCCTCTTCCCCGACCGCAGCAAGAGAGACATCATCGAGACCTATGTGCCCGTGAAAGAAGGCGGCAGGATTATCGCGATCGCGGAGGTCCGCCGCGACCTGGCGAAAACGCTGGGGCGAACGCGCCGCTCCCTTCCCCAACTGATGCTGGTGGCGGCCGCGGCGAGCCTGTCTGTCTTCCTGTGCCTGCGCGTGGCCATACGGCGGGCGGACCGCATCATGCGCCAGCAGCGAAGCGAGATTGAGAGGATCAACAAGGAACTGGAGCAGCGCAACAAATACCTGGAGGCGTACGACAAGCGCAAGGACGAGTTCCTGTCCATTTGCAGCCACGACGTCCGCAGTCCGTTGATGAGCATCGTCGCGGGCTGCCAGGTGCTGCTGAAGGGAAGGAAAGGACCGCTGAACGACGTGCAGCGGGAGATCATCGAACACAGCGTCGCGAACGCGCAGGCGGTGATACGGCTCACCGAGGCGTTGCTGGACCTGGCGCGCATCGAGGCCGGGCAGGAAGCGCTGAACCTGGACCATTTCGATCCGGTGCAGGTCATCAGGGAATCGCTTGCGGCGCATCAGGCCCAGGTGGAGAGCCAGGGAGTCGCGTTCGATCTGCAGGCGCCGGCGCATCCCGTGACGCTCAAGGCGGACAGGCTGAAGATCCTGCGGGTCTGCAACAACCTGGTCTCCAATGCAGCGAAGCACTCTCGACACGGCGTTATTCGGATCCGGGTTGAGACCGGGAACTGCACGGCGTCCGGCGCTGGTGTTCTCCGTATCGCCGTCACGGATTGCGGACAGGGGATCAAGCCGGAGGACATGGAGAGGCTGTTCGACCGCTTCAGCACGCTCTCGCGCCGCAAGCGCACGCGGATGGAGGGCACCGGACTGGGGCTGTCAATCACGCGGGCGCTGGTCGAGCTTCACGGCGGCACGATAGAGGTGGCGTCGCAGGAGGGCAAAGGCGCGACGTTCACAGTCACGCTGCCGCTGGTGTGCGAGGAGCAGGCCCCTCCGGCCTCCGTGCTCGGCAAGCGGGTGGCATAGAGCTGCGCCATTCCCCGGACGGCGCTAGGGTTTTCTGGGGTTGCGCTGTGCCACCTGCAGGAACCAGTCGTCGTCAATGTACTGCCAGGTCTGCGGCGTGCGGTCCGCCGTGCGTTCCTGTCCGGCCTTGGTGCGGAACTTGAGCGTGACGGCAGCGTTGCAGCGCGTCACTTCCTCATTGAACTCCATGTTCTCTATCTGCCAGGCTTGCAGTTCGGCGCCCCAGGCGGCGAGGCCCACGGCCAGTTTCAGCAGGCCCAGATGGACGTTGCGGGCCTGTTCGGTTGCGCCCTTCTCGAGGTTCAGGAATTGCAGGATGCCGTCGTCTTTGCCGGCGCGCAGAGCCTTCATGAAGCCGTCAATGCGGGGGGGCAGGCGCGCCTTCAGCTTGGCGATGCGCACCTTGTC
>JAPLOD010000906.1 GCA_026692735.1 Planctomycetota bacterium | reverse complement strand
AAGCCCTCAGCGGCCCTGGAAGCCGGTCTGCAGGAGCGCATCATCGTGGCGCTGGCTGCCGTCCTGAAGGACGAGAACGCGGCGGTGCGATCGAAAGCCGCCGCGGCACTGGCGAGCTTTGGCGCGGATACCAAATCCGTTGTGCCTGCGCTCATCGGAGCACTTGCCGACGCTAATCGCGCGGTAAGGCGGCGAGCCGCGGACGCGCTGGGTCAGGCCGGCCCGGACAAGACCTGCGTGCCTGCCCTGATCGCCGCGCTGGCCGCGAACGGTCCGCAGGTGTGTCAGGGAGTGGTCTGTGCGCTGGGCAAGCTCGGCCCGGATGCCCGGCAGGCGCTCCCGCTTCTCGTAGCGGCAGCGAAGGACGACGATGCGCTGGTGCGCGCGACCGCGGCCGACGCGCTGGGGAATGTGGCGGCTGGAGCAGCCGAAGGTGAGCCGAACGCAAAGGAGGCCGTTGCCACACTCGTTGCGCTGCTGAAGGAGAACGATCCACAGTCGGCTCCGCCCGCGGTTGATGCCCTTGGGAAGATAGGCCCCGCCGCTGCCACGGCAGTGCCCGCGCTCATGGAGCAACTCAAGTCCAAGCGGCCCGAGGTGCGCAGGAAAGCGGCACAGGCGCTGGGACTGATCGGCCCCGCCGCCAAAGACGCCGTGCCCGCCCTCTCCGGATTGTTCAGGGATGAGTCCCACGAGACCCGCGACGTCGCTGTCGAAGCGCTGGCCCGCATCGGCACGCCCGCGGTGCTGGCGTTGGCCGACGTGTTGAGCAAGGAGACCCGCACGGGCACCCGCAGGCTGGCGATAGAGGGCCTGGTCAAGGCCGGCCCGGCAGCCAAGGACGCGCTCCCGGCGCTCATCGCGGCGCTCAAAGATCAGGACACGGCGGTCAGCGCGAAAGCCACAGAGGCGCTCGGCAATATCGGTGTCGCCGCCGTTCCCGCTCTGGTGACTGCGTTCAAGGAAGCGGACTACAGGACGCGTCCCGCAATCATCGCCACCATCGCCAAGGTCGGGCCAGCGTCGAAAGAGGCCATTCCGACGCTGGTTGAAGCGCTGAAGGACGAGACCGGGCGCACCGGCCCGGTCGCCGCGGACGCGCTGGCCAAGCTCGGCGCTCCGGCCGTCCCCGCGCTGCTCGCCGCCCTGAAGGAACCGAACTACCTGTTGCGCACCGGCGCAGCCAGGGCTCTAGGGAAGATCAGCCCGCCGCCAAAGGAGGCGGTCGCGCCGCTCATCAAGGCCCTCGCCGATGAACGGCCGGAGGTCACACAGGTCGTCGTGACGGCGCTGTCGGCGATCGCGCGCGAGGCGCGCGAAGCGCTGCCGCCGCTTATCGAGGCGCTTGCCGACGCGAGCGCGACCGTGCGGGTGGGCGCGGCGCAGGTTGTGGGCGCCATCGGCGCGCCTGCAAAAGATGCCGTCCCCGCATTGATCGCGGCCCTGAAAGACGACGATTACCGCGTACGCCGGTACGCCGCTCGAGCCCTGACGGCGCTGGGCCCGGCCGCGGCCGATGCCGCGCCCGCCATGATCGAGAAGCTGAAGGACGAGGACGACGGCGGCCGGGACGTCGCCTTGCCCGTGCTGACGGCGATCGGGGCTCCAGCCGCGCCCGCGCTCACGGCAGCCCTGCGGATGGAAAGCGCCACCGTTCGGCGGGACGCCGCGCAGCTTCTGGGCAAGATCGGGGCCGAGGCCAAGGCAGTGCTGCCGGACGTGAAACGCCTCCTGAAGGACGAGAGCTGGGCGGCGCGGGAAGGCGCCGCGCTGGCGGTGGGCTACCTGGGAACAGTCGCGCAAGATTTGGGGCCCGACCTCACCGCCCTGCTGAAGGACGCCCGGGCAGACGTTAGAGTTGCGGCTGCCTGGGCGTTGGGCCGCTTCGACGTCGCGGGAAGGGAGGCCGCGATACCGGTGCTGCTGGAAGCGCTGCAGGATGAACGGGCGGAATTGCGCGCACATGCCGCCGAGGGCCTGGGGCAGATGGGCCCCGCAGCCAAGGACGCCGTGCCGGCCTTGATCGCGGCCATCAGAGAACCCAATCCCGACACCGAAGCCGTGATCGGGAAAGCTCTGGGCAGCATCGGCGCCCCGGCTTTCCCGGAAGTTGTGGCCGCGCTGAAGAACCCGCGCGCGGAAGTCCGCCGCGGCGCGATCTGGGCGCTGCGCAGCAGCACGCTGCCTGCCACGGATACCGTGCCCGCGCTGATCTTAGCGCTTAAGGACGCCGACGACGGGGTGCGCAAGCTGGCCGCGACGGCGTTCAAGGGCATGGGCGCGGCAGCCAAGGAGGCCGTGCCGGCGCTGCGGGAAGCACTGAAAGACCCCGATATCGAGGTGCGCAAAGCCGTGGTGGACTTCTTCGGCCAACTGGGCTCCACGCCCGAAGGCGTCGGCGGCTTGTTGGATGCCGTCAAGGACGAGACGGAGAGCATCAAGCTCGCCACGCAGGAGCATCTGCGCAAACTGGCGCCGCCCGCGTTGCCGGCGCTGTTGGCGGCGCTGAAGGAGCGCAACACGGAAATCCGCAAGGCGGTGCTGGCCGTGTTGGTGCGCTTGAGCCCCACGGCCCCAAGCCTGATCCCGGACCTGACCGGACTGCTGAAGGGGGATGCATGGGAGACGCGCGAAGGCGCGGCGCTCGCGCTGGGCACCGTCCACCAGGCCGCGCGGTTGGCGAGCTCCGCGGCGGCACTCCCCAAGGAGACGCTGGCGGCGTTGAGCGCGGCGCTGAAGGACGCGCAGTTCGAGGCGCGCGTGGCGGCGGCCTGGGCGCTGGCGCATGCGACGCCCGACAACAAGGAGATCGTCCCGATTCTGGTCGGCGCGCTGAAGGACGAACGGCCGAAAATGCGCCAGGAAGCGGCCGGCGCGCTGCGACGCCTCGGCGTCAACGCCAAGGAGGCCACGCCGGGCCTTATCGAAGCCCTCAGAGATGCCGACAAGATCGTGCGCACGGAGGCGCGGACGGCGCTGGAGACGCTGAGCGCCTCGGACAAGGAGCTGCAGCAGAGGATCACTATCGCCATGAACGAGCTGTCCGCGCTCGAAGCTTGCCTGCTGTACGTCGAGGCGCAGGACATCTACTTTGAGACGGATTGGAACGGGGACGGGGTGCTGGAGTACGCTCAGGCATTGCAGGGCGAGTACGGGCTGTATGAGATGCCGGCCAGGCGGAAGCTGCTGATGCTGGGCATTTTTGGCGACGCGCAGCCGGCCAAGAAGAAGCAGCCCACGAAAGAGGTCTACCACTTCAAGATACTCAAAGGGCAGGGCGACAAAGCTCCCGGCGGCCACCGGACGTACCTGGAGAACGGCCGTCTCGTCGGCGGGCATGCCCTGGCAGCCTGGCCGGCGGAGTATGGCATCAGCGGCCGGACGACGTTCATGATCTCCGACGGGGGCAGCGTGTACGAGAAAGACCTTGGGGCGGACACGAGCGCCATAGTGGAAAAGATGACGGAGTTCAACCCGGACACTACGTGGGTGGAGACGCGGAAGGCGCTGTCAAAAAGGGGCCACAAGGGGACGCCCCGCGGGGATTTCGACTTCTGATCCTCAAGGCGGGGCGCGGCATGCGCCCCGCGCGGCTGGCACCTAGCCCGCGTTATTCACCGCTGAGACGCTGAGACGCGGAGAACAGCAGAATGAAGAATTCAGAATTGGATGGTTTCATTTTTCATTCTGAATTTTGCATTTTGCATTCCGCTCTGCGTCTCTGCGCCTCCGCGGTGAATTATCCCGGCTAATGCCGGCCACGCACCTTGCAAGGCGAGGCAGCATCGCGTACCCTGCATTTGCTCGGAATGCCAGTAGCGCCGCTCTCCGAAGCGCGATGGGAAGCGGAAAGCAGCGTCACGGCGTCGGGCTCTGTCGCGGGACTGCCGGAGGCTTCTGGCCGCCATGGGTTTCAAGGGAAGCGTTGAAAGTTTCAGCCTCGCCGACGTTTTCCAGAACCTGTCCATGAACCAGCAGACCGGGACGTTGCGGGTCTACACGACGGCCGGCGAGGAGAAACTGGTGTTCTTCCAGGACGGCCACGTCCGTGGCCTGTCCCACGGAGCCGGGAAACCGTTCCTCGTCGCGGAGGTCTTCCTGGCGCGGGGCTACATCACACAGAGCCAGTTGGACGCGGCGCTGGCGCGCCACACGGAGACGTCCAAGACGGCGGTCGCCTGCCTGGTCGAGCAGGGGGCGCTGGGAGACCAGCAGATCGAGGAAGTCACGCGGCTGCAGATCGAAGAGGAGATCTTCGACCTGTTTGGGTGGGACAAGGCGAGCTTCGAGTTCAACGAGGGCCCGCCCTCCGAGATCCTGATGGAAGGCCAGCCCACCGGCAAAGGCCTGGCGGTGCCTATCTCGCACCTGATCATGGAGGCCGCGCGCCGGATGGACGAATGGGAGCGCCTGCGCAAGCAGGTGCCCTCATTCAAGGAGATCTACTCGCTCGATCCGGCCGCTCGGACAAGATGCTCGAGCGCATCCTGGCCCTGGGCGGCGAGAATGCGCGCATCCGGCGCGAGCTGGCCGACGCGCTGGCCAAGGATCAGCGGGTGGACACGGCGTGCATCCACTACGGCGTGCTGGCGGACAACGAGCTGCAGGCGCACCGCACCGACGGCGCCGTCGAGCTGTTCCGGCGCATCCTGGCGCTCTCCCCGAAGCACGTCAAGGCCCATGAGCAGTTGGCGTCCATCTACGCCAAACGCGGCCAGAAGCGCGAGGCGTTCGTCCATTACCAGGCTCTGGTCGAGACGTTCCGCGAGCAGAACCATATACGCGAGGCGCGCGCGGCCGCCATCGCGGCGCTGGAGTGCGATCCGACGCAGGCGGAGCTGCGCACCACCCTGATCGAGTTCTTCCTGGTGGACAACCTGAAGGAACCCGCCGCGCAGCAATTGGAGCTGCAGGGCGACCTGGCCGCTCGCGCGGGCAACGTCAAGATGGCCGTGGATTCGTATCGCCGCGCCATGCAGCTCGCGCCGGCCAACAAGCGCCTCAAGAAGAAGCTGCAGGACGTGATGCTGACCAAGGAGGACCGGCTGGCGCGCAAGCGCAGGATCGCAACCATGTGCGCCGTCGGCGGGGTGCTGGTCCTTCTGACCGCGGCACTGTTCATCAAGGAGCACCTGAACGAGAAGGCGTTCGCGACGGCAAAGCGCGCCGCCGCGACGTACGCGGCCCAGGGCGACGAGCTTGGCAGAAACGAGAAGTACGGCGAGGCCAAGGAGCAGTACGAGAGCGCAGCCCGGCAGTATGGCGCAGTCACGCGGCTCTGGTCGCCGGTCGTGGGGGTGCAAGAGAAGGCCAAGAGCGAGATCGGCCGATTCACGACGCTGGCCAGGGAGGCGGAGGAGAAGGCGCGGAAACAGCAGGACGACAACGTGCGGACTTCGAACAGCGACCTGGAGGCGGCCGAGAGCGCGTTCAAGGGCAAACGGCTGAAGGATGCGTGCGACCTCTATGCGAAAGTGCTCCAGAACGCGGACAGCCCCCCGCAGAACCGGTTGACGGCCGAGAAGAAACTCCGGGATGCCCAGAAGCTCATTGACGGCCTGGAGAAGGCGCTGCGGCGCCTGAAAGGCGATCCGCTGCGCGAGTTCGCAAGCGTCGAGGACGAGCGGGCGGAGAAACAAAGGCTGGTAGATGAGTACACAGGCTTCCCCGGCTTCAACGTCGCCGATATCGAGATGCCTCTGCTGATCCAACCCGATACCGACGGCGTGCAGGTCTTTCTGGATAACCGGCCCGTGGGGACCGCCAACCCGGTGGGCGGCCGGGAGGCCAACACCTTCCGTTATCCGGCCGCAGGCGCGCACCGGTTCGACTTCAAGAAGCCCGGCTTCAAAACCATCACCCAGAACACCGCCTCCCTGCGCAGCGCCGCGCTGCAGTTGAAGCTCGAGCGCGAGCCTGTGGTGCGGATGGACCTGCGCGCCTACCTCGGCCCCGATGTGACGTTGTGCGGCGAGCCCGCGTGGGACGGCGACCTCCTGTACGTGGGCACGTCCGACGGCGGGATCCTCCAGGTTCGCCTGGGCGACCCGCCGGCGGTGCGGGCGTACAAGCTGGCCGGCGGCGGCGGCCTCCACAAGGAGGTCTATGGTCCGATCTTCGTCTACAAACGGCCCGGCAAAGAGGACTACATCGTCTACTGCACGCTGGCCGGGGACTGCATCGGCATCAAGGCTGTGGGGGCGGGTTTCAAGGACGCCTGGACGCCGTTGAAAGGCGGTGCGACGCCGCTGAACGCGCCGCCCAGCGTCTTCAAGCTGAATTTCATGTCGAACCCCATCTTCGCCATGCCGGCCGAGAAGCGGCTGATCATGGTTGACTGCGAAAAGGGCGTCCAGGCCGCGGGCAGTCCCGTGGACTTCAAAGCCACGCTTACCTCCAGCCCCGCGGGGGTTGACCAGGAGGCGCTGATTGTCGTGGGGGTCAAAGACGGCCAGACGGCCAAGCTCCGCGGCCTCGTGCTGCGCGACAGGTCCTTCCGCGACTGGCTCCCCGGCCTCGATGTCGGCGCTCTGCGCGGCGAACCGGCGGTCTATGAGGACGACATTGTCCTGGGCGCGGATGACGGCAACTTCTACCTGTTCAGGCCCTCGCGGCCCGGCGACGCCCCTATACGGATCACGATGGAACGCGCCGGCGCCATTGTCTGCGAACCGCTGATCGTCAAGAAAAGGGCGTACGTCGGCACCATCGAGAGGGAGGGGTTCTGGTGCGCGGACCTCGTGCGCCACGAACCCCAGTGGACCCAGTCGCTGCCAGACATGGGCGGCGTGCGCCACAAGGCCGCCGTTCTGGACAACACCGTCTACTTCGGGACCGACAAGGGCCGGCTCTACGCGCTCGATACCGAGAGAGGCCGGGTCCGCTGGGTCTACACTGTGGAGGGCGGCTCCCGCTTCGTCGGGCCGCCGCTGGTGAACGGCAGGCGCGTGTACGTGGTCAACGCAGAGGGAGCAATCCTTGGCTTCGACGAATGACCCCGGCGCGGCCCCGGCAGTGGCCGCGGGCACGAAGGTCGCCATTGTGATGGGTTCCGACAGCGACCTGCCCATCATGCAGAAGTGCCTGGACACGCTGCGCGAGTTCGGCGTGCCCGCGGCGATCCACGTGATGTCCGCGCATCGCTCGCCGCGCGCGGTCGCGGAGTACGCGACGCGGGCGGCGGAGCGCGGCCTGGAGGTGCTGATCTGCGCGGCGGGCGGCGCGGCGCACCTGGCGGGCGTCGTGGCGGCGCATACGGCCCTGCCTGTGCTGGGCGTGCCCATGCCGTCCAAGTATCTCTCCGGCAAGGACAGTCTCTACTCCACGGTACAGATGCCCGCCGGCATCCCCGTCGCGACCTTTGCCATCGGTGAGCCGGGAGCCGCCAACGCGGGACTGTTTGCCGTGCAGATCCTGGCGCGGAACGACGCACGTCTGCGCGCCAAGCTGGCCGCGCACAAGGAGAAGCTCGCCCAAGGCGTGCGCGACAAGGACGCCGCGCTGCAGGCCGCTGCAAAGAAGCATGCCTGATCCCAACGCGCCCGACGCTTCCGCCTCCCCCAGCCACGGCGGCTTTCCGGCGACGTTGTCGTGGAACGGCAGCGCCCTGCGGCTGCTCGACCAGACGCGTCTGCCCGCGGAGGAGACGTACGTGGACGTGACCGCTGTCGAGGCGCTTGAGGACTGCATCCGGCGTCTTGTGGTACGCGGCGCCCCCGCCATCGGCTGCGCCGCCGCGTTCGGCGTGGTGCTGTGCGCGCGGGAAAGCGCCGGCGCTCCCGCCACCGCCCAGTGGCTCGCGGATTTCGAGGCCCGCTGCGCGCACCTGGCCGCAACCCGGCCCACGGCGGTCAACCTCAAATGGGCCGTGGAGCGGTGCCGCAACGCCGCTCTGCAGTTGCGCCGCAGCGGACGGGAGCAGCTTCTTGCCGGCCTGGAGAAGGAAGCCCTGGCCATCCACGAGGAAGACAAGCGGATGTGCGAGGCAATCGGCCGGCACGGGGCTGAACTGCTCCGCGCGATCCTGAAGGGCCGCACGACCGCCACGCTGATGACGCACTGCAACGCCGGCGCCCTGGCCACGGGCGGCATGGGCACGGCCCTGGCCGTGATGTACGCGGCACAGCAGGCGGGGCTGTCACTGCAGGTCTTCGCCGACGAAACACGCCCGCTGCTGCAGGGCGCGCGCTTGACTGCGTGGGAGCTTTCCCGTGCCGGCATTCCGGTCACCGTGATCTGCGACAACATGGCCGCCAGCGTCATGCGCCGCTACAAGCCCGACGCCGTGATCGTCGGCGCGGACCGCATCGCGGCCAACGGCGACACGGCAAACAAGATCGGCACGTACGGCCTGGCGGTGCTGGCGCGGCACCACGGCATTCCGTTCTACGTGGCCGCGCCCTACTCAACGTTCGATCTCTCGCTTCGCGACGGCAGCCAGATCCCCATTGAGGAACGCGCACGTCAGGAGATTGCCGAGCAGCAGGGCAAAGCGGCGGTGCCGGCGCAGGCCGGCGTGTTCAACCCAGCCTTCGACGTCACGCCGGCCGAGCTGATCGCTGCGCATATCACGGAGAAGGGCGTGCTGAAACCGCCATACAAGTGACCGGCAGCCGCGTGCATTTGTTCTGACTTCCCATTCCGCATATAAGAGTATGTATGCCCCGTTCGTTCCGCGTCCTGCAGCTCAACAGCGCCCGCAAGTACATCGGCGAGGCGGCGCACACGCTGAACCTCACCGAAGCCCTGCGGCAGCGCGGGCATGCCGTCTGGCTGGGCTTGCGGAAGGGGCATGCTACCTTCGACGTGGCCGCCGAGCGCAAGCTGGAGCCCATCGGCTTCAACATGCCGCACCGCTGGTGGCCACCGCAGGATGCGCCGGACCTGCGCCGGATCGCGCGCCTGGTCCGCGAGCACAAGATTGAGCTGATCCACGCTCACCGGGGCAAAGACCACTGGCAGGCGGTCCTGGCCACACGGCTCTTCCACCTGCACGTCCCCGTCATCCGCACGCGGCACATCGTCACGCCGCTCTCCGGCAACGCCGCCAACCGCTGGCTGGCCAGGCGCACCGCGGCGCTGGTAGCGGTGTCGCGGGCCGTAGCGGAGGACGTCAGGCGGACAGGCATCTACAGCGGCGAGCGGCTCGCGCTTATCCCCGCCGGCGTTGATCTGGCGCTTTACAGGCCGGCGAGCGCCGAACAGAAAGAGCGGGCGCGCACGCAGCTCCTGTCTTCTCTGGAAGCGCCGGCGCATGGACCGCCGCTGCTTGCGGCGTGCGTCGCGCGCTTTGCCGTGGTGAAGGCGCATCGGGTGCTCCTGGCAGCGTGGGAGCGCGTCGTTGCAGAGCTCCCCAACGCCCGCCTGCTGCTGATCGGCGATGGCCAGCTCATGGCCGAGAGCCAGGCCCTGGTGCGGGCGCGCGGCCTGGAGCGGAGCGTGGTGTTTCTTGGCCGGCGTCAGGATGTGTCCGAGTTGCTCGATGCCGCCGACGTGGGCGTACTCAGCAGCGTGGGCAGCGAGGGCTTTTCGCGCGCGGTGCTCGAATACATGGCCAAGGGCCTCCCCACCGTGGCCACTCGCGTGGGGGCGGTGCCGGACCTGATCGAAGACGGCGTGCACGGCGCGGTTGCGCCGCCGGAGGATGAGCTGGCGCTGGCGCAGGCACTGCGTCGCGTGCTTGGCGCGGAGGCGGCGCAGCGTTTAGAATGGGGCCGGGCCGCTCGGGAGAAAGCCGAGCGCGGCTTCGGCTACGATACATGGGCTGCCGCTCACGAGGAATTGTACGCGAATGTCCCTGGATACCAACACCTGGGTTGAACTCGACGCGAGCGGCTATCACATCCGCGCGCTGGCGCCGTTCAAGCGCTTCCGCGGGCTCGAGATCCCGTGGGACGTGCCGGAGGACCTCATCGAAGATACCGAGCGCGTGGTGAAGATGAGCCGCAGCCGCACCGTGGTGAAGCTGGCCGCCGGGCAATACGGCCTGCCCGTGGAAGTCTACGTCAAACGCTACTATCTCAGGACATGGTTCCGCGTCCTGCTCCGCACCGGGCGCAAGACGCGCGCGCGGGAAGAGTTCGACCTCGGCTGGAGACTCATGGCCAAAGGCGTCAAGACACCACGGCCGGTCTGGCTGGCGGAAGCGAAGGGTTCCGTCGGGCCATACAGTCTGCTGGCGACGGAAGCCTTGCCCGATGTGGAATCGGCCGTGGAACGCTGGCTGCGCTGCGAGACGGAGAGGCAGCGCCACGAACTGCTCACGGCCCTGGGCCAGTTCACCGGGCGCCTGCATGACATCGGTTTCTACCACGACGACTACAAGGCCGGGCATCTGCTGATCTTCCCCGAGCGGCCCTCGCTGCCCAAGGAGCTGTACCTGATAGACCTCCTGGGCGGCTCGTTCCCGCCGGTGCTGTCGCGCTACCGTCGCGCGAAGAACCTGTACCAGATGCTCCGTTCCTTCACCCCGAAACGGAAGAACTTCGGCTTCACCCGCGAACACCGCGACGCGTTCCTGATGGCCTACAGCGGCTCAACCATGGATGCGCTGGCGTGGGCAAAATGGGTGACGCACATCGGACGGCTGAAGGGCCGCGTCATCTAGCCCGGGCAGTTCACCGCGGAGACGCGGAGAGCGCAGAGAACAGCAGGGAATTGGACGGGAAATGGCGTCATGTTCATCGCCTCACTCTGCGTCCTCTGCGCCTCTGCGGTGAATAGTGCAGACTAGCGGTTTGGCTTACACTTGGCGGTGCTTTCATGGACCACGAAGATCACGACGCACACAGAGGAGGAGACCATGAGGTTTGCGGGCAAGGTTGCGATCGTCACCGGCGGATCGTCAGGCATGGGGAATGCGGCCGTACGGCTGCTGGCGAAGGAAGGGTGCAAAGTCTATGCGCTGGATATTCGCGAGACGAAGGACGCCGCCTATCTGAAGTGCGATGTCGCGGACTACCAGGAGGTGCGGCGCTGCGTGCAGACCGTGGTGGAGCAAGAGGGGCGCGTTGATCTGCTCTTTGCCGCAGCGGGTTACCACCTCTTCGCGGACATCGAACAGACCGGCATCGAGGAGTTCGAACGGATCCTTGGCGTGAACCTGAAAGGCACGTTCCACATCCTGAAGGAAGTGCTGCCCGTCATGCGCAAGCAGCGCTACGGCAACGTCGTGCTGATGGGCTCAGACCAGGTCTTCGTCGGCAAGGGCAAGAGTTCGGCGTACGGGCTGACGAAGGCGGCCATCGGCCAGTTGACCAAGAGCAGCGCCATTGACTACGCGGCGCATAACGTGCGGGTCAACTGCATCTGCCCAGGCACGATTGACACCCCCATGCTCGGCCCTTCCGTCGAAAAGTTCCACCGCATGAGCGGCCTGTCGCTGGACCAGGTCTTCGACCTGCTGCGCAAGGCGCAGCCTGTCCAGCGGCTCGGCACGCCGGAGGAGATTGCCAGGGCCGTGGCGTTCCTGTTGTCGGACGACTGTCCCTTCCTGACGGGCGCGCTGCTGCCGGTGGACGGCGGCTATACGTGCCAATAGGTGCGGCGCAGGAGTGGGCGGCGGGCACTGGGCGGCCGACTTCGCGGGCATGGGAAAGCATGAGCATGGTGCGGCTCCTTTCCTGAAAAGAGGTGAAGTGGGGTTGGACCAGGAACGACGCGGTGGTACGGTGTCGCCGGCATGCCCCGGTGTCGTGGGCCCAACCTGGAGGATGCAGATGGCGACCCCAAATGATGCGAGGATCGTTCGCGAACTGGCGAAGAAGTATGCGGAGATAGCGGCGCTGCCGGTGCAGGAGAAAAAGCGGGCGCTATGGCGGAAGCTCAACGCCCGCAGACCGGATCGCCCCATGGTCATGATAGATCAGGTCTGCTGGAACGAGATGAACGTCGCCGACGAGCTGACTCCTCGTTGCAGCGATCCCGAGTGTCGCGACTACGAGATGTTCCTGCGGCGCACGCTGTTCCAGTGGAAGCGCTTCCCCGTGGACATGGTGGTCGAACCGTTCATCCGCGTGCCCAAGGCCATTCGCAACACCGGGTTTGGCATTGAAGTCCGCGAGGAGGTCGCGGTGGGCGATCCCACCAACTCCGTCGTGGGGCACAAGTTCACCAACCAGTTCCAGACCGACGACGACCTGCAGAAACTCAAGACCCCGCAGATCAGTCACGACGCGGCCGAGACCGAGCGCCGGATGGCGGTGGCACACGAGTTGTTCGACGGCTGCCTGGAAGTGCGGGCATGGGGCACGGACCCGTATCTGAGCCTGTGGGATCCCATCAGCACCTGGATGAGCGTTGAGGGCGCTCTCTATGCGCTCGTGGACAGGCCCGAGTACGTGCACAAGCTCCTGGGCCGCATGACGGCTGGGTACATGGCTATGCTGGATCAATTGGAGGAGCAGGGACTGCTGTGCGCCTCCCAGAGCCTGATCCACTGTACGGGCGCCTATACCGACGAACTGCCGGCGCCCGGCTACGATCAGGCGTTGCCGCGGACAAAGGACCTCTGGGTGTTCGGCCTGGCGCAGATGCTGTCAACGGTCTCGCCTGCCATGTTCAAGGAGTTCGAGGTTGATTATGTCAGCCGGCTCTGCGCTCGCTTCGGGCTGGTCTACTACGGGTGTTGCGATCCGCTGGACGGGAAGATGAACGAAGTGCGCCTGATCCCCAAAGTTCGCAAGGTCTCCATGAGCCCGTGGGTCAACCAGGAACGGGGAGCGGAAAGGATTGGGCGGGACTTTGTGTTCTCCCGCAAGCCCAATCCGGCATTCCTGGCCTACGACACCTTCGCCCCCGCGCAGGTCCGCAAGGATCTGCAGGCAACCCTGAAGACCTGCAAGAAGCACGGCTGCCCGCTGGAGTTCATCCTGAAGGACATCAGCACAGTGCGCTACCATCCGGAACGTCTCTCCCAATGGGCCAGCGTGGCCATGCAGGTTGTGGGGGCGTGACGAGGACGCCTGGCCAAGGGCGCTGTGCGAGGTACAACCGCGGTATGCCTCGATACGACGCGACCGGCTTGAGGAGAGCTCTCGTCGTGTGCCTCGCGGCGCTGCCACTTGCCGCAGTTGCCCGCGCTGAGCACCAACAACAGACTATGCCCTTGAGCGGGGCCTTCCTCCAGTATCACAACGGCAACCTCGCCGGCAACTGGAAGGCCACAGTGGCCAGCATGACAGCCTTGGGCATGAGCACAGTGGTTATCCAGTACCTGAAACTCGATGACGCGGAGTACATCCGCGGGGAACGCGATCCGACAAAGCGCATCCTGGAGCTGGCCGACGAGCACAACCGTTCGGCTGGACCTGAGCGGCGGATGTGGGTCTTCATCGGACTGGGTAACGTCACCAACTGGAACGGCGGACGGGGCAAGGACGCCGAGGAGACCCAAAAGCGCGTGGCAGCGGCGAGAGCCGATTGCGCCGCACTGGCTGCACGCGTCAAGAGGCTGTACGGAGAGCACGCATCGTTCTTCGGCTGGTACATCCCGCTGGAGGGGGATAACTGCTACGATCCGGAAGACGCCAGGACCGTGAGCGCAGTTCACGATCTCTACCAGGGAATCTCGCAGGACTGCAAGCGGTTGCTGGACAAGCCTGTGGCCATGTCCGTGTTCTTCAACACGGGCGGCGGGTGCTACGACGCGGGTCAGACCGCACGCGCATACACGCGCATCCTGGCCGGCTGCAACGTGCAGTACCTGCTCCTGCAGGACGGCGTGGGGGAGAGGAACTGGGACGGCCAGATCAAGGCAAGGATCGGCCCGTTCTTCGAGGCGTTCGGAAAGGTGTGCTCCAGCAGCGGGATCGAGTTGTGGGGCGTCCCGGAGTGTTTCCGCTTCCTGGGGAAGGACAAGAGCGGAGCCGCACAGCGGGTTCCACTGGCGGATGCCGTTCGCCTGCACGCCCAGCTTCAGGCAATTCGGGAGTTCGGCGTCAAGACCACAGTGGTCTTCGAGTTCCATGCGTACCTCGACCCCAACCCGCACGCGCCGGACGACGACGCGGGGTACGGAATGCGCAAGGCTCTGTACGAGGACTATGCGCGGAGCATTGCGGACGTGGGGCCGCGCGAGGGCACGGCCAGGAGATAGCCAACAGGGAGGCTTTCGATGCAAGCTGCACCATGGATGCGCCTGGGACTATGTGTGTCTTTGCTGCTCGCGACTGTCCGCGTGTGCGCGGAGTCCACCGTCAGCCTGATCGCCCCAGACAAGCCTCAAGGCGGCTGGTCGTTCGGCAACGGCCCGGAGTTTCCCGGCGCGACTGGGACGTTGTCGGTGGAGACGGACGCGGACAAGCCGGTGCTGGTCCTGCACGGCGACTTCACCAAGGGCGGCAACTACGTCCAGGCGGGTCGCGACCTGCCTGGGGTAGCGTTCGACAAGCTGTCGTTCCGCCTGAAGGCTGCCGGCGCCAACCGCGTCACAATGCGGATCGTGGACGCCTCCAAACAGTGCCACCAGATTGACCTGCGCCTCGACGGCGGCGACGCGTGGCAGGCAATGGAATTCCCTATCGCTGAGTTCTTCAAAGCCATGGGCACATCCGCGGCGCTGCCGAACATATCCCGCTATGAGAACTGTGGCGGTCGGTTCCGTTTGGCAGCGCGCATCAGTACGACCAAAACCAATGCAAGCAAGATAAGCCCGGCAATCGCGCTTATGCCCAAGCCAACGAAGGGGTGTTCTCCCGGGCCAACCGGCTCCGGCGTCCCCATGATGAACTTCCCTGCTGGTATCAGCACCAGGTCGAGATTCACGCCATTGCCGAGGTCCAGCGTCTTCGTCGGCGGCAGGTTCGTTCGCTTCGCGTACTGCTCGATGGATTCGTGGCCGTCCCAGAGGGGGAACGTCGGCGCGGGCGTCTCCGCCGCGAACGTGCTCGCGGCGAGGCAGGCGAGGGCCAGCAGCGGGAACCGGGGCGGCATGGTCACGGGCGGCGCTCCTTGCGGCGGATGAGCCACTCCAGCAAGACGGCGGTGGCGAGTAGGACGAAGAGGGCGACGAGGGCGTTGAGGGCCAAGCTCAACGGTTTACAGTCGTTCCGGCAGAAGTGGTCGGGTTCGCTGTAGCAGAAAAGGTAAAGCGACTCGGTACAAAATGATGGCCAGCCATGGAAGACGACGTATGCTTCGATCTGGACCTCCGAACGCGAGCGGTCCCATTCCCACTCTTGGTCCAGGAAATGGGCCACAGCCTTCCGTTCATGCATATTCGCCCACAGCAGTCCTGCGGCCGCGAACACCAGCACCACGGCCGTGGACAAGTGGAACTGGAAGAACGGGCGCTTCTTCGGGGCGTCAGTCATAGCGTCTTCCTGTCACGCCACACGCTCCACACGAACGCGACCGCGAACGCCACCGTTAGCCAGAACTCATGCAGCCACGCCACGCCCCACCAGTATTCGGGGCGGCGACGGGACCAGACGCGAACAGTGTGTTCATCTCCTGCGCTCGCGATCATCCGTCCGTCGGAGGAGATCGTCGCTCCGAGGTGCAGTTGCCCAGCAGGCTTGGGGAGAACGGCCAACGCAGCGCCATCTTTGGCATCCCAGACTCGATCAGTCCAGTCCTCGCAGCCTGACGTCACGATGCGTGTGCCGTCTCGTGAGAACTCGGCGCTATGGATCTGGCTTGCATGCCCCCCTATAACCGCGCGCTGGGCACCTGTTTCTGAGTCCCACAGAATCCCTGTCTTGTCTTCACTGTACGAAAGGATTCGTGCGCTGTCGGGCGAGAACAGAACGTTCCTGATCTTCCCCGTATGCCCACTCAGCGTGGCCAACGTCGCGCGACTCCGCCCGTCGGTCAGTACCACGTCGAACGAATCCTCTCCCCAGCACACTGTTCGACTCCCGTCGTGCGACGTGACCTCATGCGCGCTGCGCCAGACGAGGTCCGGGGCTTCTTGAGCCAGGCGCGCGCCGGTGACTATGTCCCACTCCTCCCGATACCAGTCGAGCTCCTGTGTGATGACTCTTCGGCCGTCTTGCGAGAATTCCGCGGAGCACACGGAATCATGGAAGCTCCTGAGCACGAGTACTTCCTTCTGTGCCTTGATATCCCAGACGCGCGCCGTCTTGTCGCTGCCTGCTGTTGCCAGGCGTTTCCCATCCGGAGAGAAGGCGATCCCGCAAAGTGCGGCCGTGTGACCTTTCAAAACGTACACCACTGCCCAGGGCTGCCAGCGCCAGCACAACCCCATTCCACTGCCAGCGAGCAGCACGAAGATCAGCAGCGTGCGCAAAGAGAAACGGAACCAGCGGCGCCTCGCGGGCGTGGCCTGGGTCGGGACTGGCGCGGTCTGGGCCTCGGTGTCGTCCATGAACATGGCCGCCCTGATGGTAGAACCAGACCGCCAGCGTAGCACGCCGGGCGGGGCGGGTAAAGAGGGGGGCGCTTCCGCCAGCGGGGAGGCGCGGCGGAGCCGCGGGAGCGAAGGTCAGGGCTTCGTGTCGTCGCCGCCCTTCTCACTGCCCCCGACGGCTTGTTTCGGGGGCACAATGGGGTCCTTCCTGAGGACCGGGGCGACCGTGGACGAAGATGCGGCATCCTTGTCGCTCCTGTCTTTCAGAACCAATTGTCCTACGGGCCCCCGAGCATCGAACGACAGCGACAGGTTTCCGACCAGACACAAACAGAACAGCGTCGGCCCCGCCGTCCCCTCAACTTGCATGGAGATTCTTCTCTTGGCCATTTCGGGGAACGGCTTGAGCGTCATGTTGATCTTCGTAAGCCCGTTAACTATCTCCACGACTAACGAAATGGGCTCGTCGGCGACCTCTAAGGCGATTTTTCGGTTCGCCGCCGCTCCCATCCGAGCCGCTACTTCAGTGTATTCTACCAGAAGCTCTTTGACGCGAGCCTCCTCTTGGGCAGGGTACGCAACCTGGGTGCCTCCTACGCTCACTCGCCGATACAAAGGATCCTCTGTCTTCTGCGAGGAAGTAACGAGGCGACGGTCCGGAGTCCAGACTACCTCTTCCGCGCGGGGGGCTTCAACGGCAAGACCGACCGACACGATCATCAGTATCCACGTTAGGCGCACGACGACTCCTCCCCTGTTCGCACGAGGGAGAATCCCCCGGTTCGCCCGCCAACCCGCCAACCAGGGCGGCCAGCGGGGCGGGTCAGAAGCTCGACCATACGGCGCATATCGCCCGCTCCGATTGCGGAAGACGTTCTGCGCCGATGATAGGTCCCGCCCCGGCCCCGTCAAGGCGACGGGGATGGGCAAGGCGGAAAGAGCGGCGCTGATCGGCAGGACAGCGGCGGCTACGGTACTGGCGGGGTTTCGGGGCCGGTTTCGCGTCCGCATTACAAAACCGGCCCAGGACACCACCAGAGCCGAAGTGGCAGAAACACTTTGCCTGGAAATCAGCGATGCAGGTAATAGCCTCAAAACAAGCCGGTGGAGCGGCTCAGAGCGATTCATCCAGGAAATCCTGGGTAAGGAACATGCATGAAACACACCATTCTCTTCACCCTCACCGCCTTGCTGATGGCGACGACCGGACTGGCCTTCGGCCAGCCGGTGGTGACCTGGGCCTCGGACCCAGTGCGGCCTGATGAGACGGTACTGCTTCGCGGCGGCGGGTTCGGCACGCAGCCGGTGGTGGAATTCGCGCGGCTGGACGACGGCGATCCCGCGGCCGCCAATCAGCCCGCGCTGACCTGGGTCAAGCTGCCGGTGCTCCAGCCTGGCGACGACGCGCTCAAGTTCGTTATCCCTGCCGACACGCGCCCCGGCGTGTTTGTCTGCCGGGTGGTGGCGGACGGCGCGCAATCAGCGCCCGTGCTGCTCAACCGGCCCGATGTCTGGTGGTTGCAGGGCGATGCCGGTCCCGGCGCGACCACCGGCGGCTGGCTGCGTATCTTCGGCAAGTGCCTCGGTAGCGACGCGGCGAGCGTGCGCGTGCAGTTGTTCATTCTCAAGGGCAAGGGCCTGCCCATCGTGTTGCGCGCCGAGGCTGCCGACGGTTGGTCGCTGCGCTGTCCGGTGCCGGCCGATCTGGCGCCCGAAAGTTACACGGTGCGCCTGCACAACGGCCAGGGCGGCGCGGGCGCTTGGTGCGAAGCAGGTACGGTGGCCATAACCGCGCCCGCGCCGTGGCCGGCCACCATCTACAGCGTGCTCGAGCCCTACGGACCCGACGCGGTGCGCGACATGCGCCGCACGCTGGTCAAGTACGGTCAGCCGGTCGAGCGCACCAAGGGCGTGTTGGCCGCACTGGCCAAGGCCAAGGCCAATGGCGGCGGCATCGTCTACTTTCCCGCGGGCCGCTACCACCTCAACGCGCCGCTCGACGTGCCGCCGCGCACGCTGCTCAAGGGCGAAGGCATGGGGCTGGCCACCCTCTGGTGGGGCAACGGCAAGTTCAACCTCGACGGTGGCGGCGACCAGGGCCTGGCCAAGGAAGCCGAGCCCGAACCGCCGGCCAACCTGATCAGCGGGCCGGCGTTTGGCATCGAAGACTTGAGCCTCTATCTGCCCCTGGCCCATCGCACGGGCATCGAAGGCTTCGGCGAGGTGCGGCTGCGCCGGGTGCGCGTGCGGGTTGACCATCTGTGGGCCCTGGACGGTAACAAGCGGCCCGAAGGGCTGGTGGCGCGGCTGGGCCGCAACTTTGAGGTCAGCGACTGCGATATCATCGCCAAGGGCACGGGCTTGGTGCCGGGCGAGTATGGCGTCATCACGCACAACCGCATCCTGGCTGGCAAGACGCCGTGTCCGCTGGGCGGTAGCCGCGGTGTCATCGTCGAGGACAACCAGTTCGTCAGCACCTACCCCACCGCCTATCAGAACATTGCCGGCGTGGGCCAGGACCTTTACTACGCCCGCAACCGCCATGAGGCCCTCAGCGCGCACCAGGCCGACTTCTCGTTCACCTTCGACGCCGGCGGCTCGGCCTACCGCGGCGCTGTGGCGGCGGTAGACGGAACCAAGCTGACCCTCGCCGCCGACCCGCAGTTCCCCACCTGGGCCAACGCGCGCCACGGCCTGTGGCGCAAGGCGGTGGTCGGAGTGGTACTCGGCAAGGGCAGCAGCCAGTGGCGCGGCGTGCGCTCGTTCGCCGGGCGCGAGTGGACCCTCGTCGAGCCGTTCGCGGTGGCGCCGGACGAGGGCAGCGTGGTGACCATCGTGCCGCTGTGCGGCCGGTCACTGATTGTCGGCAACCGCTTCGAGGACGCCAACTGGGTCAACGCCGGCTTCGGCTGCGGGCTGGACGTCATCTATGCGGACAACAAGCTGGTGCGTTGCGCGCAACTGCTCAACTACGGCCTGGCTTCGCCAGAGGCGCTGCTGCCCAACTTCAACGTGCAGTGCTTTGACAACGAGTTGAGCGAAGGCCAGGGCTCGATCGAAGTGAACGGCTCGGTGCGCCCGGCCGGCTCGTTCAGCGGTCAGATCACCCAGAACGTGATCCACCGCCGCGAGCGGCTGACCGAGGACAACAGTGGCGGTATCGTGGTCCAGGGCGCGTCGCGCGAGGTCATCGTGGAAGGTTGCTCGGCAGCGCATCCGGCCAGCAGTATCCGTGTGGACCGCGGTTCCAGCGGCGTTCTTCTGAGGCACTGCCGATCGGCGGCAGGCGAGCTGCGATGCGAAGGAGCGGTGCAGGTGCCCTAGAAGGATGGCCGTGGGTATCGGCGTGAGGCGAGGCGTTGGGCCCGGCCTTCGACGGGGTTTCAGCGTCTTTTTCGCGTCCAGACCGCGAAACCGGCCAAAGACACCCCCGGCGCCGAGAGCGTGGTTCTGGCGCCGCAAAGTGCCCTGTTCGTCAGGGGTATCGGGCCGCCGGCTATCGGCGCTCGGCGTCGGACCAACGGCGCGGCCGGCCTGATCGGCGATATCATGGGCACGCCGGCCAGCGCAGCGGCGGTTACGGCAAACCCGCTGGGAATGCCCCGGCGGCGGACGAGTGGTCGGCCCGACCGGAGGGGAAGGCCGGGCCCGCCCTGCAGGAGACACCGGCGGCTACGAGGCCGCGGGCATCCTCGCTGTCTCGTTCGCTCAACCCAGACAGCGTTTCCTTGCTACTGGGCGGCAGGCGGCTAGAATCCCGCCATTCTGCTTCTTGCCGTTGAGCGCTTCAGCGGACTGCGGAGCTGCCGGCTATGGCAACGGGCGATCCTGGGGCAACTCCCGGCACGGGCGGTCTGGCAGATGCGCCTGCATCGGCGCCCGGTGCGGCAGGCGCCCGGGCCGTGCCTGCGTCTGCCTCCCACGATCTCACCGGCGACCCGCTTCTCGCCAAAGCGCCGCGTATGGTACACCACGGCGTCCAGCGTCCGGCGCTCGGCGGCTTTCCATTGCTTTCGAAGATCGGCCAAGGTGGCATGGCCGCCGTGTACTACGGCCAGGATCCGATGACGGGGCTGGGCGTGGCGGTTAAGGTACTGCCGCTGGACCTCGTCAGCAGGAGTCCCAACTTGGCGGCACGCTTCGTCCGCGAGGCGCAGATCGCGGCCCAGATCAGGTCCGAGAACCTCATCTACGTCTCCCATGTTGACCAGGACGGTCCCTATTTCTACCAAGTCATGGAATACGTTCGCGGCATCTCGGCCGGCACGTATCTGGAACTCGCGCAGAAAAGCGGGCGCGCTGGTCTCCCTGAAACAGAGGCGCTCGAAATCTGCATCGCCGCCGCGAAGGGCCTGGCCGCCGCGCACGCCCAGAACATCATCCATCGCGACATCAAGCCGGACAACATTCTCATCCCGACGGTCGGGGAAACGAGGAAGCTGCTCTTTGCGGCGGCTAAGCTCGCCGACCTGGGCTTGGCGCGCACAGAACACGTGGAGGGCGCTACGGAAGTGTATGTGCCGCAGGCGCCCGGACGGGAGGGTCCGTCGCTGACGGGCGCGGGCGCGGCGATGGGTACGTTGGGCTACATGCCGCCCGAACAGATTGACGACGCCAAGAGCGTGGGCAAGCCCGCGGACGCCTTCGCCCTGGGCGCGACGCTGTACGCTCTGCTGGCGGGGCATGCGCCCTTCGAGGGGAAGACCTCGATGGAGCGGACGCTGGAGACGGCGATGGGGCGCAGGAAGCCGCTGGCGCAGGAACGGCCCGATGTGTCTTCGGCGACCGCGGCTTTCGTCGAACGCTGCCTGCGCAAGGAACCTGAGCAACGCTATGCCGACGGCACAGCCGCAGTGGCGGCGCTGGAGGAGTGCCTGGCGTCTCTGCGGAAGCCGGCAGTGGCTGGTGTTCCCCAGAGGGTAGGCGCGCGGTGGCCCCACGCACGGATACTGCTCGTCCCCGGCGCGGCAGTGCTTCTGGCGATGGCAGGCGTGGGCCTCTGGCAAGCGCAGCGGGTGCCGCACAGGCAGGAGGCCGAGAACGCGCCCATCCAAGCGGACGAGAAGGCTGCGCCGGCCGGGAAGACGTTGGCGTTTTCCGATGCTCTGAGTCTGGCGCGGGAAGCCAGGAAGGCGGAGGACTGGGCGCAGGTGGTGGCGCTGCTGGAGAAGGCGCCGCAAGCCCCGGCGGAAGGCCCGGAGCGCGTGGAAGGCGAGGCGCTGCTCAAGGACGCTCGGGCCGAGCTGAAGAAGCGGAGCGATTCTGCGGCGAAGCTGAAGGAAGCCGAGGCACTGGCTGGCGGCGGGAATTTCGAGGCGGCCAAGAAGGCATATGCGGAGGCCATAGCTCTGTGGCCCGGTTCTCCGGATGCGAAGCTGGCCGAAGACGGAGTCAGACACGCTGAGGAGGGCCTCAGCGACCAGCGTTACCAGCAGGCGATGGCTGCAGGCGACAAAGCGCTGGCAGACGACCGCTGGTCTGACGCGGCGACGCACTTCCGCGCGGCGCTGAGCGAACAGCCGGACGATGGTCCGGCCAGAGATGCATTGGCCATGGCGGAGGAACGCGCGGGGGCCGGGGGTGCGGCGGTTCCGGCAACGCAACCTGAAAGCTCGAAACCCGTCCCCGAGACCCAGCCCTGGGCGCTCCATGACGGGCAGGAGGCCATTGCCGATTACGCGAAGCGAGTCAACCTGCCGCCGACGCTGTCACTCGATCTCGGCGGCGGCGTGGTGCTCCACCTGGTGCTCCTCCCGGCAGGCAGGTTCACGATGGGCAGCCCGGATGCGGAGAAGGGGCGCGGGCGCGACGAAACCCAGCACGAGGTCACGATCACCCAGCCGTTCTACATCGGAGAGTGCGAGGTAACGCAGGAACAGTACAAGGCGGTGATCGGGAAGGGCCGCAGCCGGCTGACAGGCCCGAAGAACCCTATGGAGCAGGTCTCGTGGGATGATGCCCAGGAGTTCTGCAGGAAACTGAACGCGAAGGTGCCGCTCGCCCTGCCCGCGTCGGCGGGCGAGGGGAAGTGGACGGTTCGGCTACCGACGGAAGCGCAATGGGAATACGCCTGCCGGGCGGGGACGAAGACGCCCTATTGCAGCGGCGACGACATCGAGGCATTGAAGAAGACCGGCTGGTGCAGCTTTGACGCGAAGTGGCAGAAGGCCGAAGGAGCCAAGCCCGTGGGTTCCTTCAAGGCGAACGGCTGGGGCCTGCACGATATGCACGGGAACGTCTGTGAGTGGTGTCTGGATTGGTACGAAGATTACGCGGCAGGACCGGCAACAGACCCGGAAGGAGCAGTCACGGGCCAGGCACGCGTCGCCCGCGGTGGCTCCTGGAACGGCAGTCCGAAGGACTGCCGCTCGGCCAGCCGTTTCAGGTACTCGCCGGCCAACTGCGGCGACGGGCTTGGCTTGCGCGTGGCGGTGGCTGTGCCGGCCTCTCCGCGCCCACCAGCCCCCGTGGCGAAGGCCGGTGCGGAGCCTGCGCACCCCGTTGCGCCGGGCGCAAGCCCCCGGCCTCAGCCAGGGGGGCCGGCCGTCCGGGACCAGGCCTGGGGGTTTGCGACGGCTTTGCCGAAGGGTTTCACGGTGGCGCAACACGAGCGCGTGAAGGAGGGGGGCGAGTTCTGGCATCTCAGCGGGGAGCAGCGTGGGCCGCTGACGGACGCTCTGTTTGTGATGAAGGTTGACGGCGCGGACGATAAGGGCACGCTGAAGGGCTG